>JAUXXW010000087.1 GCA_030684775.1 Pseudomonadota bacterium
GAGATGGTCATGCCTGGCGACAACGTCTCGATTACGGCGGCGCTGATCGCCCCGATCGCGATGGAAGAAGGCCTGCGTTTCGCCATCCGTGAAGGCGGCCGTACCGTCGGCGCCGGCGTGGTCGCGAAAGTCATCGAGTAATCAAGGCTACCAACATGTCAAACCAGAAAATCCGAATTCGCCTCAAGGCCTACGATTACAAGCTGATCGACCAATCCGCCATGGAAATCGTCGATACCGCCAAGCGCACCGGTGCCGTCGTCAAGGGCCCCGTGCCCCTGCCCACGTCCATCGAGCGCTTCGACATCCTGCGTTCCCCTCATGTGAACAAGAGTTCGCGTGACCAGTTGGAAATCCGTACTCACAAGCGCTTGATGGACATTGTCGATCCCACGGACAAGACAGTCGACGCACTGATGAAGCTTGATCTGCCCGCGGGAGTGGATGTAGAGATCAAGTTGCAGTAATTCAGGTTGCCTTAAGGGCGCGAGGGTGTATATACTCTCGCGCTTTCTATTTGTAACCGCTGGCCAATTGTAGTCAGCGCCTTGAAAAGGAAACAAAAATGAGTCTAGGCCTTGTCGGTCGGAAGATCGGCATGACCCGCATATTCACCGAGGATGGTGTATCCATTCCGGTGACGGTGTTGGACGTGTCGAACAACCGCGTCAGTCAAGTCAAGACGGCCGAAACGGACGGTTACACCGCTGTTCAGGTCGCCTACGGCACACGCAAGCCGAGCCGTATCACCAAGCCTGTTGCCGGCCATCTGGCCAAGGCGGGTGTGGAAGCCGCTCGCGGTCTCGCTGAATTCCGAGTTGCGGCAGAGGTGGTTGCTCAGTTTGAACCTGGCGCCGCGCTCAATGCGGAGTTGTTCCAGCCCGGTCAAATGGTCGATGTCTCCGGGGTGACTCAGGGCAAGGGTTATGCTGGCACCATCAAGCGCCACCATTTCAGGTCACAGCGCGCCTCTCACGGCAACTCGCGTTCCCATAATGTGCCCGGTTCCACGGGTATGGCGCAGGATCCCGGTCGGGTTTTTCCCGGCAAGCGAATGTCTGGCCACCTCGGGGCGGTGCAGCGTACCGTGCAGAATCTGGAAGTCGTTCGTGTTGATGCTTCGCGTCAGTTGCTCCTGATCAAAGGGGCCGTGCCTGGTCCCAAGGGTGGTGACATCGTGGTCTGCCCCGCCGTCAAAGGAGTCGTGTGATGGATCTGAAGCTGATCAATGAGCAGGGCCAGGATGCGGGCGCGGTCAGCGCGTCTGATGCTGTGTTTGCTCGCGACTACAACGAAGCATTGGTGCACCAACTGGTTACGGCCTACATGGCCAATGCGCGGACGGGTGATCGTGCCCAGTTGACGCGCGCCGAAGTGCGTCACAGCACGAAAAAGCCGTTCAAGCAGAAGGGTACGGGCCGTGCTCGCGCGGGTATGACTTCTTCACCCATCTGGCGTGGTGGTGGTCGTGCTTTCCCGAACAAACCAGATGAGAACTTCAGCCAGAAGGTCAACCGCAAAATGTTCCGTGCCGGCATCGCGACCATATTCTCGCGCCTCGCGCAGGATGGTCGTCTGACCGTGGTGGACAGCCTGGTCATCGAAGCGCCGAAGACCAAAATTCTTGCCGGCAAGCTCAAGGAAATGGGGATTTCCAACCGTGTGCTGATCATCGCGCACGAGATTGATGAAAATCTGTGGCTTTCCTCTCGCAATCTGCCCAACGTGCTGCTTCTCGAACCGCAGCATGCCGACCCGGTTAGTCTGATCCGATTCGATCGCGTGCTCATGACGCGCGACGCGGTCAAGTCCATTGAGGAGATGTACGCATGAGCGCCGTGCAGATGAAAGAGGAGCGCCTGCTCCAGGTCATCCTGGCGCCGGTTATCTCCGAGAAAGCGACAATGCTGGCCGACAAACGCGAGCAAGTCATATTCCGCGTTGCCACAAGCGCAACCAAGCCCGAGATCAAGGCGGCTGTCGAGTTGTTGTTCAAGGTCGAGGTTAAGGGTGTGCAAGTGACCAATGTGAAGGGCAAGAGCAAGCGCTTCGGCCGTTTCAATGGCAAGCGCTCTGACTGGAAGAAGGCCTATGTCTGCCTGAAGCCGGGTCAGGAACTCAACTTCGCCGCAGGAGAATAAGTCATGCTGGTAAAAGTCAAACCGACCTCCCCAGGCCGCCGCGCCGTGGTGAAGGTGGTCACGCCTGGTCTGCACAAAGGCAAGCCGGTTGCATCACTGGTCGAAAAGCAGAACAGCAAGGCCGGTCGCAACAACAATGGTCATATCACCACTCGCCACAAAGGTGGTGGTCACAAGCAGCACTACCGTATTGTTGATTTCAAGCGCAACAAGGACGGGATACCCGGCAAGGTCGAGCGCATCGAATACGACCCCAACCGTAGCGCCCATATCGCGCTGATCCTTTACGTCGACGGTGAGCGCCGTTACATCATCGCGCCGCGTGGTGTAGAGGTGGGAACAGTGCTGATGAGCGGAGCCGAGGCCCCGTTCAAGCCGGGTAATTGCATGCCATTGCGCAACATTCCGGTGGGTTCCACGATTCATTGCATCGAAATGATGCCCGGCAAGGGCGCGCAGATTGCCCGCTCCGCGGGTGCCAGCGTGCAGTTGCTGGCGCGCGAAGGTACCTATGCCCAGCTTCGTTTGCGCTCAGGTGAGATTCGCCGCGTCCATGTCGATTGCCGCGCCACCCTGGGTGAAGTCGGTAATGAAGAACACAATCTGCGTTCTATCGGCAAGGCCGGTGCCATGCGTTGGCGTGGTGTTCGTCCGACCGTTCGTGGAACCGTGATGAACCCGGTCGATCACCCTCACGGTGGTGGTGAAGGCCGCACCGGTGAGGGCCGCGTGCCTGTTTCTCCCTGGGGTCAGCCTACCAAGGGCTACCGTACTCGTAACAACAAGCGTACCGATAGCATGATCGTGCGTCGCCGTCATAAAGCGTAAGAGGTGAGTTGAATGGCTCGTTCTGTAAAAAAAGGCCCCTTCGTTGACGGCCACCTGATGAAAAAGGTGCTGACCGCGCTGGCGGTGGGTGATAAGAAGCCGATCAAGACCTGGTCGCGTCGTTCCACAGTGCTGCCCGATTTCATCGGTCTGACGGTAGCTGTGCATAACGGTAACAAACATATCCCCGTGTACGTCACGGAAAACATGGTGGGCCACAAGCTCGGCGAATTCGCACTGACCCGTACGTTCAAAGGTCATGCCGCCGACAAAAAGGCCAAGAAGAAGTAAGGAGAGCAGCGATGCAAGTATCAGCAATTCTGCGTGGCACGCGGCTTTCCTCACAGAAGGCCCGTTTGGTCGCCGACATGGTGCGCGGCAAGCGCGTCGATCTGGCTCTGAATATCCTCACCTTCTCACCGCAGAAGGCCGCCTTCACCATCAAGAAAGTGCTCGAATCGGCTATCGCCAACGCCGAGCACAACGAAGGCGCGGATATCGACGAACTGAAAGTTACAACCATCTACGTCGACCAGGGCTCCAGCCTGAAGCGTTTCACCGCCCGGGCTAAAGGTCGCGGAAACCGCATCATCAAACCGACTTGTCACATCACTGTGACGGTTGGCGACTGAAGGAAGGCAAATGGGACAGAAGATTCATCCGATAGGATTCCGCCTGAGTGTCAACAAAGGCTGGACTTCCAAGTGGTATGCAAACAGCAAAAATTATGCGGCCACACTGATCGAGGACATCAAGGTGCGCGACTTTCTCAAGAAGAAGCTCGCCCATGCCTCCCTGAGTCGCATCGTTATCGAGCGCCCGGCCAAGAATGCCCGCATTACCCTGTTCTCCTCACGCCCTGGCGTGGTGATCGGCAAGAAGGGCGAGGATATCGAAGCTTTGCGCCGCCAGCTCAATGCCATGATGTCCGTACCGGTTACGCTCAACATCGAGGAAGTGCGCAAGCCCGAGACTGATGCGCAGTTGATTTCCGATTCAATCGCCAATCAGCTTGAGAAACGGATCATGTTCCGCCGCGCCATGAAGCGCGCCATGCAGAACGCGATGCGCTTCGGTGCTCAGGGTATCAAGATCATGTCTGCCGGACGCTTGAACGGTATCGAGATTGCACGTACCGAGTGGTACCGCGAAGGACGAGTTCCTCTGCATACGCTACGCGCAGATATCGACTACGGGTTCTCTGAAGCCAAGACCACCTACGGGATCATTGGTATCAAAGTCTGGGTTTATAAGGGTGATGCACTGGCACGTGGTGAAAAGCCGGTCGCCGCACCCGAGCCTGAGCGCCGGCCGCGTCGCCCGGCCATGCGGGCAGGAAAGGAGTAACACATGCTTCAGCCAGCCAGAAGAAAGTACCGCAAGGAACAGAAGGGCCGAAATACCGGCCTGGCTACACGCGGAGCGAAAGTGAGTTTTGGTGAATTTGGCCTCAAAGCCATTGCGCGGGGTCGCATTACCGCACGCCAGATCGAAGCTGCCCGTCGTGCCATGACTCGCCACATCAAACGTGGTGGGCGCATCTGGATACGCATTTTCCCGGACAAGCCGATTTCCCAAAAGCCTGCCGAAGTCCGTATGGGTAACGGTAAGGGCAATCCTGAGTTTTACGTCGCTGAAATTCAGCCTGGTAAAGTGCTCTACGAAATGGAAGGTGTGGACGAAGTCACCGCGCGCGAGGCATTCCGCCTGGCCGCGGCCAAACTGCCCATCGCCACCACTTTTGTGACTCGCCATTTTGGGATCTGACATGAAAGCGAATGAACTCAAGGCCAAATCCACGGAAGAACTCAAGCAGGAAGTGAAGGAATTGCTTCGTGCACAGTTCAGCTTGCGTATGCAGCTTTCCACCCAGCAGACCACCAAGACCCACGAGCTTCGTAAGGTTCGCCGTGACATCGCCCGCGTGCGCACTGTCATGCAGGAACAGAAGCTTACGGCCGGCAACTGACGAGCAGGATCATGAGCGAACAACAAACCGTAAATGTCGCGCGTGCCCTCACCGGCACCATTGTCAGCGACAAGATGAACAAGACCGTTACCGTACTGGTGGAGCGTAAAGTCAAGCACCCCCTGTATGGCAAGATTATTCGCCTGTCCAAGAAGTACCACGCCCACGACGAAAATAATGAATTCGGCATGGGTGATGTCGTGGTGATCGAGGAATGTCGTCCGCTCTCCAAGACCAAAGCTTGGCGAGTGGCGCGTTTGATCGAAAAGGCGCGATTGCTGTAAATAAAGCTTGCTTGGGCAAGCGCTCGCCAATACAATGGCGGGCTTTCCAGTTCACCACATCGGTGCTCTGGGAGTTAACGCGTAACCATGCGGTTACGCAACATGATTCGCGTGAAAACGCGCAACCCGAACGGGATCCAAAACTGCCGACTACGGTTGGTTGGCAAGTTGGAGAGAAAACATGATCCAGATGCAATCCACGTTGGACGTGGCTGACAACACCGGTGCGCGCACCGTTATGTGCATCAAGGTGTTGGGTGGCTCGAAGCGGCGTTATGCCGGAGTAGGCGACATTATCAAGGTCAGCATCAAAGATGCTGCGCCGCGTGGTCGCGTCAAGAAGGGTGACGTTTACAGCGCTGTGGTGGTGCGTACCGCCAAGGGTGTGCGTCGTCCTGATGGTTCCCTCATCAAGTTCGACAAGAACGCGGCTGTCCTGCTCAACAACAAGCTTGAGCCTATCGGCACCCGCATTTTCGGGCCTGTTACCCGTGAGCTGCGCACGGAGCGATTCATGAAGATCGTTTCGTTGGCGCCGGAAGTTCTGTAAGGAGCCTGAACATGCGCAAGATTCGTAAAGGCGATGAAGTCATCGTCCTAGCCGGAAAAGACAAGGGCAAGCGCGGAACGGTTTTGCGCATGCTTGAGGAAAAGTTAGTTGTCGAGGGGGTTAATCGCGTGCGTAAGGCTGTCAAGCCGAACCCGATGCGTGGAACCACTGGCGGCTTCCAGGACAAAGACATGCCTATACATCAGTCCAACGTCGCGGTGTTCAATGCCGCCGCCGGCAAGGGTGATCGTGTGGGTATCAAAACATTGGAGGATGGGCGCAAGGTGCGTTTCTTCAAATCCAATGGTGAAGTACTGAACACGTAAGGAGTGGTCATGGCTCGTATGCACGATTACTACAAAGACACGGTTGTCAAGCAGCTTATGGATCGCTTTGGCTACAAGTCGGTAATGGAAGTGCCTTGTGTTACAAAGGTCACGCTAAATATGGGGGTCGGCGAGGCTGTGGGCGACAAGAAGGTCATGGATCATGCTGTGGGTGATATGACCAAGATTGCGGGTCAGAAGCCTGTGGTGACGTTGTCCCGCAAGTCTATCGCCGGTTTCAAGATTCGCGATCACTATCCTGTGGGCTGCATGGTGACGCTTCGTCGCGAGCGTATGTATGAATTCCTGGATCGTCTGATCAGTGTCGCGATTCCGCGTATACGCGACTTCCGGGGAATTGGTGGCAAGGGTTTTGATGGCCGTGGCAACTACAACATGGGCGTCAAAGAGCAGATCATCTTCCCGGAAATCGAGTATGAGAAGATCGACACGCTGCGTGGGATGAATATCACCATCACCACGACCGCCAAGACCGATGAAGAAGCCAGGGCTCTTCTTTCGGCGTTCAAGTTTCCTTTCAAGAATTGAGGTTGCGATGGCTAAGCTCGCACTGATCAACCGTGAAGCAAAACGTCGCGCCACGGTGAAGAAGTTTGCTGCAAAGCGTTCGGCGCTCAAGGCAATCATCAATGATGTCAACCTGGAAGAAAGCGACCGTATGGATGCGCGCCTCAAGCTCCAGACGTTGCCGCGCAACGCCAGTGAGAGTCGCCTGCGCAACCGTTGCGCATTGACCGGACGCCCGCGTGGTGTGTTCCGCAAGTTCGGCCTGTGCCGTCACAAGATCCGCGAGTTCGCCATGAAGGGTGAAATCCCCGGCGTGGTCAAGGCTAGCTGGTAAGGGGTGCATAAATGAGCATGAGTGATCCCATCGCCGACATGCTGACCCGTATTCGTAACGGTCAGATGGTCGAAAAAGTTACGGTAAAGATGCCGTCCTCCAAACTGAAGAACGCGATTGCCCAAGTCCTCACGGACGAAGGCTATATCGACGGTTACAAGGTTCATGAGAACGGTGGTCTGCCGGAAATGGAAGTGGCGTTACGCTATTACGCGGGCCGTCCTGTTATTGAAAAAATCGAACGCATCAGCCGCCCTGGTCTGCGCATTTACAAGGGTCATGACAATCTGCCCCGCGTGATGAACGGCCTCGGCGTCGCCATTGTTTCCACATCACAGGGTGTCATGACCGACCGCAAGGCGCGTTCCCTAGGTGTCGGCGGCGAAGTTCTCTGCGTTGTGGCGTGAGGTAAAAGATGTCGCGCGTTGCCAAAAATCCTGTTTCTGTGCCGTCTGGTGTTGAAGTCAATCTCACCAGCGACGCCATCACTATCAAGGGCCCTCTCGGTGTCTTGACGCAATCTCTGGTCTCCCATGTCAGCGTTACTCACGCCGATGATCGACTGCAGATTGCTACCGCCAATGATTCTCGTGAAGCGCATGCCATGTCCGGTACCACTCGGGCATTGCTGGCCAATATGATCCTCGGTGTAACCAAAGGCTTTGAGCGCAAGTTGACCCTGGTCGGCGTCGGTTACCGTGCGCAGGCGCAAGGTAACAAGCTCAATCTGACCCTGGGTTTCTCGCATCCGGTCGAGCACATCATGCCGGAAGGCATCAAGGTCGAAACGCCTACCCAGACAGAGGTTGTGATCAAGGGTATGGATAAGCAAGTGGTCGGCCAGGTCGCGGCCGATGTGCGTGCTTACCGCAAGCCCGAACCATACAAGGGCAAAGGCGTGCGTTATTCGGATGAAGTCGTGGTCCGTAAAGAGACCAAGAAGAAATAACCTGGAGCCATTGCAATGGACAAGAAATTCCGTCGGCTGCGCAGGGCGCGCAAAACCCGCGCCAAAATCGCGGAGCTGGGTGCGACCCGCCTTTGCGTACATCGCACTAATACACACATCTATGCGCAACTTATCGACGCAACAGGTGGCAACGTGCTTGCATCGGCTTCCTCACTTGAGAAGGATGTGCGGGCTCAGTTGAAGAATGGTGGCAACGTAGATGCAGCCAAGGCTATTGGCCAGCTCATCGCCGAGAAAGCCAAGGCAATTGGAGTCGAGAAGGTTTCTTTCGACCGTGCCGGCTTTGCGTTTCACGGCCGTGTCAAGGCGCTGGCCGAAGCAGCCCGTGAACACGGTTTGCAGTTCTAAGCGAGAAAGATCATGGCGAAACCTCAACAGCAACAGCAAGAAGATCGCGGCGACGGCCTGCAAGAAAAGATGATTTCGGTCAACCGTGTCACCAAGGTGGTGAAGGGCGGCCGTATTCTCAGCTTTGCCGCTTTGACCGTGGTTGGTGACGGCGATGGCGCCGTCGGCATGGGCAAGGGCAAAGCCCGCGAAGTGCCTGTGGCCGTAACGAAGGCGATGGATGAAGCCCGTCGCAAGATGGTCAAAGTGTCGCTCAAGAATGGCACTTTCCACCACGCCGTCATCGGTCGCCATGGCGCATCTCGTGTCTTGATCCAGCCTGCGTCCGAAGGTACCGGGATTATCGCCGGTGGCGCGATGCGCGCCGTGTTCGAGGTGATGGGCGTGCACAACGTGTTGGCCAAATGCCTGGGCTCCACCAATCCTTACAACGTCGTTCGCGCGACGTTGAATGGCCTGTCTCAAATGATGACGCCCAGCGAAATCGCGGCGAAGCGCGGCAAGACCGTCGCTGAAATCCTGGAGTAAGCCATGAGCGACGTTAAAGGAAAGATCAAGGTCACGCTGATCGGAAGCCCGATCGGTACTGTCCAGGCTCATCGTGCCAGCGTGCGTGGTCTCGGGCTAAAGCGTATGAACCAGAGCAGAATTCTGGAAGACACCCCTGCCGTGCGCGGCATGATCAACCGGGTCAACTACCTGGTGAAATTCGAGGTTGCGTGATGAAGCTCAACACTATCAAACCCGCTACGGGTAGCACTCACTCCAGCAAGCGCCCTGGCCGTGGTATAGGTTCCGGCCTCGGTAAGACGGGTGGACGTGGCCATAAAGGCCAGAAGTCTCGTGCCGGTGGATTCCATAAAGTCGGTTTTGAAGGCGGCCAGATGCCCTTGGCACGTCGCCTTCCCAAGCGCGGCTTTGTTTCGCTGGATCGCGCCTTCAAGGCCGAAGTGCGCCTCTCCGATATCAATGCCCTGCCTGTTGATACTGTCGATATGCTGGTACTCAAGCAAGCGGGGCTGGTATCACAATTGACCCGCAGTGCAAAGATCATCCTGGCTGGTGACATCGAGAAAGCGGTCAAGCTGGTCGGCCTAGCCGCAACCAAGGGTGCTCGTGCCGCGATCGAGGCTGCCGGCGGCAGCTTGGTCGAGGCCTGAGAAGGAAACGTATCTTGGCCGGTGCCGCCAACCTTCTCCAGATGTCCGGCAAGATGGGCGACCTGAAAAGTCGCCTCCTGTTCTTGCTGGGTGCGCTGATCGTCTACCGTATCGGGGCGCATATCCCGGTTCCAGGTATCGATCCGACCGTCCTGCAGGATCTGTTCAAGAGTCAGGAGGGTGGCATCCTGGGCATGTTCAACATGTTCTCGGGTGGTGCGCTTTCGCGCTTTACCGTCTTCGCGCTGGGGATCATGCCGTACATTTCGGCATCGATCATCATGCAGCTAATGACGGTAGTGTCGCCGCAACTGGAGGCGATCAAGAAAGAGGGCGAGGCTGGACGCCGAAAAATTACCCAGTACACGCGCTACGGCACGGTGGTGCTGGCAACTTTCCAGGCAATTGGTATCTCGATCGCTCTGGAAAGCCAGGCTGGCTTGGTACTTGATCCGGGGATGATGTTCCGCCTTACCACCATGATCACCTTGGTCGCGGGCACTATGTTCTTGATGTGGTTGGGCGAGCAGATTACCGAGCGTGGCCTCGGCAACGGGATCTCGATCATTATTTTCGCGGGTATAGCGGCTGGTTTGCCCTCTGCGATTGGTGGCACGCTCGAATTGAGTCGTACCGGTGCCTTCTCGATTCCCATGGTGCTTGTGTTATTCGTCGGCGCGCTCCTGGTGACGGCTCTTGTCGTTTTTGTTGAACGTGGCCAGCGGAAGATACTTGTCAATTATGCAAAGCGACAGGTCGGCAATAAGGTCTATGGCGGGCAAAGTTCACACCTGCCCTTGAAGTTGAACATGGCGGGTGTGATACCTCCCATATTCGCTTCCAGCATCATCCTGTTTCCCGCGACCATAGCGGGTTGGTTTGGTAGCCACGAAGGTTTTACCTGGCTTAAGGACCTTGGTGCCGCGCTGTCACCGGGACAGCCCATATATGTGATGTTGTATGCCACGGCGATTGTTTTCTTCTGTTTCTTCTATACCGCTCTGGTCTTCAACCCGCGGGAAACAGCGGACAACCTGAAGAAAAGTGGCGCTTTTATTCCCGGCTACAGGCCTGGTGAACAGACGGCGAAGTTTATCGACAAGGTGATGACACGCCTGACCCTGGTTGGCGCTGCCTACATTACCCTGGTCTGTTTGATACCTGAATTCCTTATCGTTAATTGGAACGTTCCTTTCTATTTCGGCGGCACGTCCCTGCTCATCATCGTGGTAGTAAGCATGGATTTTATGGCTCAGGTCCAGGCGTACGTTATGACTCACCAATACGAGTCACTGCTCAAGAAGGCCAACTTCAAAGGCGGAAATTTCATTTCGAGATAAACGCGATGGCACTGACGAGCTTTAACAGTTCCCGATGACGTTGCCTGTATCTCACAAATGCCGCCTCCCGTTCCGGCTTGAGGGGGCACGTAGTACACGTACATTCTTCCGGGAATATATATGCACCAGATACATATATTTCCGGTGACAAGATCACGGTTGCCTTCGCGCCCACGATCTATCGCAGGCGCACAATGTTTCGCGTGCGCAGTTATTTTTGATAAAGGAGCCGGACATGCGTGTTCAAGCCTCTGTAAAGAAGATTTGCCGTAAATGCAAGATTGTCCGCCGTAAGGGCGTGGTTCGCGTTATTTGTAGCGAGGCACGTCACAAGCAGCGCCAAGGCTGATTTCAACTTGCCAAGTAGCAAGTTGATTCACTATAATTTTTCGTTTTTGTTTGTTGGGGGTTCGTAGATGGCCCGTATCGCTGGGGTAAATATCCCAAACCATAAGCATGCCGAGATCGCGCTCACGTCGATTTACGGTGTCGGCCGCACCCGTGCGCGGCTCATCTGTCAGGAGTCTGGGGTGAACCCGGCGCAGAAGATCAAGGATCTTACTGACAACGACATCGAGAAGATCCGCGACAGCATTGGCAAGCTGACCGTTGAGGGTGACCTGCGCCGTGAGGTCACCATGAATATCAAGCGCTTGATGGACCTGGGTTGCTACCGTGGTGTGCGTCACCGCAAGGGCTTGCCGCTGCGTGGTCAGCGTACCCGCACAAATGCCCGTACCCGCAAGGGCCCCCGCAAGCAGATGCAGAACAAGAAGTAATAGGTAAACGATATGGCCAAGGCTAGTGCAGCGCGAGCGCGCAAGAAAGTTAAGAAGAATGTTGCCGAAGGTATCGCGCACATTCACGCATCCTTCAACAACACCATCATCACCATCACTGATCGTCAGGGCAATGCTCTTGCCTGGGCGACCGCTGGTGGCGCTGGCTTCAAGGGCTCCCGCAAGAGCACCCCTTTCGCGGCGCAGGTAGCCGCTGAAAATGCCGGCAAGCTGGCCCTGGAATATGGACTGAAAAACCTGGAAGTGCGTATCAAGGGCCCTGGCCCCGGTCGCGATTCCACCGTGCGCGCGCTGAACGGTCTCGGCTACAAGATCACCAGCATCTCCGACGTGACGCCCATGCCGCACAACGGCTGCCGTCCGCCCAAGAAACGCCGTATCTAAGCAATAGGAGAGCATAAGTGGCCCGCAACCTAGATCCCAAATGCCGTCAGTGCCGACGTGAAGGCGAGAAACTTTTCATCAAGGGTGAGAAGTGTTTCAGCGACAAATGCGCCATCGAGCGCCGCAACCAGGCGCCTGGCCAGCATGGCGCAAAGAACATGCGTGTCTCCGATTACGGCGGCCAGTTACGTGAGAAACAGAAAATCCGTCGTATCTATGGGGTTCTCGAACACCAGTTCCGCTTGACCTATTTCGCCGCCGACCGTCGCAAGGGTGTTACCGGCGAAAATCTGTTGCAGATGCTTGAATCTCGTCTTGATACCGTTACCTACCGCATGGGATTCGGTGCCTCTCGCACTGAATGTCGCCAGGCGGTTCGCCATAATGCAATTCTGGTTAATGGTAAACGCGTAAACATTCCCTCTTACCAGGTAAAGCCGGGTGATGTGGTGGAAGTGGCACAGAAGTCAAAAGGACAATTGCGCATCAAGGCAGCCGCCGAAGCCGCGGCGAGCCGTGGCTTCCCTGAGTGGGTAGAGGTCGATGCCAAGGCACTCAAGGGTACTTACAAGGCCATGCCGCAACGCGCCGAATTGCCGCCCACCATCAATGAGCACTTGGTGATTGAACTTTATTCCAAGTAATTGCCTGGTTCTCTGAAGGAAGCGAAATATGTCTAACAATGGTGATTTGCTGCAACCGCGCATCGTTGAGGTCAACAGCATATCCCCCCGCCAGGCTCGCATTACGCTTGAGCCTTTCGAGCGTGGGTATGGCCACACGTTGGGTAATGCCCTGCGTCGCATCCTCTTGTCATCCATGCGTGGCTATGCACCCACCGAGGTTCGCATCGCGGGTGTCGTCCACGAGTATTCCGTAATCGAAGGTGTACAGGAAGACGTCGTCGATATTCTGCTCAACCTCAAGGGGTTGGCGGTCAAGCTGAACAGCCGCGATGAAGCACTGTTAACGATAAACAAGTCGGGCGAAGGTGTAGTTACCGCGGCGGATATACAGGCTGGTCATGACGTCGAGATACTGAATCCTGACCATGTGATTGCTCACCTGACCAAGGGTGGCAGTCTGGAGATGGAAATCAAGATCGAAGGCGGGCGTGGTTATGTCCCTGCCAGTACACGTGTGCTTCCTGATGAATCACGCGCAGTTGGTGTAATCATGGTGGATGCTCTTTACAGTCCTGTCAGAAAAGTCAGTTTCAGCGTCGACAGTGCTCGTGTTGAACAGCGCACAGATCTGGATAAGCTGATTATCGAAATCGAGACCAATGGGGTCATTGAGCCTGCGGAAGCTGTACGTCATTCAGCTCGTTTGCTGATTGAGCAATTGGCCTCGTTTGCGGACCTGAAGGGTGTGGCGACTATCGCGGAGGTCGGCAGCAAGAGTCCGGCTTCACCGGCCGTCGACCCGATCCTGTTGCGTCCGGTAGACGAGCTCGAACTCACGGTACGCTCCGCCAATTGCCTGAAGGCCGAGAATATCTATTACATCGGCGACCTGATTCAACGCAGTGAAACCGAATTGCTCAAGACTCCCAACCTGGGCCGCAAATCCTTGAACGAGATCAAGGATGTACTGGCAGCCCGTGGCCTTACCCTCGGCATGAAGCTTGAGAACTGGCCGCCTGTTGGCCTCGAGAAACCCTGATCTCTATTAGGTAGAACAATATGCGCCACCGTCTCGCCCATCGAAAACTAAACCGTACCAGCAGCCACCGCGCCGCTTTGTTGCGTAACCTCTCCAATGCCCTGCTCAAGCATGAGGCGATAAAAACCACGCTGCCCAAGGCCAAGGAATTGCGCAAGGTGGTCGAGCCTCTGATCACGTTGGGAAAAAAGCCCAGCCTGGCTAATCGCCGCCTGGCTTTCGACCGGCTGCGTGACCGGGACATGGTGGTTAAACTTTTTGACGACCTTGGACCCCGCTTCCAATCCCGTCCTGGTGGTTATGTACGTATTCTCAAGTTCGGCTTTCGCCAAGGGGACAACGCACCTATGGCACTGATCGAGTTGGTTGATCGTGCTGAAGAGGCTGTTGTTACCGAGTAAGGTCACGCGACCACCGAGAAAAAGCCGGCTATAGCCGGCTTTTTTTATGCCCAGGCCACCCGTAACACCTCGAAATGGCGAAGCCGTGCTTCACATGTTCAGCAAAATTACGCAACAGGGTGTCTAGCTATTTAGCGGTTCAATCTCCCCATGGTTTACCCATCGGCGAGGCCGTTGCTAGAATGCAACAAATATCTAATACACTGTTTTTTCAAGTATTTTCGAAAAGGAAGCGCCATGAAACTGAAAATAATCACCGTTGTGCTTGCCCTTGCGGCGACTCCGGCCCTGGCCGCGATGGGCACCACCGAGATTCCGACTTTCGCTGGTCAGGCCGCCGCCAAAGAGGCCGCCAAGAGCGACATGCCGCAGACCCCGGAAGCCTGGCTGGCACGCATGACCGACTTCTCGCGCAATCTGTCCGCGTTCAAAGATCCCAAGGTGTTCGTGCCCTGGACCAATGCCGTGACCGAACCAGGTTTCTATGTCGCCATGATGAACGGCATGATGGACCCGGGTGGCTGGCTGAACATGATGAACAGCGCCGCGCATCCCGATGCCGTGCGCAACCTGGTCCAGTTCGCCGATCCCAATATCTATCTCAAGTGGGCCGCCGCTACCGGTGACCCCAATTTCTACACGGCGGTGCTAACCCAGCTTTCCGACCCGGGCAAGCTGATGCGCTGGGCCATGCTGCCGGTCGACTCGAAGCTGTGGAACACCCTGCTGTCCACACTCAATCCCAATACCTATATCCGCTGGGGCATGGCGGGTCTGGACCCGCGCGCCTGGAACCTGGCGGGCACGATGGCCAACCCCGCGCTATACACCGGCATGATGGGTGCCGTGGTGAACCCGAACTCCTACGGCCAAGGTAACAGCAACTGGCTGACCTGGGCGCCGCAGCCCTCCGTGCAGGGTGCCGGCAGCTTCGCCATGTGGGACCCTGTCGCCATGCTGAGTAATCTGTCCGGCTTCGTTCCCGGTATCAACCTGGCCGCGCTGCCGACACTGCCGAATATCGGCATCCCCACCATCACCCTGCCGACCTTCCCGGTGGCCGCTCCGACCTTCAATCCCGCTTCGGTCTACGCGCCGGTCGCAACCCCGGCTCCGACGGCCAAGGCCGCCGCTGACGTACCGGTGGCTGTTGCCGCTCCGGCCGCCGTCGAAGCGGAAAAACCCGCCGAGCTAGCCAAGCCGGTTGCAGTGGCCAAGCCCGTCGTGGAAGCCGTCACGCCGGCTACGGTAGCCAAGGCGGTCGAGGCAGCCAAGCCCGTTGAGCCGACCCAGGCCGTGGCTGCCTTCAAGACAGAGGTGAAAGTTGCCGTCGCGCCGTCGCCGGTCGTGGTGGCCGCGCCTGTTGCCCCCGCCGTTGCCACACCCGCTTCGGAAAGCAACAAGGTGATCCTGGCCGGCGACGCGCTGTTCATGTCCGGGAAATCCGGAATCAAGAACCTGTCCAGGGACGGCAAGATTCGTCTGGATGAGATCGTCACCAAGATCACGGCCATGGGCGAGATCGAGCAGATCAAGGTGATCGGCCATGCCGACCCCACCGGCAATGCCAAGTCCAACCAGGTGCTGTCGGAAGCGCGCGCCAAGTCGGTCAGGTCCTATCTGGTGGCCAAGGGTGTGAAGCCGGGGGTCATCATCACCAGCGGCATGGGCGACACGCAGCCAGTGACCCAGTGCGACAAAACCCTGGCGAGCGCGGATCTGAAGGTTTGCCACGCGCCCAACCGCCGCGTGGAAATCGAGATCATCGGCAAAGCCAAGTAAGCGGCTGCGTTCGATCCAGCAAAAACCGCCCTTCGGGGCGGTTTTACTTTGCGCGGGCGGAAGGCCTACAACTCCGGTTCCGTGAATTCCTCTTCGTAATAGCCGATGCGCTGCCAGGAGTTTTCGTTGAGGGCGACCTCGTAGCGTGCCCATTTACGGAATTCGTCGAGGGTGCACTGCCCGGTCTTGCGCCGGCAAGTGCCGGCGATGCCTTTGAAGCGCACGGTTTCCTCGCCGCTTTCGGCATCGAGAGAAAAGTCGAGCACTTGGCGCACGCCCCATGCGCGTCCATAAGAGCCATTGCTGTAGTTACCCCCCGCGCGGATATCGAAGGGGATGCTGACTTGCTGATTCATGCCTGGGAGTTCCTGAGTAGCTGTTGCATCCCGTGTGATTATGTCCCCGTCCGCAGCTGGCCGCTGCTCCGAGCCCGAGACCTGATGCAGCAACTGATTGAGTCGTTTACACCCTCTGGTGAGGCAACAAACGCCAGCCCCGTAGCCGGGTCAAGGGCAGGCGGCGTCTTTTTGCCGCCTGGCGAAGCGCACCCTTGACGCGGCGTAG
>JAUXXW010000095.1 GCA_030684775.1 Pseudomonadota bacterium
ATGGCTTTGTATGAGCCGCCCCGCTCTATGAAATAACTGCCGTAGGATGTGGTGAGCGCAGCGAACCGCATCATGCCGCGTGTGCCAGGTTGATGCGGTTCGCTGCGCTCACCACATCCTACGGGGGAGTTCGATGCCGGCTGTTTCACAGTAATACAAAGACTTAGCGTGAGAACAAATTTGCCGTGGCTTCATAGCGGAGGGCCATTGCCACACACTTCTCCCGAAGCCTAAAATGGCCACCCAATAGCCAGATTAACCACGCCAGCATGTTGGAAACCCCCATCACGGAAGCAAAAAACACCTTCACCGCCCTGGTGCATCAGGTCGAGGGTGGCGAGGTCGTACATCTGACCCGGCATGGCCGGCCGGTGGCGGTGATCCTTTCCGAAGTCGAATATCAGGAATTGCGCCAGCACGCGGCGCCGCGTGGTGACTTATTGGAGTTTGTGCAGGGCTGGCGCGGCGAACTGCCCGGTGATTGGCGGGGCTTTTCCGATGCCGAAATCGACGCCACCCGCGACCGCGCGGCAGGCAAGGACTTCACATGGGAAGCCTGACCTTTCTTCTGGACAGCAACGTGCTGTCGGAACTCACCAAGACCGAGGCCAATAGCGGGGTCATGGAACAACTGGCGCGGCACCGCGCCAGTTGCGCGACCAGCACGGTGGTCATGCATGAACTGGCCTATGGTGTGGCGCGCCTGCCCGAGAGCGTGCGCAAGACACGCTTGCAGGGTTTCGTCAGCGGCCTGATCGATTGCGGCATGGCGATCCTCCCCTACGACCTGGATGCCGCGCTCTGGCACGCGAACGAGCGGGCCCGCCTGGAAGCAGCCGGCTTGACCCCACCTTTCCGCGACGGCCAGATCGCCGCCGTGGCGGCCAGCCGCAAGCTGACCCTGGTGAGCCGCAATCTGGCCGATTTCCAACATTTCCAAGGCTTGTCCAGCGCAAGCTGGTTCACGGAGTAAGCCCTTCATGCTGATGACCCACGGCTGGCCCGCAACCAAGCGCCCCAACGCCATCACCATCGGCAACTTCGACGGTATTCATCTCGGCCACCAGGCCATGCTGGCGCGGCTGACTTCGCGCGCCGCCTCGGTGGCCGCCGCGCCGACGGTGCTGACCTTCGAGCCGCATCCGCGCGAAATTTTCACGCCGGAATCCGCCCCCACCCGCCTGACTTCCCTGCGCGAGAAGCTGGAAATCCTGCGTGGCCTCGGGGTCGCGCACGTCCATGTCTGCCGCTTCAGCAAACCGTTCGCCGCGCTTTCCGCCGAGGATTTCGTGCGCCGCATCCTGGTGGAAGGCCTGAAGGCGCGTTATGTGCTGGTGGGCGACGATTTCCGCTTTGGCGCCAAACGCGCCGGCGACTTCGCCCTGCTGGAGCGCATGGGCCGCGAATTCGGCTTTCAGGCCGAAGCGCTGCACACCGTCGAAGCCGCCGGCCAGCGCGCCTCGTCAACCGCTGTGCGCGAGGCGCTGGCCGAGGGCGACATGGCAATGGCCGCGCAACTGCTGGGCCGCCCCTATTCGATCTCCGGCCGCGTGGTGGGCGGCGACCAGTTGGGCCGCAAGATCGGCTACCCCACCGCCAACATCCAGCTGAAGCACAACAAGCCGCCGTTGAAGGGCATCTTCGCGGTACGCGTGCAGGGCCTCCTCGGGCAACCCGACTGGCCCGGCGTCGCCAGCCTCGGCACCCGCCCCACCGTGCACACCAACGGCCGCCCGACCCTGGAAGTCCACCTGTTCAACTTCGACCGTTCGATCTACCGCGAGCACCTGCGCGTGGAGTTCCTGCACAAACTGCGCGACGAAGCCAAGTTTCCCAACCTCGACGCCCTGATCGCCCAGATCGATCTCGACGCGCAACAGGCGCGGGAGTTGCTGGGTGTCTGAGTTGGTCCCCACGCCCTTTGCCGAGCGCATCCTGATCGTGCGCGGCCAACGGGTGATGCTGGATGCCGATCTGGCGGCGCTTTATGGCGTTCCGACCAAGCGTTTCAACGAACAGGTCAAACGCAACCTGGCGCGGTTTCCGGTGGAATTCATGTTTCAGCTGACGGCTGCGGAGAAAAAAGAGGTGGTCGCAAATTGCGACCACCTCGCCCGGCTGAAATTCTCGCCTCACGCCCCTTACGCCTTCACCGAACACGGCGCCATCATGGCCGCGACCCTACTCAACTCGCCCAAGGCGGTGGAAATGAGCGTGTTCGTGGTGCGCGCCTTCGTCGAGTTGCGCGACTGGCTTTCCAGCCATCGCGAGATCGCGGAAAAGCTCGATTACCTGGAACGCAAGGTTTCCTCCCACGATCAGGCGCTGGCCGGCGTCATCGACACCCTCCGTCAACTGACCGCGCCCCCACAACCCAAGAAACGTCCCATCGGCTTCATCACCGACCGCGAAGAAAATGCCTGACTACAAATCCACTCTGAACCTGCCCGACACCCCCTTCCCCATGCGCGGCGATCTCGCCAAACGCGAGCCGGGCTGGATCAAGCAATGGCAGGAGAACAAGCTCTACGAGAAGATTCGCGCCGCCAGCGCCGGCCGGCCCAAGTTCATCCTTCACGATGGCCCGCCCTACGCCAACGGCGACATCCACATCGGCCACGCGGTGAACAAGATCCTCAAGGACATCATCGTCAAATCGAAGACCCTGGACGGCTTCGACGCACCCTACGTGCCGGGTTGGGATTGCCACGGCCTGCCGATCGAACTGGTGGTGGAGAAGAAGCACGGCAAGCACATGGAACCGGCGAAATTCCGCGAGCTGTGCCGCGAATACGCCGCCAGCCAGGTGGAACGGCAGAAGGCCGACTTCATTCGCCTCGGCGTGCTGGCCGATTGGGACCATCCCTACCGCACCATGGATTTCCAGTTCGAGGCGGACATCATTCGCCAACTCGGCATCATCCAGTCCAGAGGCTATCTACGCCAAGGCGGCAAGCCGGTGCACTGGTGCGTCGATTGCGGCTCGGCGCTGGCGGAAGCGGAAGTGGAATACGAAGACAAAGTGTCGCCGGCCATCGACGTGGCCTTCCCGGTGGCGGACCTGGCCGATCTGGCCAAGCGCATCGGTGTCAATAACCTCGACACCCCCGCTTACGCGGTGATCTGGACCACCACGCCGTGGACCCTGCCGGCCAACCGGGCGGTGGCGGTGCATCCGGACTTCGCCTATGACCTGATCCGCACCCCCAAGGGACTCCTGATCCTGGCGCGCGACCTGGCCGAGGCCGCAATCCAGCGTTACGGCTTCGAGACCGTGGAAACCGTGGCCCAGGTCAAGGGCGCGGCTTTGGCTGGCCTGCAACTGCGCCATCCCTTCTATGACAGCCAAGTGCCGGTGATCCTGGCCGATTTCGTGACCACGGAGGCCGGTGTCGGCCTGGTCCACATCGCCCCCGGCCACGGCCTCGACGACTACAACGCCGGCCTGAAATACGGTCTGGAAGTCGCCAACCCGGTCGGCGACGATGGCAAGTTCTACGCCGACACCCCCCTCGTCGGCGGCCTCTCGGTGTGGGACGGCAACAAGAAGCTGCTGGAAACCCTCAGCGAGAACGGCCACCTGCTCGCCAAGGCCCATCTCAAGCACAGCTACCCGCACTGCTGGCGGCACAAGACGCCGATCATCTTCCGGGCGACGCCACAATGGTTCATTGGTATGAGGAATCGAGGAATAGAAAAATTTGGATTAAACAAACAGGAATTAAGAACCATCGCAAAAAACGCA
>JAUXXW010000159.1 GCA_030684775.1 Pseudomonadota bacterium
CGGTGACCGGCGAAACCATCCGCTGCTCGGATGCGCCGGTGTCGTTCGCGTGATCGCAAATGCAATTAATTTGCGCTGTGAGCAATCCGCACTCATGCCAAATATCGCGCAAATCCGCGCCATTTATCGCGCGCCGCTACATGATTACCGGGATCACCAGATCACGGCGGCTGGGCGTTGATCAATGTGACAGCGCGAGGAGGAGGTGGCCTCCCCCTTTCTCAAAGGGGGAATGTGGGGGATTTAGCGACGTGTGCCTGGGCAGCCTGCTCTGAAATCCCCCCTACCCCCCCTTTGGGAAAGGGGGGGAACCGCCGCGACCCTCCTACGGTTGCCCACTGCGCGACACCGGATAGCGCACATGCTCCACCATGGCCTGGGTGGCGGCATCCGGGGCGGGGGTGAGGAGGCTGACCACGACGATGGTGAGGAAACCGGCGGGGATGCCGAAGATGCCGGCGGAGATGTCGGAGATGTCGAACCATTTGGCCATGGCGAAGAACTTCACGCCGAGCAGGTAGTACAGGGTGAGGCCCATCCCGACCAACATGCCGGCGATGGCGCCCTGGCGGGTGGCGCGTTTCCAGAAGATGCCCAGCACCAGGGCGGGAAAGAAGCAGGCGCCGGCGATGGAAAAGGCCCAGGCGACCATCGACAGGATGGTGTCGGGTCGTTGCGCGGCGGCCCAGGCGGCCAGCAGCGCCACCACCAGAAGCAGGGATTTGGCCAAGGTGATGCGGCGGCTGGTGCTGGCATCCGGATTGATCATCTTGTAGTAGACGTCGTGCGAGAGGGCGTTGGCGATGGTGAGCAGCAGGCCATCGGCGGTGGATAGCGCCGCCGCCAGCCCGCCGGCCGCCACCAGGCCGGCCACCACATAGGGCAGGCCGGCGATTTCCGGGGTGGCCAGCACGATCACGTCCGGGTTCAGGGTCAGTTCCGCCAGTTGCAGGATGCCGTCGCGGTTGATGTCTTCCACCGCCACCAAGCCCACCTTGGCCCACGATGCCACCCATGAAGGCAGTTCCGCGATCGAGGTGCCGATGAGGTTGCTGTAGACCTCGTATTTGGCGAACACCGCGTAGGCCGGCGCGGTGAAATAAAGCAGGGAAATGAAGAACAACGACCAGACCACGGACTCGCGTGCTTCCCGTACCGATGGCGTGGTGTAGTAGCGCATCAGGATGTGCGGCAACGCCGCCGTGCCCACCATCAGGCAGAAAGTGAGGGCGAGGAAGTTGAGTCGCGCGCTGTCGCGCTCTTCGGCGGTCTCACCGGGGAAGGCCTCGGCGTGTGGCTGGAGCGGCCGTGATTTTTCCTGGGCCTCCCGCATTTCCCGTTGCCAGCGTTCCCGGCCCGCTTCGCCGACGTTGGCCTGCGGTCCGGCGGCGTCGATCCGCTCCAGCTTGGTCGCGATGGCGTCGGCGCGCGCGGCATAGGCGTCGCGCACCTCGATTTGCGCCGGGTCGGCCATGATTTCCTTTTCCCGCGCCGCGATTTTCTCCATCACCTCGCCGTAGACCAGTTGCGGCACCGGCACATTGGTGACCTTGTAGGACATGAACACCACCGGCATCAGGTAGGCGATGATCAAAATGATGTACTGCGCCACCTGGGTCCAGGTCACCGCGCGCATGCCGCCCAGGAAGGAGCACACCAGGATGCCGCCGAGGCCGACGAATACACCGGTCTCGAACGTGATGCCGAGGAAGCGGCTGGTGATGATGCCGACGCCGAATATCTGCGCGGTGACGTAGGTGAACGAGGCCAGTATCGTGCCCACCACGGCGATGCCACGCACGGTATTGCCACCGCCACCGCCACCGCCACCGCCACCATAGCGGGCGCCGATGAAATCGGGAATGGTGAACTGGCCGAACTTGCGCAGGTAAGGCGCCAGGAGCAGGGCCACCAGCACATAGCCGCCGGTCCAGCCCATCACGAAAGCGAGGCCGTCGTAGCCTTTCTGATACAGGGTGCCGGCCAGACCGATGAAAGAAGCGGCGCTCATCCAGTCGGCACCGGTGGCCATGCCGTTGTATACCGCCGGAACGCGCCGCCCGGCCACATAGAACTCGTCGACATCCGAGGTGCGGGACAGGATGCCGATGCCGGCATAGAGCGCCACGGTCGCCGTCATGAAGGTCCAGCCTATCCACAGTTCCGGCATGCCCATGTACTCGGCCACCGCCAGCGCGAGCAGGAACATGACGAAGCCGCCGGTATAGAAGCTGTAGTAGCGGAACAGGGTGCGGAGGAAGACCTTGCGCATGCGCGTTGAGCGGCGGCCGGGGATGAGGCAGGGATTGTAGACCCGGCGGCGCGCCCCAATATGGCGGGGGTTGCCACTTCACCGCACTCGCCATGAATCCCCTGCTCGATTTCTCCGGCCTGCCCCGTTACGCCGACATCCGCCCCGAACACGTCAGCCCGGCCATCGACCAACTGCTGGCGGAGAACCGCGCCCTGGTACAACACCAGTTGAACGTCGCCGCCACCTGGGACGATTTCGTCGCGCCGATGGACGACGCCAACGAGCGCCTGTCGCGCGCCTGGGGCCAGGTGTCGCACCTGCACTCGGTGCTGGACAGCCCGGAGCTGCGTGAGGTCTACAACGAAAACCTGCCCAAGATCACCCAGTACTACGCCGAACTCGGCCAGCACGAAGGCCTGTTCAAGCAATACAAGGCGCTCGCCGCCGCGCCCGAATTCGCCAACCTCAGCACGGCGCGCAAGAAGATCATCGACAATGAGGTGCGCGATTTCCGTCTCGGC
The DNA here is from genome assembly GCA_030684775.1 of Pseudomonadota bacterium. GTDB lineage: Bacteria > Pseudomonadota > Gammaproteobacteria > Burkholderiales > Thiobacillaceae > PFJX01. The sequence continues at coordinate 2,776 of JAUXXW010000159.1, forward strand.
GGCGCCGATCTTCCGGACGCAGAGAAACCCCGCTTCATGGCAATCCAGGAAGAACTGGCCAAGCACTCCGCCAAGTTCGAGGAAAACCTGCTCGACGCCACCCGCGCCTGGTCGAAATTCATCGACGACGAGGCCGAACTCGCCGGCCTGCCCGACGACGCCCGCGCGATGTTCAAGGAAATGGCGGAAGCCGACGGCAAGACCGGCTGGAAGCTCAACCTGCAAGCCCCCTCTTTCATGCCCGTCGTGCAGTACTGCGACAACCGCGCCTTGCGCGAGGAGATGTACCGCGCCTACACCACGCGAGCCTCGGAATTCGGCCCCGCCGAACTGGACAACACCACGCTGATTTCCAGCATTCTCGAACTCCGCCAGGAAGCCGCGAAGATGTTGGGCTTCGACTCCTACGCCCAGGTTTCACTGGAACCCAAGATGGCCGAAAGCCCGGCGGTCGTGCTGGATTTCATGAACGAATTGGGACAACGCGCCAAACCTTACGGCGAGCGCGATGTGGCGGAACTGCGTGAATTCGCCGCCAAGGAAGTCGGCCTCAACGACCCGCAAGCCTGGGACATGGGCTACGTCAGCGAAAAGCTGCGCGAAGCGCGTTATGCCTTCTCGGAAAACGAGGTCAAACAGTATTTCCAGGAACCCAAGGTGCTCGCCGGCCTGTTCCGCGTCATCGAAACGCTCTACGGCCTCGCCATCGTTCCCGATGTCGCGCCGCTCTGGCATGAGGATGTGCAGTTCTACGCCATCAACGACCCCGCCGGAAATCGGGTCGGCCAGTTCTACCTCGACCTGCACGCGCGCGACACCAAGCGCGGCGGCGCCTGGATGGACGACGCCATCACCCGACGCCAGACCGAGAGCGGCATCCAGACTCCGGTGGCCTACTTGAACTGCAACTTCACCCGCCCGGTCGGCGGCAAGCCCGCCCTCCTCACTCACGACGAGGTCATCACCCTGTTCCACGAATTCGGCCACGGCCTGCACCACCTCATGACCCGCGTGGAAGACCTCGGCGTCTCCGGCATCAGCGGCGTCGAATGGGACGCGGTGGAACTGCCCAGCCAGTTCATGGAGAACTTCTGCTGGGAATGGGACGTGGTGAAACACATGACCGCCCACGTCGACAGCGGCGAACCCCTGCCCAAGGAACTGTTCGACAAGATGCTCGCCGCCAAGAACTTCCAGGCCGGTATGCAGACCCTGCGCCAGATCGAATTCTCCCTGTTCGACATGCACCTGCACCACGACCTCGCGGCAGGCCAGACCGCGCTGCAACTCCTGAACGCGATCCGCGAACAGATCGCCGTCGTCATCCCGCCCGACTACAACCGCTTCCCCAACAACTTCAGCCACATCTTCGCCGGCGGCTACGCGGCCGGCTACTACAGCTACAAATGGGCGGAAGTGCTGTCAGCCGACGCCTACGGCCTGTTCGAGGAAGAAGCCGGCAGCCACGTCGGCGGCGTCCTCAACCCCGAAGTCGGCCACCGCTTCTGGAGCGAAATCCTGGCGCAAGGCGGCAGCCGCCCAGCGATTGAATCGTTCAAGGCCTTCCGGGGGAGGGAGCCGACCATCGACGCGCTGTTGCGGCATAACGGGATGGCGTGAGCTTTTCTCCCCTCCCCACCGGGGGAGGGGTCGGGGGAGAGGGAACAACGCTGGATCTAAGTGCAAACCTCAGCCCCACCCGCCTGACCTACAATCCCGGCGTCAACGAAATGCGGGAGAAACACCATGGGACTGCCTCAGCGCCAGGTCGTGATGACTACGCGGGAATTCATCGAATGGGAAAACGAGCAACCGGACAAGCACGAATTCCTGGCCGGTGAAGTGTTCGCCATGGGCGGCACGCGTCGTGCGCATGTGGCCGTCACCGGAAACTGTTACGCCAAACTCAAGGAATACCTGCGCGACGGCCCCTGCCGCGCCTTCATGGCGGACATGAAGGTGGAAGTGCAAACCGCCGACGCGGTGTTTTACCCGGACGTGCTGGTAACCTGCCACCCGGACGATCTCAAGGCTGACCTGGCCATGTCACACCCCAAGGTCATCATCGAAGTCCTGTCGGAAAGCACCGCCGCCTACGACCGGGGCGACAAATTCGCCCTGTACCGCCAATTGGACAGCCTTCAGGAATACGCCCTGATAGACCCCGATAGCCGCCGCGTCGAGGTATTCCGCCGCATGGATTCCGGCGACTGGCTATTGGCCGCCAGCGAGAGCAGCCTGGGCCTGATCCTCAAAAGCCTGGATTTCCGGGCGGACCTGGAGACGGTATTCGAGGACGTCTGAACAGGCCGTCATCACTTCCCGGCTTTCAACAACGCCCTGGCGGCCTCCTCCAGCATCCGCACCTGTTGCTCCGCCCCCTCCGCCTCCAGCAGGGCGCGGCGCTGGGCAGCGAAGCGGGCGTATACCCCCTCCGCGTGGGCATCCGCCTCGGCCTTCGAGACGCTTCCAGCATTCGGCAACACCGCCCGATCATTGAATTTCAGGAAGGCGTCGAGCTTCTCCTCCCAGTCCTTCAGGAAGACATCCTTGCGCCGCCGCGCCTGGTCCTCGGCGAAATCCAGCCACATCACCACGACCCGGTTCAACTCGCTGATCTCGGGTTCGAGCAGGTAATTCTTGGCGACGGTCACATCCACCTTGTGCACCGTGCCGCTTTTGCTAGATGTAACGCCCATGTTGGGCTGGTTCGCATCGGCCCGCTCGTGGATCAATTCAGCGGCGGTCTTGCCGGTCACGGCAAAGTGCAACTTGTTCTGGATGATCTGGAAGAAACGAGTCGTCTCGGCCAGCGTAGGCGAGTAATCCGCCGCCATGGCGAAAATCTCACGTACCCGCAGATACATCCGCCGCTCGCTGGCCCGAATGTCGCGGATGCGTTCCAGCAGTTCATCGAAGCGGTCTGGCACACCTTCACCAGCAATCGGTGGGTTCTTCAGCCGCTCGTCGTCCAGGGTAAAGCCCTTGACCAGATACTCACGCAACCGCTCCGTTGCCCAGCGGCGGAACTGGGTGCCACGCTGGGAGCGCACCCGGTAACCGACGGCGAGGATGGCATCGAGGTTGTAGTGGTCGAGGTTACGGCTGACCTGGCGGGCGCCCTCCTCGCGAACTATCCGGAATTTCCGGATAGTTGCCCCCGGCTCCAACTCCCCTTCCTCATAAGCGTTCTTCAAGTGCTCGTTGATGGTGCGGACATCCTTCTGGAACAACTCCGCCATCAACGCCTGAGTCAGCCAGAGGCTGTCCTCGATAAAACGGCATTCCACACGGGTTCGGCCGTCCTCGGTCTGATACAGCAGGAATTCCCCGGCGGGAGAAGCGGCATCCGTCATGGCGACTCCCCCAATTCCCGTTCGATCTGCTCGATGCTGGGCAGGCTGGATACCAACTCTGTTGGCAGCGCGCGAGTCAGATCGAAGGTGGAGACGCCAATCGGTTTATCCATGCCACGCAACGCGTATTCGGCAATGACTTCATTCTGTTGCTGGCAGAGGATCAGCCCGATCGTCGGTGCGTCGCTTTGATGCTTCAAAACATCGTCCACCACGCTGCAATAGAAATTCATCTTGCCCGCGTATTCCGGTTTGAACTTCCCGCGCTTGAGTTCGACGACGATAAAGCAGCGCAGGCGCAGGTGATAGAACAGCAAGTCGATGTAGAAATCCTGATCGCCGACATCGACGTGATATTGCCGCCCCACGAAGGCAAAGCCTTGCCCCAGTTCCAGCAGAAATCTTTCCAGATGCGCGATCAGACCGGTTTCCAGTTCACGCTCATGGAAAGGCTCCTCCAGCGTCAGGAAGTCGAACAGATAAGGGTCTTTCAGCACCTGCCGCACCAGATCGGATTGGGGCGGCGGCAGGCGTAGCGTGAAATTGCTGGTCACCTTGCCCTGGCGGGTGTGGGCGGCGGATTCAATCTGCATTTGCAGGATATTGCGGCTCCAGCCGTTGGCCAGCGTCGCGCGCATGTACCAGCTCCGCACTTCCGCATCCTTGAGCTTTTCCATCAACAGCAGGTGGTGGCCCCAGGGCAGAGACAGCATGACCTCGCCTGGAAAAAGTGCCACGGTCTGTGGCACTTCCGCGTCCGAATCAATTTGTGCCACAGCCTGTGGCACAAAGCCCAGGTCGCGATACTCGCGGTAAAACGCCAGCATCCGCTTGATGTTGCGCTCGGAAAATCCCTTCTCCTCGGGCAATTCATTGCGGATGTCCCGTGCCAGCCGAGGGATGACCGCAGTACCCCAGCCTTCGCTTTTCTGCCGCGCATCCAGCATCTGGCCGATTTCCCAATACAGATGGATCAGTTCGGCATTGACCCCCAGCATTGCCCGCGTCTGCGCGGACTGAATGCGCTGTTTGATCTCGGCCAGCAGGCCGGGGTAGTGAATGGAGGCAGCGGTCTGGTCGCTCATGAAGCCATCGTCTCCAGATAGGCCAGCGCGGCGGCTTCGGAATCCTCAATGGCGATTTCGATTTCGCGTTCGTCCGCCTCCTTGCCGAGCCTGAGGAAAGCGAAGAGGTAAGGGTCTTTCAGGGTCTGATGGGCCAAATCGGAATCCGGAGCGGGCAGACGCTCGGCGAAGTTGGTCACCGCCTTACCTTCTCGCTCCAACAGCCGGGTTTCGATATGGATATTCAGCACATTGCGGGACCAGCCGTGCTCAAGGGCGCGTTGGGCATAGGCCAAGCGTAATTCCCGGTACTTGAGTTTGCTCAACAACACCAGGTTATGGCCCCAGGGAACCAACCGGTTTTTACTGGCGGTGCGTTCGCCGCGACGCGAACGCCGGTCAGAGGCGATGGATAGGTAATGGCGTCGCAACTCCTCCTCGGTCATGCCACTCCCGTCGTCCTTGATGACGATGGGATCGTCGCTCATTGGTCTTGGCAGAGTCACAGACACCGTCTCGGCATCCGCATCCCAGGCGTTGTCGATGAGTTCTTTCAGTGCTTTCTCGGAGGAGGAATATTCCTGACTGAGCAGGGTAGCCAGTCGGGAATCAACTTGAAAACGCAGATCAGATTTGCCCATGTAGTGATCTCCCCTCTGTGGTACGCAGGCCGTCGTGATAGTGGATGCCGCCATGACCGTCGCCATGCATGATCATGTCGTCTTGGTCGTTCGGACAACGCGCAGCTCGGCATCGGTGCCGTAGATGCGCAGCCAAGCGAGACGGCCGACGCTGGTGTGTCGCATGCGTTTCAAGTCGTTGCGGGTATAGAACCCGGCACCTTTGCGGGGCGGATAGTGCTCGCGATCCCAGGGCTGGATGCACTAGCCGTTGCTGAGAAAGATGAATGGGTCTTCACCGAAGCGGGCCTTGATGCGGTCGGCATAGTCGGAGGCCTGGCGTTTGCCCGCTAACTCATCGCGACTACTGCGTTTGGCTTCGACTATGGCGATGGGTTTTCCGTCAGCGCCAAGGAGGGCGTAGTCGGCGAATTCCGGGTTGTTTCGGGCGTCGCCCGATTGGGCGGTGAGGACGAATTCCTCGATCAGGGTGCGCCGCGATGCGCTCCAGCCGGCGCGTGCCAAATCCCGGTCGATCAGGCGACTGCGGGGTTGTTGCTCTGTACTGGTTTGTTGATTCACTGAATTGTTTGCTCCACCCCTGGCCGGCGGACTGTATAGCGGGAGGGGGGATCGTTCAACGGGTCTGACTGCTGTGGCGAGGCGCAGTTGTAACCCGACCTACGCAACTGGCCCACGTGGATGTGCCTTAAGCCTATGTCCATCCGTGGTTGCGGCTTGTGGGTTCGCCGTCGACTCGGTGTTGATAACGCTGTAAACCCCAATCCCCGTCTGGTTGTACAAAGTGTCGTTACAGGTAGCATATCTCGCCTGTTCCACCCAACTCCCGACTTCCCATGATCGCCAGCAAGCAGTTGTTCACTTTCGGTTACGAAGGCCTCGATATCGAAGCTTTCATCGCTCGCCTGAAGGCGGCCGGCATCCATTCCGTGGTCGATGTTCGTGAACTGCCGCTTTCCCGCAAAAAAGGTTTTTCCAAGACCGGGTTTTGCGAACATCTGAAACAGGCGGGCATCGGCTATTTTCATGTGCCGGCGTTGGGTTGCCCGAAACCCATTCGTAACCAATACCGGAGCGATGGCGACTGGGCTCGGTACACACGGGACTATCTGGCTTATTTGGACACCCAGCAGGCGACCCTTCAGGAACTAGCCAACTTCGCGCGTAGTACCACGGCTTGTCTCATCTGCTTCGAGGCCGACCACACCCGCTGCCATCGAACGTATGTGGCGCGCGCCGCGCACCGACTGGGCGCCCCCCCAGTACAGCATCTCAACGCTCGAACAGGTGTCCCTGACCAACGACTTCGGCTAGCGGCTTAGGCGGATACAACACGCTGACGATCAGCCACTGGTGAGGGAAACGGTGGATGGTGCCCATCAGGAACAGCACATCTTTCCGGGCGAACTCGATCAGGAACTTCTGACGAAACAACGCTTGCCAATCCGCCTTGCGGTGGATGTTCCAGTACAGCGCGCCAGCCTCCCAATCCACCAGCTTGTGCTTGTGAACCCTGCCGTCACGGCCTTCGTGGTGATAGTGAAAATCGAAAGGCAGCTTCTTCAGCAGCTTCAATGAACGCAGTTCGGCATCCTGGTCGAAAAGCGTCCCTTGATTCTGGGCCTGCATCAGCTTGGCCTTTTCTTCTTCGCTCCATTCGCCGGCCTCGGCCTTGGAGATGCGTAGGTCCAGCAACCGGCTCGGCCGCAGCAAGCCCAACGAAACACCACGGTTCAGGCGGGCCTCTTCCAATGCCGCGAAATCATCGAACACCTCGACGGGCGCGATGGCGCGCCGCCGCTCCAGCCATTCATTCCGGGTGGGGAGGGGCTCGCTCTCGATCTCAATGGTATCCACGGATATTCGGTAACTCTCGGGCCGATTGTCATCCGATGCCTTGCGCACCCGCGCCTTGATCCACTGCCATTTCCTGAACTGCTGCTCGTCCGCCACCAGTCGGAACGGCACCGGAAACAATCGGATCAATTGCCCGGATTCATCCATGCCCGCAACGCAGCAAGCGTAGGGCGGAAAAGCGGCTTCATCGCGCCTTCCGCCGAATGCCACACGAAGATGGCGGAAGGCGCCGGCAAAAGGCCGCCGTCTTTTCCGCCCTACGGGCTGCCAAGGCATAACGGGGTGGCGTGACTGGTCCGCCCCTGTAGCGCCGGCTTCCAGCCGGCTGTTTAAAAGACGCCGGCAAGGATGCCGGCGCTACAGGGGGTGTGGCATTTATTAAAACTGGCCGCCGTCACATTCCGAATTTTCGGCAGAGCCTTGGCGGCCTGCTTCAGCACGTACCGAGTTCGTCAGAAGGGAAGGTCGTCCAGGTCCATCCAGTGGCGCGCCGGCATCTCCTTGAGCCATGCCTTGGTCGCCTGGATGTTTTGGAAGACGGCCAGGTCCTCTCGCATTTGCCGTACCTCTATTTGGACCGAGGCGATTTCCCCGGCGAGGTTGCGCAGCAGGCTCGCGGGCGTAACTCGGCCGTGGGTGGTAATGCCGAAACGCATCCTGAACTCGCCCTCCGCACGCGCTATTTCAGCGTCCAGTTCCCCCAGTTGTTCCTTGATCACCTTGTTGTACTGGGACAGGCGCTCCTCGCCGAGGCCATTGATGGCGGCCTGGTCGATATGCTCCAGTTCGATCTGCAATTCCAGCAGTTGCAGCAGGTTGCCTTTCTCGTAGGCCTGGTTCGCGCGTTGCATCAAGACGGTCTTGCGCTCCCGTTCCAGCGGATCGGCCTCCCGGTCCGGATGCAGCGCGCTGGCGAGTTTGCGGTAGATCTCGCGGATGGACTGGCTGATGCGTTGTGTCTCGGCGAGTTGTTGTTCCTCTTTGGCCAGCGCCTGCGCCGACTTTGTCCGACGCGCCTTGCGCGCTCGCGGCGCCGGCCCCCGTTGCTGTTCCTCCATGCGTTCGCGGATGCGCGCCATGACCGCCTCGGGCGAGTTCAAGTCGACAGCGTCACCCAGGTCGATGCCCAGGCTTTCCTCGAACATGAATCTCATGCCGTCCAACATGGCGGCTTGATCCTCGTCGAAATCCGAATGCGCGTGTTTGTTGTAGAGACGTTTCATCTCCTCGTTCTCACCCTCCGCCAGCAGACCGCCGGCAAGGTCGACAACGAGATTCACGACCAGACGGCGCTCCCGCTTGCTCAACCCCTTGAGTCCGCTGAGTTGGTCGAGGGCGCGCGCCGTCTCGATCCTCAAGTCCTCGGCCGCTTGCAGGAGTGGATGCATCTCCGCCATGTATTTGCGCTGGAACGGCGGCGTGATCTCCTCCCAGGCCGCTAATTTGGCGCGCCTGTCATTGATCTGCTGGATCAGCCGGTTGAATACTTTCTGTGCCTTGGTCAGCCGAGGACTGCCCTGGCCGGGAACGATGTTGATGGCGGTGAGGGTACGGTTCATCTGGGTGAGTGCCTGATGCGTAACGCAAGCGTTCCTACAGAGAGGAGGGGCGAACCGCATCTTGCAATGCTGGACGCTGGAGCGTCCAGGGTGGATTCCCACGCTGGAGCGTGGGAATCAGAGGAAGCGCCGGCTTCCAGCCGGCTGTTTACAAGACGCGGGCAGCAAGCGTAGGGAGGAAAATCGGCTTCATCGCGCCTTCCGCCGAATGCCACACGAAGATGGCGGAAGGCGCCGGCAAAAGGCCGCCGTCTTTTCCGCCCTACGGGCTGCCGTGGTGAAGAGGAAGGCGGCTGTTGCCACGTAGCCACGTAGGTCGGGTTAGCGGCTCTATCGCGTAACCCGACATCACGAAAACGTCGGGTTACGCTGCACCAACCCCGACCTACGAATTCACGCCACCCAGTTCTCCACCACCAGCCCCGGCACCCGCTCGAACTCTCGCGTGTTGTTGGTCACCAGCACCGCCCCCAATGCCAGCGCATGGGCGGCGATCTGGGTATCCAGCGGGCTGATGGGGGTTCCCGCCCGTTCCAGCACCAGGCGCACGTCGCCGTAGATTTCCGCCGCAGGCACATCGAAATCGGCTATTTCCAGTGGTTCGAGAAAATGCCGCAGCGCCGCCAGATTGCGCGCGGAGCCGCTCTTGGCAGCGCCGAAAAACAACTCCGCCACGCTGATGCTGGAAATACCCAGGCCCTCGGCTTCATGCGCGCGCAGCCGCTCGATCACCTGGGGCGGGCGGTTCTTGATGGCATAGATGCAGATAGGGGTGTCCAGCAGATAGCGCATTACTGTTCACCAGGGTTCGCGTTGATCGGCGGCGGCGGGTTGCTCGCGCTCGGGGAAGGTCTCGAACTCATCCAGTGCCGATATCAGCCGTTCGATCGAGGGCCGCTTGGGTGGCCGCAAGATCACGGCGTCGCCATCGCGCTCGATCATTACCTCGCGCACGCCCTCGAAACGGAATGCCTTGGGTAGCCGCACGGCCTGGCTGCGGCCGTTTAGGAAGAGTTTGGCGGTTTGCATGGCAGGACTCCATGAGTGGTATATGCCGAATATATGCCACGCCGACTGCGCTTCATGAAGTGCATCACGCTATCGGGAAGCCGGCGCTACACGAGCGGCGCCGTGGTGGGTCCGCCGCTCAGATCGGTCCGGGTCGGCATCGGCTTGAATTGCCCGATTCGGCCGCCATTTGATCCCCATTCAAGCCTCTCTGGAGAACCTCATGGAACTGGTCTGTCCCGCCTGCGGCGCGGTCAATCGCGTGCCGGAAGAACGTCTGCGACAACACCCGAAGTGCGGCAAGTGCGGCGCCGAGGTGGTGCCGGCGCAGCCCATCGAGTTGAACGGCGGCAGCTTCGGCAAGTTCGTTTCCCGTGACGGCTTGCCGGTACTGGTGGATTTCTGGGCGCCGTGGTGCGGGCCGTGCAAGATGTTCGCGCCGACCTACAGCCAGATGGCCGGGCGGTATGCGGGCAAGGTGCGTTTCGCCAAGGTGAATACCGAGGCGGAACAGGGGCTGGCGGGTCAGCACAACATCCGCAGCATTCCCACCCTGGCGCTGTTCAAGGGGGGGCGCGAGGTGGATCGGGTATCCGGGGCACTGTCGGCGCAACAGCTTGAAGACTGGTTGCGGCGGCATTGAGGTGGTGTGTAGCGTCGGCATCGCCGCCGGTTTTGTACTTCTAATCAGGCCCACGAAGCCGGCTGGAAGCCGGCGCTACAAGACTTCCAGCAAATGCCGGGCGAGCTTGTCGGCGATTTCATCGCTGCTCGCCGCGATGCCCAGGTCGCGCGTGCGGGTGACTTCCAGGCCGGCATAGCCGCAAGGATTGATGGCCTGGAACGGCGCCAGGTCGAGGTCGACGTTGAGGCTGAGTCCGTGATAGGTGCATCCGCTTTTCACGCGCAGGCCGAGGGCGGCGATCTTGGCGCTGGCGACGTAGACGCCGGGGGCGCCGTCCTGGCGTTCGGCGGCGATGCCGAGTTCGGCCAGGAGGTCGATGAGGGCCTGCTCCATCCGCCGCACCAGTTCGCGCACGCCGTAGCCGCGCCGTTTCAGGTCGATCAGGAGATAGGCCACGACCTGGCCGGGGCCGTGATAGGTGACCTGGCCGCCACGGTCGATGGGGACGACGGGGATGCCGATGTCGGCGAGCAGGTGTTCGCGTTTGCCGGCCTGGCCCTGGGTGAACACGGGGGGGTGTTCGAGCAGCCAGATTTCGTCCGGGGTATCGGTGCCGCGTTGCGCGGTGAAAGCTTGCATGGCGCGCCAGGTGGGTTCGTAGTCGACCTGGCCCAAGCAACGCAGTTGAGGTAAAGCCGGCTGGAAGCCGGCGCTACATTTCACAGCCCGCGCGCCGCCAGCCACTCTTCCAGCACCAGCATCACCCACAGCATCTTGCCGAAGTAGGTGGCATGGCCGGACATGTGTTCGTTGCGCAGGTGGTCGATGTAGGCGGGAGTGAGCAGGCCGCGTTTGCTGAAGTCGGAGAGACGGTCTTCGATGCGCTCGCGCAGCGGCGCGTAGTCCTTGGCCCAGACGCCGAAGGGCAGGCCGAAGCCGTGTTTGCTCTTGTCGATGATTTCATCGGGCAGGAAGCCTTTCAGCGAGGTCTTGAAGAACCAGCGCAGGTATTGCCCCTTCACTTTCCAGTCGGGCGGGATTTCGCCGGAGAAGTCGACGAGTGCGTCGTCCATCAGCGGGTAGCGCACTTCGATGCCGGCCGCCTCGGTCATGCCGCCTACCTTGCGCAGATCGTTGTCGGCCAGGGTGAACTTGATGTCCAGGTGCAGCATCCGGTTGATGTAGGACTTCGAATCGGCGCGGTCGTAGACCTCTTTCAGCCAGGCGTGGGGCTGGTGCGCGTCGACGCCGGCAAGGAAATCCGCCGCGAACATCTCGTTCAGCGGTTGCCGGTAGATGAAGTTGTACGTCTCCATGCGTTCCGGCAAGGGGGTGTTGGCCTGGCGCAGATAGCTTTGCAGTTTGCGCCCCGGCCCGAGCGCGCCCATGCCGGGCAGGCCAGCGAGCGGTTCGATCAGGCCGCCACGCAGGAAGCCGGGCAGCTTGTGATAGGCCTCGAACACCTTCTGCTTGGCGTAACGTGCGTTGCCGCCGAAGTACTCGTCGCCGCCGTCGCCCGCCAGCATGATCTTGTGGCCGTCGGCCGCCGCCATCTTGGCGCAGAAATAGGCGGGTACGGCGGAGTCGTTGCCGAACGGCTCGTCGTAGTGGCCGGCGATGATCGGCAGCGCCTCCATGATGTCTTCCGGCCGCATGTAGTACTCGCGCATATCCAGACCGAAGTGCTTGCCGGCGAGACGGGCGTATTCCATTTCGTCGAAGCCCGCCGCCGGGAAGCCGATGGAATAGGTGCGCGCCTGGCCGGCGACCTGCTTCAACATGCCTGAGACGGTGGAACTGTCGGTGCCGCCGGAAAGAAAGGTGGCGACCTCGTCATCGCCCTTGGCGCGTTTGACGCCGTCGCGGATCAGGTCGAGGAAGCGCGCCTTCTGTTCCTCGAAGTCATGGCGCGGGGCGTCGCGGTATTTCAACGTCCAGTAGAAACCGCGCTCGACCTTCGTACCCTGGCACCGCGCCCACTGGCCGGGCAGCAGCTTTTCCACGCCCTGATAGACGCTGCCGGGCGCCGGCACGACGTGGAAATACAGGTAGTTGAACAGGCCCTGCGGGTCGAGGCTGCGTCCCAGCGCCGGGTGCGCCGCCACCAGATCGGCACGGCTGGCGAACACGCAGCCTTCAGGGCGGGCGGCGAAGGCGAGGGCGTGGTCGCCGATGCGGTCGAGCGCCAGGAATACGCAATCCTGTTCCTGGTCGATCACGGCCAGGGAGAAACTGCCGTGGATGTGGGCGGGAGCGTCGTTGCCGTGGGCGCGCCAGAGCCGGGCCAGGGCCACGGCGGCGGGAAGCGCAAGCAATTCGGGATCTTTGAAATAGGGACGTCCGGCGATGACGCAGGAAACGCCCGCTTCTCTGTGCAGGTTGCCGCCCCAGGCGGCCAGGGTTGTCTCGGGCGTGGCATTTCGCTCCAGTCCCAAGGGCTGGGGCCGGCCGGCGCCTTTCCACATCGCTTCAAAAGTGCCATCGGGCGCCGTGCCCCGCCAACCCATCAAACCGCGCATCGTGTGTCCTCTCTATGTGTGTATTCACCCGCCTGGCCGCGACCTGATCGACGGCTCACTTGTCTTTCTGCCCGGCGCTCTTGGGATAGTTCGCGGCATCCAGCAGTCGGCCCCAGGTGGCGGCGTCGAAGCCCTTGAAATGGCTGCCGCCGACCACGATGACCGGCACATCGACGGCGCCGGTCAGTTTCTTCAACTCGACCGCGATCTCAAGTTCCTTGGACGGGTCTTTCGGGGTGTAGGGAATGCCGCGCTGCTTCAGGAAATCCGTGGCCTGGTCGCAGAACTGCCCGCAGGCGGTGGCATAAAGAATCACCGGGCTCAGATTTTTCGCCTGCTTGAGGCTGAACGACTCCTTATCCACCTCGACCACATTGCCCTTGCCTTTGAGTTTCTCCGCTTTCTTGGCGCTGGGCGGCGGCGGCTGGTCGGAATAGGACACCGTGCCGCGTTCATCCACCCAGCGATACAACTCGCCCGCCTGGGCGGCGCCGACGGCGAACAACAACAAATAGAGCGCGATTCTGGTCATGGTTGTTTCCCGAAAGCCAAGCGCGGGCATTTTAACGCGCAAGCATGGAAGCCGCCGCGCGGCGCGATTACTTCGTTAACATTGCGCCCCATGCGGCAATTAATCCTCGACCTCCGTCCCGACTCCCCCCCCGATTTCAGCAACTACCTGCCCGGCCCCAATACCGAGGTGCTGGCGGCGTTGCATGCCCATGTGCCTGGCGCCGCGCGTGAGCCCCTGATCTACCTCTGGGGCGAAGCGGGGGTAGGCAAAAGCCATTTGTTACGCGCCTGGGCCGGCGCGGCTGGCGCGGTTTTGCTCCCCGCCGGCGAAACGCTGCCGGAGCCGCCCATTCCCGCCCTGGCGGTGGACGACGTGGAAGCGCTCGATGCGGACAACCAGATACGCCTGTTCGGCCTGATCAACTCGGCGCGTGAACAAGGCGGCCTGCTGCTCGTCAGCGGCACCCTGCCGCCGGCGCAACTCTCAAGTCGTTCGCCGGGCCGCCCCAAGAACGACTTGGCCCCCCCGGGGGGCGGCTCGGGCGTTTTTTCCGATCCGGGGGCACAGCATGGTTTGCGGCCCGACCTGGCCACCCGCCTGGCGCAGGGCCTGGTGTTCCGCCTGCAGCCCCTGTCCGACGCCGACAAGGGGGCCGCCCTGGTGATTCGTGCCGAGGGGCGCGGCCTGCGCTTGCCGGATGAAGTGACCCGTTATCTGCTCACCCACACGCGCCGCGATCTGCCGCGCCTGCTCGCCACCGTGGATGCCCTCGACACCTTTTCCCTGAGCCGGAAACGCCCGGTTTCCGTGCCCTTGCTCAAGGAAATGCTGCGCCTGACCTTGTAATGCGCCTGCTGGTCGCCATTAGCCATCACGGCCTCGGCCATCTGGCGCAGGCGGCACCGGTGCTCAACGCGCTGCATGCGACACGGCCGGACCTGGAATTCCTGGTTTGGAGCGGAGTGCCGCGTGCCGCGCTGGCGGCGCGTATCCATGCCCCTTTCCAGCATCGCCATGAGCCGGCCGATGTCGGCCTCGCCATGCACGACGCGGTGCGGGTGGATCTGACGGCGAGCCGGGCCGCCCATCTGGATTTTCACGGGGGTTGGGACGCGCGGGTCGCCGACGAGGCGGCCTGGCTACGCGAACAGGACATAAGCGGCGTGCTCTCCGATGTCGCCTGCCTGCCGCTGGCTGCCGCCGCTCGGGCCGGCATTCCCGCTGTGGCCATGTGCTCGCTGAACTGGGTGGATATTGCAAGCGCCTATCTGGCGGAGCAACCCGGCATGGCGCCGGTGCTGGAACAGATGGCGACAGCCTACCGCTCGGCGCGCGCCTTTCTGCGTGTGACGCCCGCCATGCCCATGGACTGGCTGGAGAACCGCGAAGCCGTGCCGCCGATTGCCGCCCTCGGGGTAGATCGCCGCGTGGAATTGCGCGCGCGGCTCGGGTTGGAGCACGGTGAACGGCTGGTTTTGCTCGGCTTGGGCGGCATCGGTTACCGGGCGGCGCGGCCACTACCCGTTGTGACCGGGGTACGCTGGCTGGTGCCCGACGACTGGCGCCAGGAACGGGGCGATCTGATTCCCTTCGCGCGCGCCGGCCTGCCGTTCATCGACCTGCTCGCCTCCTGCGACGCGCTGGTCACCAAGGTCGGCTACGGCAGTTTCGTGGAAGCCGCCGCCGCCGGCATTCCGGTGCTCTACATCGATCGCCCGGACTGGCCGGAAACCCCTTATCTGGTGGATTGGCTACTGGCCCACACTCGGGCGGCGGTGATCGACGAGGCGGGTTTGTTCGACCCGGCAGTCGGTGTGCTGCTTGCCACGCTCCTGGCGGCGCCACGCATGCCCAGGGTCGCGGTGGATGGGGCGGCGGTGGCGGCTAGGCGGGTACTGGAGTTGCTGGCGGAACGTTCGTAGCGCGGAAGCGACGTAGCGACGTAGGTTGGGCAAAGCGACGCGTGCCCAACGAACCGTCGCGATGTTGGGCACGCTTCGCTTTGCCCAACCTACGGCACT
>JAUXXW010000125.1 GCA_030684775.1 Pseudomonadota bacterium
TCGACTTCGGACAGGCGCACCGGGCCTTTCGATTCCAGGTCTTCCTTGAGCGCTTCGGCGGCGCGGCTGGACATGTTCTTGAAGATCTTGTTCTTGAGGTCTTCGGTGGTGCCCTTGAGGGCGATGATCAGGGTCTCGGACTGCACTTCGCGCAGCAACATCTGCACCGAGCGGTCGTCCAGTTCCAGGACGTTGTCGAAGGTGAACATCTGATCCTGGATTTTCTGCGCCAGGTCGGCGTCGTGTTCGCGGATGTTGGCCAGCACCGAGGCTTCGATGGCGCCGCCCATGTAGTTGAGGATGTCGGCCGCCGTCTTGATGCCGCCCAGGCTGCTTTTCTTGCCGACTTCGCCGCCGGACAGGAGTTGGGTGAGCACTTCGTTGAGCTCGCGCATGGCCATCGGCTGAATGCCTTCCAGGGTGGCGATGCGCACCATCACGTCGTTGCGCAGACGCTCCGGCAGCAGGTTGAGGGTTTCGCTGGCATGGTCGCGGTCCAGGTGCACCATGATGGTGGCGATGATCTGCGGGTGTTCGTTGCGGATCATTTCCGCAACCGTGGCGGCGTCCATCCACTTCAGGCTTTCGATGCCCGCGCTCTCGTTGCCTTGCAGGATGCGGTCGATCAGATGCGCGGCCTTGTCGTCGCCCAGGGCTTTCTTCAGCACGGAACGGATGTATTCGTCGGAGTCGGCCATATCCATGCGGCCTTCGGTCTGGTCGTGGAACGCGCGCAACACCGCCTCGATCTGCTCGCGGCTGACCTTGCCCACGTTGGTCATCGCCGTGCCCAGCTTCTGCACATCCTTGGGGCTGAGATACTTGAACACCTCGGCCGCTTCTTCGCTCCCCAGCGCCAGCATCAGGATGGCGGTTTTTCTCAGGCCGTCTTCGTCACTCATACCGGTCGCTCATTCCTTGGCCATCCATTCTTTGACGATTTCAGCCGTGAGTTTGGGGCTGGCCTTGGCGTATTCCCGCACCTTGGCGAGGATCTCGCCATAGGTATCGACTGGCGCCGCGACCGCTTTGCCATCCGGGCCATAAAGCACGCCGTCCTCGCCGAGCACGCCTTCGGCCGCCGCCGCGCCTTCCGCCGCGCCCTCTTCGGCCACCGGCTCGGGCGGCTTCACCAGTTCGCGCAGCATCGGCCGCAGCACCCCGAATACCAGGTAGAAGGCGAGGCCGAAGATGATCAGGTTCTTGAGCAGGTCCTTGGCCAGCGAGACATTGTCCGGGTCTTTCCAGAGCGGAATTTCAAGCTCTTCCTTGCTCTCGGTGAAGGCCGCGTTGACTACGTTGACGGTATCGCCACGCGGCTGGTTGAACCCCATCGTCTCCTTTACCAGGCTGTTGATCTGGGTCATTTCCTGCGCGGAGAGCGGCGTCGGTTTGCCGGCCTTGCCTTCTTTGTCCTTGGCCGCGGCCCGGTGATTGACCACCACCGCCACCGACAGACGCTTGATCCGCCCCTGCGACGCCTTGACGTGGCGGATGGTCTTGTCCAGTTCGAAATTGACCGTGCTTTCCTTGCGACTGGAGTTGCCGCCCTGCCCCGCCGCGCCGGTATTCGGCCCGGCATTGGCGCCCGCTGGCGCGACCAACGGCGCGGTGGCGGGGCCGGGCGGCTGGTTGGTCAACGCGCCCGGCACGCCCTGCGCCTGGTTGCCGGCATTGTTGCTGTCATCCACCGTCTGCTGGCTGCGAATCGCTTGCGCATCCGGCACCGGGTTCGGTTTGTAGCTCTCGCTGGTCGCCTCGTCCACGGAGAAATCCAGATCGGCGCGCACCTCGGCCTTGACGTTGCCGGTCCCGACCATGGGCGCGACGATGGCCTCGATCCGCTGCACGTAATAGGACTCCATCTCCTTGGTGTATTCCAGTTGACTGGCATTGAGACCGATCTTCGATTGGCCGTCATTCTTGGCGGTGAGCAGATTGCCGGCCTGATCCACCAGGGTGACGCTGTTGGGCGAAAGCTCCGGCACGCTGCTGGACACCAGATGCACGATGGACTGCACTTGGCCGGGGTCGAGCGCGCGACCGGGATAGAGGTTCACCAGCACCGACGCGGAAGGCGCCTGCTTGTCGCGGATGAACACCGAAGGTTTGGGAATCGCCAGATGCACCCGCGCCGATTCGACCGGCGCCAGCGACTGGATGGTGCGCGCCAGTTCGCCTTCGAGGCCGCGCTGGAAGGCGAGTTGTTCCTGGAACTGGGTCATGCCCAGTTTCGGGCTGTCCATCAACTCGAAACCGACCGCCCCGCCCCTGGGGATGCCCTGCGCGGCCAGCTTGAAGCGCAAGTCATAGACCTGATCGGCCGGCACCATGAGCGTGCCGTTGGCCTCGGTCTTGTAGACGACATTCATCTGCTGCAGGGTGGTGCTCACCGTGCCGGCGTCACGTTCCGACAGGTTGGAGAACAACACCTTGTAGTCAGGCGCGCTGCTCCACAGAAACAGCCCGACGATCAATGCGACGGAAGCCGCCACGGCTGCCGCCAGCGTCATCTTGTTGGCGGCGGGGAGCTCGTTGAAGCGGTGGGCTAGGGTATTGAAGGACTCTTGGAGTTGCAGGGCCATCCGTCAGTCGTCTTCCATCAGACCTGCATGTTCATGACTTCCTGGTACGCGCTCACCAGCTTGTTGCGTACCTGAACCATGGTCTGGAAGGAGAGGCTGGCTTTCTGGAGGGAAAGCACGACGTCCTGGAGATTGACTTCGGCATTGCCCGCCTCGAACTGGCGGGTGAGTTGACGAGCGCCCTGCTGGGCATTGTTGACTTCATCCACAGCGGACTGGAGCAAGGCGGCGAAGTCTTGAGAAGGCGCCTGGGCGGCCGCGTTGGCGTCGACGGCGGGCGCGCTGACGCTGGCCTGGGCCGCCACGGCACGCAACTGGTTCACCATCAAATCAATGTCGTTCATCGCCTTGCCTCTTCCCTCACCCCCAGCCCCTCTCCCTCGGGGAGAGGGGAGCTTCGAGAGTCGCTCGCGCGACTTTCGTGGTGATGTCGATTATAGGAGGTCGTCTCCGTCCAGATAGCCCGCTTCGCGGTATCGCTTGAGCTTGTCGCGCAAGGTCCGTTCACTCATGTCCAGCGCCTCGACCGTCTTGCGTCGGGAACCGCCAAACCGACGCAGCGTGCCGAGTATGGTTTCCCGCTCCATGTCCTTCAAACCCTGGTCGGCGGGTGGCGGCGTTTCCTGAATCACCTTGTTGACCAAATCGTGCGGCAGCATCAGGTGTTCGGGGCCGATTTCCGTTCCGGGCGCCAGGATCATGGCGCGTTGCAGCACATTCGCAAGCTCGCGGATGTTACCGGGCCACCCATAGCCGGTCAATTCGCCCAGAGCCGCGTTGGAGAGCGCGAATCCGCGGCGGCCCACCACTTTCTCGAAGCGTTTCAGGAAATGCCGCGCGAGGGCGCCGATGTCGCCGAGGCGTTGCCGCAAAGGGGGGATTTCCAGAGGGAAGATATTGAGCCGGTAATACAGGTCTTCGCGAAAATTTCCCTCCTTTACCCAGGCGGCGAGATCGCGGTTGCTGGTGGCGAAAACGCGCACGTCGAGCTTGATCGGCGCGCGCCCCCCGACCCGCTCCACTTCCTTTTCCTGCAATACGCGCAGGAGCTTGGCCTGGAGGTTGAGCGGCAACTCCGAGACTTCGTCGAGGAGGATGGCGCCGCCCGACGCCTGTTCGAACTTGCCCACCTGGGCGCCGGCGGCGCCGGTAAAGGAACCTTTCTCGTGGCCGAACAGGACGGATTCCAGCAGATTCTCCGGAATCGCCGCGCAGTTCACCGCCACGAACGGCCCTTTGCCACGTTTCGAGTGCCGCTGGATGAAGCGCGCGAACACTTCCTTGCCGACTCCGGATTCGCCGGTCAGCAGGACGCTGGCCTCGGTGACCGCCACGCGGCGGGCCAGGTCGAGCACGGCGCGGGTGGCGGCATCCTCGGCGATCACTTCGCTTTCCGGACTTTCCTCACCACTGTGGTAATAGCGCGCCACCGCCGCCAGCAGGCGATCCGGCTCGAACGGCTTGGGCAGGTAATCGGCCGCGCCTTCGCGCATCGCCTGCACCGCCATGTCGATCTGGCCGTAGGCGGTCATCAGCAATACCGGCACTTCCGGCCAGCGTGCTTTCAGGCCGCGCAACAGGGCATGGCCGTCCATCCCCGGCATCTGCACGTCGGACAGCACCAGGCCGAAACGCTCCTTGCCCATCCAGGCCAGCGCCTGTTCGCCGTCGGCTGCTGCGTGGGCGGCATAGCCGGACAATTCCAGGGTATCCATGAGCGCTTCGCGCAGCGGGGCGTCGTCTTCCACCACCAGGATGGGCAGGGCTTCAGCCATGTTCGCCTCCGGAAACGTCAAAAGACGCTGGCGGGTGCGCCGGCGCTACTTCGTCGCCGGCAAAGGGCAGGTACAGGGTGAAACGGCTGCCGCCGGCCTCACGCGGCGCCCAATCCACCCAGCCACCATGCGACTGCGCGACCTGGCGGACGATGGCCAGGCCGAGTCCGCTGCCCTCGCCGCGCGTGCTGAAGAAGGGCTCGAACAGGCGTTCGCGCGCGGCTTCCGGGATGCCGGCGCCGCTGTCTTCCACCTGAAAGGCGGCAAACGGGCTGCCCTGGCCACCCACCGTCAGGCTGACCCGGCCGCCTTCCGGCGTGGCTTGCAAGGCGTTTTCCAGCAAGTTGATGAGGGCGCCGGCGATGGCCTGACGATCACCGGCCAGGCTGATTTCAGCACCCGGCGCCGGCAGTTCCAGGTGAACCCCGCGCTGCGCGGCGTGCGGCTCCAGTGTCTGCGCCAGCTCATCCAGCAAAGGGCGCAGCGGGAAGGCTTCCGGCGTCAGGCGCGCGCCCTTCACGAACAACAGCATGTCCTGGATCAGGCGCTCCAGATAGCGCAGGCGCGACAGGCTCTTGTCGGCGAAGCGGATGCGGTCGGCATCACCCAGTTGCGGGCGCGCCAGATGCCCGGTGTAGAGCAGCGCGGTCGCCAGCGGCGTGCGCAACTGATGTGCCACCTGCGCCGCCATTTCGCCCAGGGCCGAAAGCCGCTCGCGCCGCGCCAGCTCGCCATTGGCGGCGGCCAGCTCGCTGGTCAGCCGCGCCACCTGGGCTTGCAGTTCGAGATAGGTGCCGGCCAGTTTTTCCGAGGTTGCGCTGAACAACGCGAACGCCTGGCGGAGTTGGGCATCGTCCTGGCTCATGACGTGGTCGGAAGCAGGATGTGGTTACCGAAGGGTAGGGGCTTCATCAGAGGAACGAACCGCATCGAACAACGCGGCCGTGGGCGATGCGGTTCGCTTCGCTCACCACATCCTACGGGCTGTCCTGGCCGGTGAGACGCCGGCGCTACACGGGCGCCTGATGCAGCCATGACCATTCAGCGTGCTTTCTCGGAAGCGGTCAGCATCTCATCAAGGCGGGCGGCCGGCATGTAACCGGGTACCCGCTTGCCGTTGGCGAAGATCATCGCCGGGGTGCCGTCGATGCGCAGCTTGGCGCCCAGGGCCAGGTTTTCGTCGATGGGGTTGGCGCAATCGCCCTTGCCGGACGGCAGCTTGCCCTTCTGCATGTAGTCGTTCCAGGCGGCGGCGCGGTCCTTGCTGCACCAGATCTGCTTCGACTTGCGCGGCGCGTCGGGGTGCATGGGCAGGGGGTAGAGGAAGGTGTAGATGGTCACGTTGTCGATTTTGGCCAACTCGGCCTCCAGCTTCTTGCAATAGGGGCAATCCAGGTCGGAGAACACCGCCAGGCGGCGTTTGCCATCCCCCTTCACGACTTTGATTGCCTGATTCAAGGGCAGGCTGTCGAATTTCACTTCGGTGAGCTTGTCCATGCGCTCGCGCGTGAAGTTGCGTTCCGTCTTGATGTCGAGCAGATCGCCCACCATCACATAGCGGCCCTTGTCGTCGCTGTAGGCCACCATCGGGCCCTGCTGGCTTTCCATCACCACTTCAAAAATACCGGGCAGCACAGACTTATTGACATCGCTTACCTTGGTGCCGGGAAAGCGGCTTTCGATCGACTGGCGAATCTCGGCATCACCCGCCAGCGCGGTCGTGGCGATGAGAGTGAGCAGGAGGGCTAGTTTGCGCATACAAAAACTCCGATGGGGTTACAGCACCGCATGGTGCATGAGCGCTTGGCTCAGTGGGGGGAAATGATCGGTGAAATTCATGCCCTGATTGCGCAGGGTTCGGATCAGGCTTTCCTCGCGGCCGAAAAGTTTCCGCAAGCCGCCGGTTGTGAACTGCATGGAAACCACGTCCTCGCGCCGCCGCGCGGCATAAGCGGTCAGCCGCCCGATCTCGCCGGGGTCGCCACCACTACGCAGCACCTCGGCCAGCAAACGGCTGTCGCGGAAGCCCAGGTTTACCCCCTGGCCGGCCAGGGGATGCACGGTATGCGCGGTATCGCCCAGCAATACCAGGCCGGGGCGCACCCATTCATCGGCCAAGCGCCGCTTCAAGGGAAAACCGGCGGCCGGGGTAATGCAGCGCAGTTCGCCCAGGGCGTATCTGCCCGATGCCGGGCCGCCCCAAGTCGGGCTTGGCGCCCCCTCGGGGGGCAGCGAACGAATGTGAGCGTGGGGGCCGTTTATGCCCGCTTCCGCCACCCGCCGCGCCAGTTCATCCGGCGCCAATGCCCGCAATTCGTCGGCGTGTTCCGGCGGGGTGGACCAGACCATCGAGATGCGATTGCCCGGCAAAGGCAGATAAGCCAGCACACCATCCGCGCGGAACCACTGCCAAGCGGCGCCGCGATGCGGCTTTTCGGTCTCGAAATTGGCGACCACGCCGATGTGGTGGTAATCCTCCAGGACAAAACCGATGCCGGCCTGTTGCCGCACCCAGGAATTGGCGCCATCGGCGGCCACCAGCAGGCGCGTGGACAAGGTGGAGCCATCGGCCAGGCGCAGGGTGTGGCGGCCGTCACCGCCCCAGGTAATCGCCTCGGCGGGTGTGGTGACGACACGCAGATTGGGCGTGTCATTCATCGCCCGCCACAACGCGCTTTGCAGGCGGCCGTTCTCGGCGATCCACGCCAGTTCCGGCAGGCCGGCATCGAGTGCGTCGAAATCCAGCAGGCCGCCGGCGTCGCCGTGGATGCGCATGCGATAAACCGCCTGCGCCCGCACCGGCTCACCCCAGCCGCCCAGGGATTTGATCCAGTTCACATTGCCGGGGCTGTAGGCGTAGACGCGCGGGTCCCACTGTTCACTCCCCTCCGGGGAGGTTGCAAGGACGGGGGGATGCGGCTCAACCAGCACCACCGAATGCGGCCCATGCCGCAAGGCGCAGGCGAGCGCCGCCCCATTCAAGCCGCCGCCGACGATCACAATGTCGCTTTCCATCACCATGCCTGTGCTCCAAACATCATCTTGCGGGCGAACAGGGTTTTCAGCGGCGGCAGCAGATCCAGCAGGATCAGAGCCGCGCCGCGCGCATGCCCAAGCAGCGGGCGGTCGTTGGAAAACGCTTCCACCAGAATATCCGTCATCAAGCTGCCGCCCAGCACGTCGAAACGCCGCTCGGCCGCGTAAGCGTTGCTCATCGCGGCTTCACCCAGACGCTCGCGCGGGGTATCGAGGATGCGTTGCGCCAGATGCCAGGCATCGCGCACCCCCAGGTTGAAGCCTTGCCCCGCCACCGGATGCAATACATGCGCGGCATTGCCGATGCGCTGAATGCGCGGCGATTTCGATTCCGCCGCCAGGGTCAGCTTGAGCGGAAACGCCGCGCGTGGCCCCGCGTGCGTGAAACGCCCCTGGCGGTCGCCGAAAGCGACTTGCAGTTGCGCCAGGAAATCGGCGTCCCCCAGCGCCAGACGTTCTTCCACCTGCGCCGACGGCGTGGTCCAGACCAAGGCGTAGCTCCCCTCCCCCGTAGGCGGGGGAGGGGCTGGGGGTGAGGGGGCATGCAAGAGCGAGGCCGCATCTAATGGCAGCAACGCAATCGGCCCCTCCGCCGTGAAGCGCTCATAGGCGCGACGGCCATGTGGCCGTTGCGTGGATACGGTGGCGATCACCGCCGACTGGCCATAATCCTTGTCCTGCCGCATATGCGCGGGCAGCGCGCGGCCGCCTTCCGACAGCACCGCCATACGCGCGGTCAGCAGGTGTTCCGCGCCGCCACGCTGATAACGCACGGCGGCATAAGCCGACGTCGCCGCCACGTCAGTTACCCGCGCCCCGGTCACCACGGTAGCGTCACAAGCCAGCAGACGCCCGGCCAGCGCCGCGACCAACGCCCCGTATTCCGCCACATAACCCAACGCCGGCACCCCGGCATCCTCACGCGTCAGCACCGCCCGCCCGAGGCCACCACGCTGCGAGACATGAATCGTCTCGATGGCCGTGGCATCCGGCGCCAACGCCTCCCAGGCGCCCAGCCGCTCCAGCGTCAAACGGCACCCCTGCGACAAAGCCAGCGCGCGCGGGTCCGCCACCTCCAGCTTTTCGCGCGCCTCCAGCACCGCCACCGACAGCCCGGAACCTTGCAACCCCAGCGCCAGCGAAGCCCCCACCGGGCCGCCGCCGATGATGGCGATGTCTACGTGTTCAATCATGTTGTTTTCCTGATGTTCTTAGCCAAACGCAGCCGGCCATTCGCGGGCGTCGTGAAGCACGGCCAGAATTTGGATGGCGCGGCCGGCGAGGCGATAAGGAATGATGTAACGGGTATGGCCGACGACCAATTCACGCGTATCCGGGACGCGCCCGGGACGCCCGATCTCCGGGTTGCTCAGCAATCCTTGCACCGCAAGATGGATGCTCTTGGCCAGGTGGCGCGCAGCCAGCGGATTGCGTTCATGCAAGTAGGCCACTGCTTCGTCGAAATCGGCCAGCGCCTCGTCCAGCCACTCAATCCGCATCGACATCCACGCCCCAGCGCGCGAAGGCGGCCTTGACCCGTTCCCGATTGGCGAACTCGCCCTGGTCGGCCAATGCAACCCGCTCCCGTATCAGCTCGATCTGATACTGGTTGACGTCCAGGTAGCCGCGCACCGCTTCCGCCACCAGAGAGGAACGGCTGCTGCCGGTCTGGCTGGCCAATTCGTCCAGACGCGCTTTGTCGCTCTCGCTCAAACGCACGCTCACCACATCCGCCGCCATGACGCACTCCAAATTACAAACGTATACAGGTTAGCCGCCTTGCTCGACAGCGGCAAGGCTCATGGCCGCATCGCCGCTTCAATTTTCGCGCCCGTTTTCGGCGCAGCCCGCGCTCAGCCCGTACGATGCGGTCACGGCACGGCGGACACCAGCCGGGCTGGAGCGTGGGAACCAGTGACGTAGTGACGTAGGTTGGGCAAAGCGAAGCGTGCCCAACATCGCGGCGGTTCGTTGGGCACGCCTCGCTTTGCCCAACCTACGGCTGGAGCGTGGAAACCAGATCGACCATGCCCTTGCTGTAGCTGTCAATGCGGCACCGCATTGACCGTCGGCGCTTACTTGGACATAGTCGCGACCATTACCGGGCTCCAACAAAAAACCAGAGCCCCGTTCCTTGTGGGAGGAATAACCGCCATGTCACGTCACGCCATACATCCGCCCCGCCGGGCCGGTTTTCTTCGCGCACGCGCACGCCCGTATGTCGGCGCACGGTTTACCACCTTGTGGTCTTGCCGCTCAAACGGCGCGGAGCCACCGACGCAGCTCGCGCGAAGCATGTGAGGCAATTCAACAGGCACGGTGTCCACACCGCGAACACACCGGCCTTCTGTCCATTCATCGCGGTTACAGGAGAAGCATCATGCGTCTGTTTTTGGCACTCGTTTTGCCCTGGCTCCAGTTTTTCACCATCGGCCGCCCATTCGCCGGCTTTTCTTGTCTGATATTGCAATTTTCACTGATCGGCTGGATACCCGCGTCGATCTGGTCGGTCTATGCGCTCAGCCAATACAAGACCGACAGGAAGATCGAGAAAGCACTCGCGACTCAACGCGCCCAATAATAAAAACCGGATCTCGTCTATAAGAAAGCGCTTGGGGGAAAATCATCCTGCAACGAGGTGTATGCCACCCTGAAATCCCACAAACCCGGCCCCCGTCCCGCAGCGGCGGAGGCAATCAATTTCAACCCGGTCACCGCAACGCCTGCCGCAATGGTGGCGCAACCCGTCATGGCGGCTTCAATCCTGACCGGCGAATGGCAAGGCGTTTTCAATGCCACGCAACCCAGGCAAGGCTCGGTCGCGGTCACCGGCATTTTCTCCAAATCTGGTGAGGTCATTTTCAGTTCGCAAAGCGGATTGCGCGGCAGCGGCAGTCTGAATGTCGCGGGTGAGCAGGTGGAGGGAAGCTTCATGGCGAAATCGCCGCTGGATGCCCAAGGCAGGCCCGTGTTCAGAAACCCGGACGGTTCGACCGACATTCTCTTTACCCTCAAAGGCTCCCATGCCAACGGGGTCATGCGCGGCAAGTACGCCAGCGCCATCGAATCGGGCAATTTCGTGATGTGTGACGACGCGAACTACAAGCAGAGTTCGGAATGTCGAGCGGCTCCGGCGCGAGCGGCGGACAGCGCGGGCAACCTGCTCGAAGCCGTCGGCGGCTTGCTCGGCGCTTTGAAAGGGCTCTCGGGGAAGTAATCCATGCGTCGTAACCCGACACGGCTTCCGACGCCAGTTGTGTAGCCCGTAGGATGTGGTGAGGGACGAACCGCATCAATCTACGCAACCGTGATCGATGCGGTTCGCTACGCTCTGATGAAGCTCCTACCCTTCGGTAACCACATCCTACGGTCCACGGCCACGGTGCGGCGGATTCCGGCCGGGTTTCATGTTTCGGTCGGTGCGAGTAGGGGATTCACAATGGTCAGCCGGTCGTCGATGACCTGGCCGTGTTGCATATCCTCGGAATAGAGGATCGAACACCCCGCCTCCAGGGCTGCCGCAACGATCAGGCTGTCCCAGTGACGTAGGTTGGGCAAAGCGAAGCGTGCCCAACATCGTGGCGGTTCGTTGGGCACGCTTCGCTTTGCCCAACCTACGGCGCCATGCCGCGAAATCACGAGCCGCTACATCCAGTGGTTGTCTGTGACAACCGGATAAGCACGGTTGGAAGAAACCTCGGCGATGACCTGCTCGCTGGTGGTGTAGCGGACCCGCGCTTAGATCAGCGCCCTGGCCCGTTCGTGGCGGACTTCCTCGCCCGGACGCAGGAAGAAGGCGTAAAGCCAGAGATTGGAATCGACAAACGCCTCAGCGCTCATGTGTTTCATCCCTGGACAGGGGCACGAAACCGGGCGTTAACAGCGGATTGGCCGCCAGGCGGGAAATCGCGTCTCCCCACTCTGCCCGCATTGCGTATTCCTGCGTCTCCTCGTACATCACGACGACCCGAACGGCTTGCCCAGGCGTCAGGGGCATGGGCTGCGGCAGGAGAATGGATCGTTCCTGGACGATGGAGTCGAATTCGATTGCGTGCATGGCAAATCTCCTGTTGTTCCGTGGGCTGGATGATCCGCGCCGAAGCGAATCCATTCAACATCGGGGTCGGCAACCTGCTCCAACCTACAGCGCGTAGGTCGGGTTAGGCGCGGCAGTTTGCGCCGTAACCCGACATCTCGCCGCCAAACGTCGGGTTACGGCTGCGCCTAATCCGACCTACCTGGCTTCACACCCGCGACGCCATCATTTCCTCGATTTCCGCCACCGTTTTCGGCGCCGCCGCGCTCAACACTCGGCAGCCGTCCTCCGTCACCACCACGTCGTCTTCGATGCGGATGCCGATGTTCCACAGGGCTTCCGGCACGTCGTCTGACGGGCGGATGTAGAGACCGGGTTCGACGGTGAGGGCCATGCCGGGTTGCAGCTCGCGCCAGGCGCCTTGGAGCTTGTAGTCGCCGGCGTCGTGCACGTCGAGGCCGAGCCAGTGGCTGGTCTTGTGCATGTACCAGGGTTTGTAGGCTTCGCTTTCGATCAGGCCATCCACTTCGCCGGTGAGGAGTTTCAGGTCGACAAGGCCCTGGGTGAGAACACGCAGGGCGGCTTCGTGCGGGGCGTTGAAGGTATTGCCGGGGCGCACCGCTGCGATGGCGGCGAGTTGGGCGGCGAGGACGATTTCGTAGACGTCTTTCTGCGCTGCGGAAAAGCGGCCGTTGACCGGGAAGGTGCGGGTGATGTCGGCGGCGTAGCCGTGGTATTCGCCGGCGGCGTCGATCAACAGCAGGTCGCCGTCTTTCAAGGGCTGGTCGTTGCCGACGTAGTGCAGCACGCAGGCGTTGGCGCCGCCCGCGACGATGGGTGTGTAAGCCGGTGCCTGGCAGCCGCCGGTGCGCCAGCTTCGCATCAGTTCCGCCTCGATTTCCCATTCGCCCATGCCAGGCTTGCACAGGCGCAGCACCGAACGATGCGCCTCGGCGGAGAGGTCGGCGGCGCGCTGCATGAGGTCGATTTCATGGGCGTCCTTGATCAGGCGCATGGCGTCGATCAGGGCGTGGGCATCGCTCAGATTCGCCGGCGCGGTGACCCCTGAGCGGACCTTGCCGCGCACGGTGTTGATCCAGCCCATGACGCGGGCGTCCCAGGCGGGGTCGGCGCCGAAGGCGTAGGCGATGCGCGGCTGGTTTTCCAGCAGTTTGGGCAGGCGTTTGTCGATTTCCGAGTAAGGATAGGCGGCGTCGAAGCCAAACACCGCTTTCGCCGCTTTCGGGCCGTGACGAAAACCGTCCCAGATTTCCCGTTCCGCATTCTTCTCGCGGCAGAACAGGATCTGTTTCGGCTTCCTGCCGGCGATCAACACCAGCACCGCTTCCGGCTCGGGGAAGGCGGTGAGGTAGTAGAAGTGGCTATCGAAACGATAGGGATAGTGGGCGTCGCGGTTGCGAATGACCTCCGGCGCGGTGGCCAGGATCAGCACGCCCTCGCCCAGAGTTTCCAACAGATGGACGCGGCGGGCGCGGTGGCTGGCGATGTCAGGTTGCATGGTGTCGGACCGGGGCTACGGGGTCGTTGCGTGCCGCGCGCTGCCGGCGTGCAGTTTCAGTCCCAGCGCCTTGATGACTTTCATGATGGTGGCGAACTCGGGGTTGCCTTCGGCGGAAAGCGCCTTGTACAGCCCTTCGCGCGCCAGGCCGGTGTCTTTGGCAAGTTGCGTCATGCTGCGCGCGCGAGCAATGCTGCCCAGTGCACGGCGGATCAGGCTGCCGTCGCCGGGGTCTTCTTCGACGCAGATGTCAAAGTAGTCCTTGATGTCTTCTTCGGTCTTGAGATAGTCCGCGCTATCCCAACGGGAAAATTTCTCGGCCATGGTTTACTCCTTCCAGTCCTTCGCAATTTGCAGGGCGCGCTTGATGTCGGCGTCCTGCGTGCTTTTATCGCCGCCCGCCAGCAGAACAATGACCACCGGCCCGCGCCGGATGAAATACACCCGGTAGCCGGGGCCGTAGTCGATACGCAACTCGTTGACGCCTTCACGTACCGTTTTTACGTCGCCTGGATTGCCATCTGCCAGCCGGTCGATTCTGGCTTGAACCCGAAGCCGGGCCTGACGATCCTTCAAGCCAAGCAGCCAGCATTCGAATGCCTCGCTTTGATGATCTCAATCATGGGCAAACTGTGAGCCATGGTTTACATTCCGTCAAATAAAACGCGCGTTATGCGTCCTGCGGCATGGCCCTTCACCTGGGCGATAAATTCGACCGGCAGCCCCAGAGCGGCGAAGTGTTTTTGCGCGCAGCGGACATGTGTCCGCCGCGCGTTTATCGGGCCAAAGCCACAAGTTCCGCGTCCAGATTGGCCAGCCGCGCCGGCGTGCCGACGTCTTCCCAGCGGCCACTGAAATGTTCGCCGCTGACCTGGCCCCGGCTCATCGCCGCGCGCAGCAGGGGCGCGAGTTTGGCCTTGGTCATGGGGGCGATGCCGGCGAACAGTTCCGGGCGGTAGCAGCCGATGCCGGAGAAGGTGAATGCTTTGCTCCCCTCTCCCGCAGGCGGGAAAGATGCTGCGGGAGAAGGGGGAAAAGCATGGCCTTCGCGCAGCACGAAATCCCCTTCCGGGTGGTGCGGCGGGTTGTTCACCAGCACCAGATGCGCGAGGTGGTCGGGGTTGCCGGCCATTTCTTGCAGTACGGGCAGCAGGCGGGCGTAGTCGAAATCGGCATAGACGTCGCCGTTGGTCACCAGAAAGGGCGCGCCGCCCAACAAGGGCAAAGCGGTGGCGATGCCGCCAGCGCTCTCCAGGGGTTCCGGCTCGCGCGACCAGGCGATATTGACGCCCAGCGCGGCGCCGTCGCCCAGGGCGTCTTCCAGTTTCGCGCCCAGGTGGGCGTGGTTGATGACCAGACTTGCGAAGCCGGCCTGCCTCAGGCGCTCGATCTGCCATTGAATCAATGGCTTGCCGCCAGCTTGCAGGAGCGGCTTGGGGGTGTGGTCAGTCAGTGGGCGCATCCGCTCACCGAGGCCGGCGGCGAGAATCATGGCCTTGTAAGTAATACGAGGCATTTCAGAAGGTGTAGCCGACCGCCACCGCCTTGCCCTCGATTTCGTCGAGCAGGCGCATGAAGTCGCCGAGGCCGTTGTAGCGGCCACAGGCGCGGCGCAGGTAGGCCATGACCAGCGGCATGTCTTTCAGATAGCCGTCCTTGCCGTCGCGGTGATAGAGGCGGGCGAAAATGCCGAGCACCTTGATGTGGCGCTGCATGCCCATCCATTCGAAATCACGGTAGAACTCGCCGAAGTCGCCGGACAGCGGCAGGCCGGCCTTGCGGGCGGCTTCCCAGTAGCGGATCGTCCAGTCGAGCACCCGCGCTTCTTCCCAGTGGATGTAGGCGTCCTTGTAGATGGAGGCGAGGTCGTAGGTGATGGGGCCGTAAACCGCGTCCTGGAAATCGAGCACGCCGGGATTGGGGTCGGTGACCATCAAATTGCGCGAATGCCAGTCGCGGTGCACATAGACCTTCGGCTGCGCCAGGTTGTTGGCGAGGATGGCGGCGAAGGCGGTTTCCATCACCGCGCGCTGTTCATCGTTGAGCGTGATATTGAGATGACGGGCGACATACCAGTCCGGGAACAGGCGCATCTCGCGCATCAGCAGCTCGGCGTCGTACTCGGGTAGTTCGCCCGGTCGGCTGGCGAGCTGTATCTGGATCAGCGCGCTGTTGGCATCACGGTAGAGGCGGTCGGCGGTGCCTTCGTTGAGCGCCGTCAGATAGGTGGTATTGCCGAAATCGGAGAGCAGCAGAAAACCTTCCTCCAGGTTCTCGGCGAGGATCTCCGGGGTGTTGGCGCCGGCGGCGCGAAACAGGCGCGCGACATGCAGGAAGGGGCGGCAGTCCTCGTGGCTGGGCGGGGCGTCCATCACCACAAAGCTGCCGGATGCCGTCACCGCGCGGAAATAGCGGCGGAAACTGGCGTCGGCGGAGGCGGGGGAAAGGGATAGGAGGGGGTCGGGCAGGACACTGCGGGTCCATGCGGTCAAACGTTCGAGGCGTTCCAAAGCTATAATCCGCGCGGTCAAAAAAACGTCGAAATTCTAACACCGCCCGTGATGCCACCCCCCGCACCTCCCGCCGTTCTCCACGCGGTTCCCCCGTTCCCGCGCTTGTTGCTGGCCCTCTGCCTCGCGGCGGCTTCCGTGGAAGCATTCTCCGCGGGCGACACAATCCCGTTGAAGGCATCCCCCGCGCTCAGCCCGGCGGCCCCGCAAGGCCTGGAGGTGAAAGGGCACACCCACCTTGAGGCCGACCGCTTGCATGGCCGCCAGAACGTGTATTTCGAGGCCGAGGGCAAGGTCATCCTGCGCAATCTGCGTGAGCAGGTCGAAGCCGACTGGCTGCATTTCGACCAACCCACGGACACGGCCCACGCGCGAGGCCATGTCGTGTTCTCCCAGGGTCGCGATCGGCTGGAGGGGTCGGAACTCAAGTTGAAACTCACCCCGCGCCTGGGCGACATGAAGGATGTGGCGTACACGTTTCACGGCAAGGACGGCGGCCTGATGCGCGGAGTGGCGGAAGCCATCCAGTTTCAGGGGCCGGAGCGCTATCGAATGGAGAACGCTACTTACAGCACCTGCCCGGCGAATGAGCAGGACTGGGTGCTGAAAATGGATGAGCTGAACCTGGATTACATCGGCAGCCTGGGCAGCGCGCGCCAGGTCCGGGTGGAATACATGAACACGCCCATCCTGTACTCCCCCTGGCTGGACTTCTCTTTGGACGACAAGCGCAAGTCGGGTTTCCTCACGCCGACCTATGGCGCCACCAGCGAGCGCGGACTGGAACTGATCGTCCCCTGGTACTGGAACATCGCCCCCAACCGGGATGCCACCATCACCCCGCGCATCATGAGCCGGCGCGGGCTCCAGATCGGAGGGGAGTTCCGCTATCTGGAGCCCGGCTACAGCGGCGAGGCGACCCTGGAACTATTGCCGGACGATCCGGTTGCGAATCGCACCCGATACCTCGGCATGCTCGCGCACCGGCAACAATTCAATCCGCGCTGGTCCGGCGGCCTGCACTACGAAAGGGTCTCGGACGACACCTACTTCGCCGACTTGTCCAGTCTGGTCAGCCAGACTTCCCAGGCCAACCTGCCGCAGGAAGGCAATCTGGCCTATGACGGCGGCTGGTGGCAGGCGGCGGGCCGCGTGCAGCGCTATCAGACCCTCCAGGATCCGGCCGCCCCGGTCGTGGCCCCGTACCAACGCCTGCCGCAACTGACCCTGAGCGCGAAACGGCACAACCTCACGAACGCCGGCCTGAACACGGACTTCGGCGGCGAGTTCGTGAATTTCAATTACGTCTCGGGCAGCCGTGTACAGGGCAGTCGCCTCTACGCTTACCCCAGCATCAGCCTGCCGGTCGACACGCCCTATTCCACTTTCACACCGCGCCTGGGCTGGCATCTCACCCGCTACGCGCTGGACGATGCCACGCGCACGCTGGCGGACAGCACGGCCACCGCGCCAGCGGGTGGATTCACCGACACCACGCGCAGCCTGCCGATTTTCAGTCTGGACAGCAGCCTGCTCTTCGAGCGCGAGATGGATTATCGCGGCGGCAGTTATACCCAGACCCTGGAACCTCGCCTCTATTACGTCTACATCCCATACGAGGATCAGACCAGCATCCCGATCTTCGACAGTGGCGCCAGCGATCTCTCGCTCGATCAGATGTTCCGGGATAACCAGTTTGTCGGCGTCGACCGCGTCAACGACGCCAATCAGTTGACCCTGGCCTTCACGTCGCGGTTTATCGAACAAGGCAGTGGCAGGGAACGCCTCCAGGTCACCCTGGGGCAGCGCTATTACTTCAGCGACCAGCGGGTGACGCTGCCCGGAGTGGCGGTGCGCGGCCGCGACACGACCGACCTGCTCGGCCAGGTATCGGGGCAAGTCAACGACAAACTCCGGCTCACCAGCGGGATTCAGTTCAACACCGAAACCGGCGAGATCGCGAAAGGCAATCTCGGCGGCACCTGGCGCGATGGCCCGGGGCGTCTGTTCAATGCCGATTACCGTTATACCCAGGACGCGCTCAACCAGATCGACTTTTCCGCGCAATGGCCACTGGCGCCCAGATGGCACGGTCTTGGCCGCCTCAACTACTCCATCGAGGAAGCACGTCTGGTGGAAGCTTTGGCCGGGTTCGAATACAACGCCGGCTGCTGGTCACTGCGCGGCATCGCGCAACGCCTGGCGACCACCCAGACCACAACGTCCAACGCTTTCTTCCTGCAACTTGAACTGCACGGCCTGACCAAACTCGGCCCCAATCCATTGGAAGTCCTCAAACGGAGCATCACCGGCTATGCCCCCAACAGCCAGCATGTCCAGCAAAATTCTTCTCTCCCGTACTAACAGCCTGATCGTCGCCCTGTTGCTGGCCGCCAGCCTGCTAGGCACGGCCACAGCGGCGCCACAGGATATCGACCGCATCGTGGCGGTGGTCAACAACGCGGTGATCACCGAATACGAACTGAATAAACGGGTCGAGCAGGTCATTCGCCAACTTGCCGGCCAGCAGACACAGGCACCACCGCGACGCACGCTGGAAAAACAGTTGCTGGAACGCATGATCACCGAGCGCGCGCTCCTCCAGATCGCGGAAGACACCAACATCCGTTTCGATGGCACCAACCTGGATCGCGCCGTGGCCCGCATCGCGCAGCAGAACAATCTCTCGCCCGAGGCGTTCCGCAAGGCACTGGAGGCCGATGGCACCAATTTCGCCGCCTTCCGCGAACAGATCCGCTCCGAGATGACCATTGCCCGACTGAAAGAACGCGAAGTCGACAACAAGGTCGTGGTCACCGATGCCGAGATCGACAACTTTCTCGCCAATCCCGCGCTGGATGCCAATCAACAGGACGAATACAACCTCGCCCACATCCTGATCCTGGCCCCGGAAGGCGCCAGCCCGGAAAACCTCTCGGCACTGCGCGCCAAAGCCGAAAAAGCCCAGGCGGAACTCCAGGCCGGAACCCATTTCAGCCAGGTTTCCGCCGCCTACTCCGACGCCCAGAATGCGCTGCAAGGCGGCGGCCTCGGCTGGCGTGGCGAAGGCCAGATTCCCAGCCTGTTCGCCGCGCTGGTAAGAACCCTGAAACCCGGCGAGAACTCGGCCGTGATCCAGAGCCCGAACGGCTTCCACATCGTCAAGCTGTTGGACAAGCGAGGCAAGAACGTCCAACTGGTGGTGAAGCAGACCCGCGCGCGCCACATTCTGGTGAAAACCAACGAAGTGGTCAGCGATGGCGATGCCCGCAACCGTCTGCGTCAACTCAAGGAACGAATCGAGAACGGCGCCGATTTCGCGGAACTGGCCAAGTTGCACTCCGACGATCTCTCCGCCAACCGGGGGGGCGACCTGAACTGGCTCAACCCCGGCGACACCGTGCCCGAATTCGAGCGCGCGATGGACGCCCTGAAACCCGGCCAGGTCTCCGACCCGGTACGCTCCCCCTTCGGCTGGCACCTGGTCGAGGTGCAGGAGCGACGCGACCAGGATGTCACGCAGGAACGCAAACGACTGGAAGCACGCCGCGCCCTGCGTGATCGCAAAGCGGAAGAAGCCTTCGAGGACTGGGTACGTCAGGTGCGTGACCGCGCCTACGTGGAATACCGGCTGGAAGAATAAAGCGTGCTTATCCGGTTGTTACAGACAACCACTAGATGTAGTGGCTCGTGATTTCGCGGCATGGCGCCGTAGGTTGGGCAAAGCGTAGCGTGCCCAACATCGCGGCGGTTCGTTGGGCACGCTACGCTTTGCCCAACCTACGTCACTGGGTACGTCAGGTGCGTGACCGCGCCTACGTGGAATACCGGCTGGAAGAATAAAGCGGGGGGGGCAACCCACCCCGACGCCCTTGGAGAGGGGGCGCGCTCGGCACCGCGTACCGTGCCGACTTCACGAAATATCGTTTGACCGGTCTACCGCCACCCGGCCCACGAATACCGCCCCTCTATGCCGCGGCCATAACGGCCGGCGGCTCAACGACGGCGGAACTGGCTGGCGGGTCTCGGGCCTGTGGCGGCACGGTCGTCGCGATGACGGAAGCTGATGCGCGCCTTGGTCAGATCGTAGGGGGAAAGCTCCAGCGTAACGCGGTCACCAGCCAGGATACGGATATGGTGCTTCTTCATCTTGCCGGAAGCATAGGCCGCCACTTCCATGCCGTTATCCAGCGTCACCTTGAAACGTGTATCCGGCAACACCTC
>JAUXXW010000126.1 GCA_030684775.1 Pseudomonadota bacterium
GCACTATTTGAAAATCTACAACCATCACATCCCACAAAGGGCTTTGCACCATCAAACCCCCATACAGGCGCTGAAAAAGTGGCAGGCGGATAAGCCCGAATTATTCGTCAAGCGCGTTTACAAACAGGCGGGACTTGACACCCACCAAGCCGGACAAGGATGCCGGCGCCACCCGTTCACTCCATCCAGATCACGCTGGCCATGCGGCCGGTGCGGGGTTCGCGGCGGTAGGAGAAAAAGCGCGGGTCGTTGTAGGTGCACAGGCCGCCGCCGTATACCGCTTCGATGCCGATGGCGGCGAGGCGGATGCGCGCGAGGGCGTAGAGGTCGGCCAGCCATTTCCTGGGGGCTTCGTCCAGGGTGCCGGGCAGTGACGGGCGAAAGGCGATGCCGGCGAGCGGGTGTTGGCTGACGAAGGCTTCGCGGACTTCGTCGCCGACTTCGAAGGCCGTCTGGCCGATGGCCGCGCCTAGCCAGACGAAAAGGTGTTCGGGGGGCACCTGCATGGCGGCCACCGTGGCTTCCAGGACTCCGCCGGCGAGGCCGCGCCAGCCGGCGTGGGCGGCGGCCACCGCCGTGCCGGCGTCATCGCAGAACAGGACCGGCAGGCAGTCGGCGGTGAGCACGGCGCGTACTTCGTTGGGCTGGAAGGCGACGGCGGCGTCGGCGGCGGGTATCTCCCCCCTTTCCCAAAGGGGGGGTGGGGAGGATTTGTCGGTGTGTGTACGGTCGACCGTTGCAGAAATCCCTGATGAAGACCCTACCCTTCGGTACCCCCGCCCCCCTTTGGAAAAGGGGGGGGTAACTACCTCGCAGCCATGCACCTGATTCAGCCAGAGCGGTTCGGCGGGTAGCCATTGCCGTAACCGGCGGCGGTTTTCGGCCACGGCTTCGGGGGCGTCGTCGACATGGCTGGCGGGGTTGAAGCTGGCGAACGGGGCCAGGCTGACGCCGCCGGAACGGGTGGTCATGAAGGCGCGCACATTGGCCGGGGCGGGCCAGTCGGGGGTGATCCAGTCGGGGGGCATTCGGGTTTTCCTCGC
Organism: Pseudomonadota bacterium; assembly: GCA_030684775.1. Taxonomy (GTDB): domain Bacteria; phylum Pseudomonadota; class Gammaproteobacteria; order Burkholderiales; family Thiobacillaceae; genus PFJX01. Next base: position 1,044 of record JAUXXW010000126.1, read on the forward strand.
TATCCGCGAATAGGACGTAGGTTGGGCAAAGCGCAGCGTGCCCAACATGGCAACCGTGGATTGTTGGGCACGCTGCGCTTTGCCCAACCTACATGTCTACGCTTCGGCTTCCAGTTGCCGCAATAGCCCGGCGAAATCTTCGGGCGGCGGGGCTTCCCATTCCATTGTTGCGCCCGTGCTCGGGTGAACCAGGCCCAGGCGCACGGCGTGCAGGGCCTGGCGGGGGAATTCGATGGCGGCGCGTTTGCGCCCGCAGTAGACCGGGTCGCCCAGCAGCGCGTGGCCGAGGTGGGTCATGTGCACGCGGATCTGGTGGGTGCGGCCGGTGGCGAGGCGGCATTCCACCCAGGCGACCGCGTTGAACTGTCGCAACACCTTGTAGTAGGTGAGGGCCGGTTTGCCGCGGCCTTCCTCGACCACGGCCATCTTCACCCGTTGCGTGGGGTGGCGACCGATGGGCGCTTCGATCGACCCTTCGAGTGGTTGAACGCGGCCTTGCACCACCGCCCAGTAGACCCGTTTCACGCTGCGCGCTTGCAGGTCACGCACCAGTTGCGTCTGCGCTTCCAGGGTCTTGGCAACCACCATGAGGCCGGAGGTGTCCTTGTCCAGGCGGTGCACGATGCCGGCGCGCGGCAGCGTGGCGGCGCCGGGAACGTGGTGCAGCAGCGCGTTGAGCAGGGTGCCTTCCCAATTGCCGGCGCCGGGATGGGTGACCAGGCCGGCGGGCTTGTCGAGTACCAGGATGGCGTCGTCTTCAAAGACGATGTTCAGGGCGATGTCTTCGGCCTGATACGGCAGTTCGGCGGGGTGGGCTTCCGGCTCCACGCTGACCGTTTCTCCGCCCCAGACTTTGAGCTTGCGGCTGGCGTTGGCGTTGGCAACCAGGACGAGGCCGGCGTCGATCCAGGCCTGGATGCGGCTGCGCGAGTATTCCGGCATCAACTCGGCCAGACTCTGGTCGAGACGGCGGCCGGCGTGTTCGGGGGGGATGGTGAGGTGGCGGCTTTCCGGCATGGGCTATTGCGGCATGGGTATAATCCGCGCGCCTTTTTTGGGGATTGAAATGCCGCGAATTCTAGCCTTCCTTCTGTTGTTGAGTTCCCTCACGGGATGCAGCCTGCTGCCGGACGTGATCGACGAGACCAAGAACTGGTCGGCGTCCAAGCTGTATTACAGCGCCAAGGAACATCTGGCCGATGGCAGTTACACCGAGGCCGTGAAGCTGTTCGAGAAGCTGGAGGCGCGTTATCCCTATGGCGCTTTTGCCCAGCAGTCGCAACTGGAAGTGGCTTATGCCTATTACAAGGACAATGAACCCGCCTCCGCCATCGCTGCCTGCGAGCGCTTCATCAAGCTGCACCCCAACCATCCCAACGTCGATTACGCCTATTACCTCAAGGGCCTGGCCAACTTCGTCGAAGACACCAGCTTGTTCGCCAAGTATGCCGACCAGGACATGAGCGAGCGCGATCCCAAGTCCGCGCGCGAAGCCTTCGAGTCGTTCAAGGAACTCGCTACCCGCTTTCCGCGGAGCAAATACACGGCCGATGCCGTGGGCCGCATGCAGTATCTGGTCAACAACCTGGCTCAGCATGAGGTGCGCGTGGCGCGCTATTACTATAAGCGCGGCGCCTATGTGGCGGCGGCCGCTCGCGGCAAGTACGCGCTGGAAAACTACCAGCAATCGCCGGCGCTGGAAGAAGGCCTGGCGATCATGGCCAAGAGCTACGACAAGCTGAATCTGCCCGACCTGCGCGACGATGCACTGCGCGTGCTCAAGCTCAACTTCCCGAACAGCCCCTACGTGGCCGGCGACGGCCCGGTACAGGAAAAGCCCTGGTGGAAGCTCTGGTAAACCCGTAGGTTGGGCAAAGCGAAGCGTGCCCAACATCGCGG
>JAUXXW010000130.1 GCA_030684775.1 Pseudomonadota bacterium
GGGCACGCTTCGCTTTGCCCAACCTACATAACTGACTCCTTCCCAAACATGACAAAGATGTAATCCGCGCGTCAGATTGTCGTGGGTGAGCGACGCGCAGACTGGAACCACCTTCATCAAGGAGCCACCAGTGAAGACCTCGATTCTCAAGATTCTCCTCGTGGGCGGCATCGCCACGGCGGCCTGGGCTGGACCCGGCGCCCCCGTGGTGGATGTCTACAAGAGCCCGTCTTGTGGCTGTTGCAACAAGTGGGTGGACCACCTGAAGGCCAACGGTTTCACCGTGCGCGCCCACGACACCAACGATGTGGCGCAACACAAACAGCGTCTGGGCGTGCCGCCCGGCAAAACCTCCTGCCACACCGCCGAGGTCAACGGCTATCTGGTGGAAGGCCACGTACCGGCCAGGGAAATCAAACGCCTGCTGCAAGAGAAACCCAAAGCCCGCGGCCTGGTGGTGCCCGACATGCCCATGGGTTCGCCCGGCATGGAGGTCGGCCATTACATGCAGCCGCATGACGTGCTGCTGGTGCGGCAAGACGGCTCCACCCAAACCTACGCCCGTTATTAAAGGAAACCTCATGAAACGCACCCTCTCCAGCCTGATCGCCACCTTGCTACTGGCCGTGCCCGCCTGGGCCGATAGTTCATCCGGCCACGGCGGTATGAATCAGGCGGTAATGAACCATGAAGCGATGGCCAGCGCGTTCTCCGAAGGCATGGTCAGAAAAGTCGACAAGGCCCGGGGCAAGCTGACCCTGCGGCACGGCCCGCTGGCAAACCTGGACATGCCGGCCATGACCATGATCTTCCGGGTCACCGACCCCGCCTGGCTCGATCAGATCAAACCCGGTGACAACGTTCGTTTTCAGGCCGACAAGGTGAACGGCAAGCTGACCGTCACTCAACTCGAAGTTGTTCAATGACCCACCCAAGGAGATTTTCATGAAAGTGCTACAACGTTCCGTACTGATGCTCGCCCTGGCCGGCGCCCTGACCATTCCCGCCACCACCTTGCTGGCCGCCGAGACGCCGGCGCAGGATGAGCACGCCAGTCATCATTCCGCCGCAGCCCCGGCTGAGACGGCAACAGCGGCGACAACCGCCGCGATGCCCGCAGACCTTATGCCGGCCATGCGCGATCGAATGCGGCAGATGCGCCAGATTCAGGACCCGGCAAAACGCATGGAAATGATGGATACCCAGATGAAAGACATGGAAGCCATGATGCAAGGGCCCAAGCCGAGTTGTCCCAAGGCTGACGCCAAAGGCGGCATGGGCATGATGGGCGGCAAGTGCGGCAAAGGCATGATGGAAGGCAAGGGCGGCATGGGCATGATGGGTGGCAAAGGCGGCATGGGCATGATGGGGCAGGGCATGCAGGGTGGCATGGGTATGTCCGGTCAGGACGACATGATGGCCAAGCGCATGGAGATGATGGAAAAGCGCATGGACATGATGCAGATGATGATGCAGATGCGCATACAAGGCATGGGTGGCGGCATGGGGATGCCGTCCAACTGAAATCGCTGACAAGCGATATTGAAACCAGACTGGGAAAACTGCCATGTACGGATACGACCATCTCGGCATGGGACTGGGCGGACTGGGCATGATCCTGGTCTGGATCGTGCCGCTGCTTCTGCTGGTCCTGTTGTTTCGCCGTTACTTCAGTGATGGTGCGGCGCCACGGGACAAGACCGCCCTGGAAATCCTGGAAGAACGCTACGCCCGTGGCGAGATCGATCATGAGGATTACCAGAAACGGCGTGCCGACCTTGGTGGTTGAGCGCGGGCGCCCTATCCCATATCAAGGCTCTGTTCGCGTTACTGATCCGGCCAAGTGAAGTATGAAGTTGCCGTCATACCGGTGCAGGCCGGTATCCAGTGACTGGGCGGTTTCCGCTGCTGGACCCCGGCCTGCGCCGGGGTGACGACTTCACACATCTTCGGGCCGGAGCAATTGCTGGTGATGCGACCGGAAGCGCCTGAGGGAGTGGCCTCCCCCTTTTTTATAGGGGGAATGAGGGGGATTTAGCGACGTTTGCCTGGGCCACCGCCTCAGAAATCCCCCCTGTCCCCCCTTTGATAAAGGGGGGAACCACTGCGCCGACCGCATCACCAGCAACGAGAAAAGAGCGGAGTAATCGGCCCGCTGCCGCAAATCGTGCCGATGAAACATGGCCGACGTACCGCGTGTAGCGCCGGCTTCCAGCCGGCTTTTTTACAGTCACGGCAGCCGACCGTAGAAAGGGGGAGAAGCGCCGCTCCAACCGCATCACCAGTGAATGAGCAAACAGCGAAAGCGCTGGTGGAGCGGCCGCAACCGCTCCGCGAGCGGGCTTCTACTTCAAGGTAAACCGTACATTGCCCGTGCCCCGGTTGGGCACGGTGATGGTGGCCACGGCCTTGGAACCTTTGCCGGGTTTGGCGCTGAGTTTGGCGCCCAGGGTCTGGTAGCCGTTGGGGCTGAGCGCGACCTCTTCCTTGCCCTTGCCGGAGAGCACGATCAATTTTCCGCTGGCGCCGGTCGATTCCACCGGGGCACCGTGTTCGGTGAGATAGAGCATGGCCTCGGCCCCCTTGAACACCAGCTCGACCTGGAACGATTCCGCGTCGGCGGTGACACCACCGAATTGCGGCTTGAGGTGGTCGGCATGGGCCCAGACCTGGCCGGTGGCGAGCAGGAGGCTCAATGCGAGGGGAATGGCGAGTTTTTTCATGGTGCATCTCCTTGGAAAAGTGGGTCGTGGCCGTGCTGTTGGGCACGCTTCGCTTTGCCCAACCTACGGTCAAAAACTTTCATCGGATTTGTCGCGCAACAGGCGCGACAACGGTTTTTCGCCATACAGCCAGAACATCACCGGCGTCAGCAGGGTATCGAGCAGGGTGGAACTGATCAGGCCGCCGAAAATCACCACGGCGACCGGATGCAGGATTTCCTTGCCTGGCGCGTCGGCGGCCAGCAACAGCGGGGAGAGGGCGAAGATGGCGGTCAGGGCGGTCATCAAGACCGGGATCAGGCGTTCCAGCGAGCCGCGCACGATCATCGGCTTGCCGAATACCTCACCCTCGAAGCGGCACAGGTTGATGTAATGGCTGATCTTGAGGATGCCGTTGCGCGAGGCGATGCCGGCCAGGGTGACGAAGCCGACCAGCGCCGCCACCGACAGCGGCTGCCCGGACAACCACAGGGCGACGACGCCGCCGACCAGGGCCAGCGGGATGTTGCCCATGACGATGGCGGCCAGCACGGCGGAGCGGTAACGGCTGTAGAGCACCAGGAAAATCAGCGCCAGCGACACCAGGGCGAGGCCGGCGATGCGCCTGCTGGCTTCCTCCTGCGCCTGGAACTGGCCTTCCAGGGCGGTGAAATAGCCTTCCGGCAATGCGCCTTTGTCAACTTCGGCCGCCAGCATGGCGCGGATGTCGGCGATCACGGCGGCCATGTCCCGCCCTTCGCTGTTGGCGGAAATCACAATGCGGCGGCGCGCGTTCTCACGGCCGATCTGGTTCGGCCCGTCGCCTTCCTCCACCCGCGCGATCTGGCTGAGCGGCACCCGGCCTTGCGCGGTGTCGATCAACATGGCGTTGAGCGCTCGCCCTTGTGTGCCCAACCCACGGCCGCCCTCCGGCAGGCGCAACACCAGATCGAAACGCCGATTGCCCTCGACGATCTCACCGATGCGCTCGCCGCCGATGCGTTGTTCCAGGTCCGCCAGCAAGGCGCCGGGATTGACGCCGTGGCGCGCCGCCGCATCGTAATCGAGGTGGATCTTGAGTTGCGGGATCAACACCTGCTTTTCGATCTGCAAGTCGGTCACGCCGGGAATCTTCGCCAGCCGATCCCGCGTGCCGACGGCCAGGGAACGCAGGGTATCGAGGTCATCACCGTAGATTTTCAGGGCGATCTGCGCGCGCACGCCGGAAAGCAGATGGTCGAGCCGGTGTGAAATCGGCTGGCCGACGCTGTTCACCGCCGGCAACACCGCCAGGCGCTGGCGTATGTCGCTCACCACCTCGTCGCGGCCGCGTTCGGAGGGCTTCAAATCGACATCGAGTTCCGAGTAATGCACGCCTTCCGCGTGTTCATCCAGCTCGGCGCGGCCGGTACGACGGCCGACCCGGATCACCTCCGGCACGGCGCCGATAAGCGCTTCCGCCTGCCGGCCGATGCGGTTCGACTCGGCCAGGGAGGCGCCCGGATCGAGCAGCACGTTGATGGTCAGGGTGCCCTCGTTGAATGGCGGCAGGAAAGCACGCGGGAACAACGGCAGCGCGGCGGCCGCGAGCAGCACCAGCACCACGGCGCCACTCAGCAGGGCGCGGGCATGGCCGAACGACCAGTCCAGCAGGCGTCGATCCCAGGCTTTCAGGTGGCGCACCAGCAGACTGTCGCCGTGGTCCAGCAGCTTCATGCGCGGCAGCAGATAGAGACACAGCACCGGCGTCAGCACCAGGGACACCGCCATGCTGGCGAGGATGGAGACGATGTAGGCCAGCCCCAGCGGCGTGAACAGCCGCCCTTCGATGCCGGGCAGGGCGAACAGCGGCACGAACACCAGGACGACGATGGCGGTGGCGTAGACGATGGCCGAGCGCACTTCCAGGGTCGCCTCGGCGATTACCACGGCGGCCGCGCGCGGTTCCGGCAAGGCGCGGTTGAGGCGCAGGCGACGCAACACGTTTTCCACGCCGACCACGGCGTCATCCACCAGTTCGCCGATGGCGATGGCCAGGCCGCCCAGGGTCATGGTGTTGATCGACAACCCGAAATACTGGAACACCAGCGCCGTCACCAGCAGGGAAATGGGGATTGCGGCCAGTGAAATCAGGGTGGTGCGCAGGTTCAGGAGGAATAGGAACAGGATCACCGCCACCATGATGGCGCCGTCGCGCAGGGCCTCTTCGACGTTGCTCACCGAAGCTTCGATGAACTTGGCCTGCTCGAACAGGAAGCGGGGTTTTTCCACGCCCTTGGGTGTATTTCGCGCGAGTTCGTCCAGTGCTTTCGCCACCTCGCGGGTCAGTACCACCGAGTCCGCGTCCGGCTGTTTCTGGATCGAGAGAATCACCGCAGGCGTCCCGTTGTAGCCGGCATCGCCGCGTTTCACGGCGGCGGCGAAACGCACCTCGGCGACCTGATGCAGGGCGATGGGCTGGCCGGCGCGGTTCGTCACGGTGAGATTGCGTAAATCCGAAAGGCGCGTGGTGCGGCCGAGATTGCGGATCAGGTACTCGCGCGCCCCGCTTTCCAGGAAGCCGCCGCTGCTGTTGCCGCCGAAGTTTTCCAGCGCCGCTTCCACCTGCGCGAAATCGACATTCAGCGCCGACATGCGCGCCGGGTCCGGCTCCACCCGGTACTGGCGTACCTCGCCGCCGATGGGAATCACCTGGGCGACGCCGGGAATGGACAACAGGCGCGGCCGCATCACCCAGTCGGCATATTCGCGCGCCGCCATCGGACTGGCGCCGGCCGTCACCGGAATGGCGATCAACGCGATCTCGCCCATGATCGAGGCGATCGGCCCCATCTGCGGCACCACCCCGGCCGGCAACTGCTCGCGCAGCAGGCCCAGGCGTTCCGAGATCTGCTGGCGGTTGCGGTAGATCTCGCTGCCCCAGGCGAACTCGACATACACCACCGACAGGCCGATACCCGACACCGAACGCACCCGGGTCACGCCGGGCATGCCGTTCATCGCCGCCTCGATGGGGAAAGTCACCGTCTGTTCGACTTCCTCCGGCGCCATGCCGCCGGCCTCGGTCATCAGGGTCACGGTCGGCTTGTTCAGGTCGGGGAACACGTCCACCGGCATGTCCCGCACCACCAGGCTGCCCTGGATCAGCAACAGCAAGGCAAGCCCCAGCACCAGCAGGCGCTGGTTCAGGCTGGCGTGGATCAGACGGGCGAACATGGAGACCACCGTGTAGCGCCGGCATCCTTGCCGGCGTCTTTTAACCCCGCCGGCAAGGCCCCAAGGGATACCGTCCCTGCGGGACATAATGCCGGCGCTACATGAATCACGAACCTGCCCATGTCACCGCACCCGCGCCAGCGCTGCGGCGCCGATTACCACTACCCGCTCGCCCGCCGCCAGGCCTTCCAGCACCAGCAGCGAAGCGGCGTCGAGCGGCGCGGTCTTCACCACGCGGGGCAGGAAGCGTTCGGCGCCGACATGCACCCAGACTTGCGCGTTGCCGCCGGCGTCGCGGATCACCGCATCGCTGGGCACGGCTACACCCTCGCGGCTGGCGCGGGTTCTGGCCAGCACCTTGAGCGGCTGGCCGACCGCGACCGGCACCTTGTTCGCCACGATGCGGAACAGCACCGGCAACGCACCCTCGCGCAACACCTGGCCGGCGCCCAGGAAGGCCAGCTTCAGTTCACCGCCCGGCACGGCGGCAGTGGCCTCGCCCAGACCCGTGGCCACGCCGGGGTCATAAGCCAGCGCCTCCACCGCCAGGCGGTTGGGGTCGACGATCTCGAACAGGGTCTCGCGCGCTTCCACTACCTGCCCGGCCACCACGTTGACTCCCGCCACCACGCCGGCCACCGGCGCGCGCAGGGACTCGGCGCCAAGACTGCCGCCCAGCGCCGCGCGCCGCGCCCGCAATCCCTGCAATTCGATGTGCGCCGTCTCAATCTCGCGCGCCGGCACGATGCCTTCCAGTTGTTCCAGGCGCGCCACCCGACGTTCCCCCGTCTCGATCTGCGCCGCCAACTCCGCCAATTGCGCCTGCTGGCCGCCGCGCTCCAGGCTACCGATCAGCGGCCGCAAGGTGGCCAGAACCTCGCCCCTGGCGACGCGCCGGCCCAGCACCGCTTTGGGCGACAGCTCGATACGGCCGCTCTGGGTCGCCTGCACCTTGCCGCCGGCCTGGGGGTCGGCGATCACGCGGCCGTTCAATTCCAGCGTCGCCGCGTGCGCCGCCACCTGGGCAAGCCGGGTACGCAGTCCGAGTTGCCGTTGCGCCGCCTTGGGCAGGAACACGCTTCCATCGGCCAGGCGCGCCGGGACATCGCCCGTCACCACCAATGGCGCCGGCGCGTCATGCGAGTGGTCTTCGCCGCCGTGGGCGTACACCAGGCTGGAAAAGCCCAGTAGGAGGGCCGCTAGCGGCCCGAAGCGGGCGGCAGCCCGCGATTTGTGGAGCATGGCGGCCAGATTCGGCGTCCCACCTTTGCGCCCGCCGGCGCATCGGGCCGCCAGCGGCCCTCCTACGGTGGCGTGGTTCACATCAATCATGCTGCTTCCTCCTGGAACGCCGCCGCCAAACCCAGACTCCCAGCAGCGGCAAGGCCAGCCCCGCCCAACCGAGCCGGCGCCAGTCGAACGCCGCCGCTTCGGCAAGTGCGGCCTTGGGCGCGGGAATCTCCAGATTGGCGGTCAGCAGATCGACGGAATCGCCCGCCTGGATGGTGAAAACCAGACCAAGCCGGCCCGGATTGGTATCAACCAGTTCCAGGAAATAGACCCCCGGTTCCGTCTCCTTGGCCCGCACCTTCTGTTTGCCGGCTTCCACTTCCAGCGTGGCTTTCTCGACCGGCGCGTTGCTGGCGTAGTGATCGAGATACAGAGTCAGGGCGCCGCCTTGCAGTACCCCCACCAGCTCGAATTCCTCGCTCGCCGTCTCGAAACGCGGCGCGGCGTCGGCAACCGGAACGGGCTTGGGCGCGTCGCCGTGGTCATGCCCTTCATGCGCGAAAACGGGCTGGATGGAAAGCAAACCCAGCAGGAACAGAACGATCTTCACGGCAACACCCCCCGGGCCTGATTCAAACGCGCGCGCGCCGCCGCCAGCGACAGGCCGGCGCGGGCCGTCGCCGCCTCCGCCTCATTCGCCAGGCCACGCGCCAACAAGAGTTGCGCCAGGGACAGCTCGCCGAGATCGAAGCCGCGCCGCATCAGGCGCAGGCGTTCCGTGGCACCCTGCCGGCGCGCGCGCGCCAGTTCCTCGGCGCGCTCGGCGTTGGCCAGTTCCGCTTGCGCGGTCTGCAATTCGTTTTCGAGTTCCGCCGTTGCCTGTGCCAGTTCCGCCTCGGCCCGGATCAGATCGCCATTGGCGGCGGCCAGCAACGGCCGGTTGCGCGCTTCGCCGGAAAACGGGATGCGCAGGCCGAAGCGCACGCTGTTCTGGTAATCCGCGCCGGATACATCGCGCGCGGTTTGCACCTGCACGCCGAGTTCCGGCGCATCGCGCCGAGTCCGCCGCGTCAGTTCCAGGCCCGCGCGCGCCAGTTCGACATTGCGCCGGGCGCTGTCCAGGGCGGGATGTTGAGTCATTGCTTCGGCCGACCGCGGGGCCAGAGTCTCCACAACCTCCGTGGGCAGCACGGCCAGCCCGGTCAACACGCGGTAATCGCGCAACGCCCGGGTCAGGCGGCTGTCGGCCTCCAGCACCGCGCTCTCGGTCGCCAATACCTCGCCGCGCGCCAACAACGCATCGGCGCGCGCCAGATCGCCGGCCGCCACCCGCCGCGCCACTTCGTCGGCAAGCCGGCGGTCGTTTTCCAGACGGGCGCGCGCAAGCTCGACCTCGGCCTTCGCCACCTGGGCGGCCGCCAGCAAGTTGCGCAAGTCACCCGCCAGCGCCCAGCGCCGCGCGGCGTAGGCCGCCGCGTTTTCCTCGATGCGCGCGTCGGCCAGCGCCAGACTGGCTTGGCGTTGCCCCGGCAGCCACAGCGGCGTGGAAAGTTCCAGCTCGAACTCGCGTTTGCCGCCTTCCCCTTCACGCTGGCCCAGCCCCAGGGCCGGCATACCGGGAAACAGGCGGTCGGCGGCGTAACGATGCGCGGCCGCTTCCTCACGCCCCGCTTCCAGGCCGCGTGCCTGCGGCGCCCGCTCCACCGCCGCGTCGAGCGCCTCGCGCAAGGTGGCGGCCGCGGCCAGGCCGGGCAGAAGAATCAGGAAGAGAGTGGCGTATTGGGTCATGGCCGGCATGCTGCCTTGCCGTGCCCTACCGAAAGCTGACGGGGAGATTACAAATTCGTAATCTCGCGCGCGTTGGCGGAGAAGACGGTGACGTTCGTGTTGGGATCGCCCCTGTTCCGCACATTCATGGCGTGTGGGAAACCGCCACAAAGTAGACTCGCCAGGTTTCAAACAGACTGGAGCATTTCATGTACGGATTTTCGATCACCCTCGACACCCCTTTCGACACCACGGTTCAGAATGTGACCGAGGCGCTCAAGGCGGAAGGCTTCGGCGTCCTCACCGACATCGACGTGCAGGCCACCATGAAGGCCAAGCTGGGTGTGGAGGGACGTCCCTACCGCATCCTCGGCGCCTGCAATCCACCGCTGGCCCATCAGGCCATCACCGCCGAACCGGATATCGGGCTGCTGCTGCCCTGCAATGTCGTGGTGCGCGAGGGGGATGACGGTGTCGTCGTCGCCTTCATGGACCCGGCGGCGGTGCTGCAACTGGTCGAGCGGCCGGAAGTGCATGAGCTGGGCAAGGAAGTCCGCTCGCGGCTGGAGCGTGTCCGGGACAGCCTCAAGGGGTAAGCGCCGTGGTCGGCTGGAACGTGGCCGACGGTCTCGCAAACGAAGAGGGGGCGTGACGCCATGTTCAATGGCCCGCCCTGCCGTTGGTTTCGATGAGTGTCCGCGGCCAGCCATCGGCACGGGCGGCATGTCGGCCTGGAAGGACGGTCTGGCGGATGCCCGGATTGCCCGATGTATCGCCGGCATCCTCGCCGGCGTTTTTCAGAAGCCTCCGGGCAAGGGGGGCGTCGGGGACTTCCGCCACCTCGCAACTCCGCGCCGACACCGAACGACCGTCCCGATTCCGTCCGGAAAAGGGGGCCTTGGCGTGCTAGAATCGCGCGGCTTTTTTCCAGCAAAAACATAACGTTTTTCAAAGAACAAACCGAGAAGACGCCCCGCAATGGAAAACCAGTTCGCCAAAGAAACCCTGCCCGTCAGTCTGGAAGAGGAAATGCGCCGTTCCTACCTCGATTACGCCATGAGCGTGATCGTCGGGCGCGCCCTGCCGGATGTGCGGGACGGCCTCAAGCCGGTGCATCGGCGCGTGTTGTTCGCGATGCACGAGCTGAACAACGACTGGAACAAGGCTTACAAGAAATCGGCGCGTGTGGTCGGTGATGTGATCGGTAAATACCATCCGCACGGCGACACGGCGGTGTACGACACCATCGTGCGTATGGCGCAGACCTTTTCCCTGCGCTACCCGCTGGTGGACGGCCAGGGCAACT
>JAUXXW010000132.1 GCA_030684775.1 Pseudomonadota bacterium
TCCCAACACAGCCCCAGGCTTGCCCCCCAGTACGGGGCTGAGTCCCTCCAGTTTCATGTCGTCACGTTTGCACCGGTTTCACGGCGGCGCGGACAAGGAAGGCGCGGCAATTGTTCAGGAACCGCTAGACACCAGCGCGAACATGGCATAATCCGCGCCTATTTTTTCACCCCCATCATTTTTGAAGGAGTCGAGCGTGGCAACAGCAGCCAAAAAAGCGGCCAGCACTTCCGCGACGGACACCGCAAAACCCAAGGCGGCGGCGAAACCGAAAGCGGCCCCCAAAACCACCACCAAGGCCGCCGCAAAAGCCGTCGCCACCATTACCTGTGATGCGGACCTGCACAAGATGTCCGAAGCCGATTACATGAACAAGGCCCAACTGGCCTACTTCAAGGCCAAGTTGGTCACGATGCGCGACGAAATCCTCGATAACGCTCGCGAAACCGGCGAGCACCTCAAGGAAAACGAAGTCTTCGCCGACCCCAATGATCGCGCCACGGTAGAAGAAGAAAACATGCTGGAACAGCGCGTGCGTGATCGCGAACGCAAGCTGCTCAAGAAGATCACCACCGCCCTGGTACGCATCGAAGACGGCTCCTACGGCTACTGCCTGGAAACCGGCGACCCCATCGGCGTCCCCCGCCTGCTCGCCCGGCCCACGGCGGAACTGTCGATCGAAGCGCAGGAAAAGCACGAGCGCCTGGAAAAGCTCTACGCCGACTGAGCGCAGTCCGCACCCGAAAATGGCCGCCGCGAGCGGCCATTTTTTTTGTAGCGCCGGCATCCTTGCCGGCGGGTTTTAAAGACGCCGGCAGGATGCCGGCGCTACATCCGCGCTTGCCGATACGCGCTTGGCGGTCGAATATCCGCCCCATCGAAAAACAAGGGAGTCCCGCATGAGTCTGGCCGTAGTCACCAGCCGCGCCCTGGCCGGGATGGATGCGCCGGAAGTGGCGGTGGAGGTGCATCTCGCCAACGGCCTGCCCAGCATGACTTTGGTGGGCTTGCCGGAAGCGGAAGTGAAGGAAGCGCGCGACCGGGTGCGCGCGGCGCTGTTGCAATCCGGTTTCGAGATTCCGCAGCGGCGCATCACCATCAACCTGGCGCCGGCCGATCTGCCCAAGGAGTCCGGGCGTTTCGACCTGCCCATCGCCATCGGCCTGCTGGTCGCCTCCGGGCAACTGCCGGGCACTCGGCTCGCTGAATTCGAATTCGCCGGAGAACTGGCGCTCACCGGCCAACTGCGGCCGATTCGCGGTGCCCTGGCGATGATGCTTTCCGCCGTCCGCTCCGGTCGCGCTTTTCTCCTGCCGCAAAGCAGCGCCCTGGAAGCGGCGCTGGTGGAAGACGCCGAGGTCTACGGCGCCGACAGCCTCTTGGCCGTTTGTGCCCATCTCAGCGGCCGTACCCCGCTGCCGCGCACCTGCGCGCCCGCCGCCGGCACGCCACCGCCCTATCCCGACCTGGCCGACGTGAAGGGCCAGCAGGCCGCGCGGCGAGCCCTGGAAGTCGCGGCGGCGGGCGGCCACTCGTTACTCATGAGCGGCCCGCCCGGCACCGGAAAATCCATGCTCGCCGCCCGCCTGCCCGGCATCCTGCCGCCGATGACGCAAGCGGAAGCGCTGGAATCCGCCGCCGTGCTGTCGTTGACAGGCGGCTTCCGCCCCGAGGCCTGGAAGGTGCGGCCCTATCGCGCCCCCCATCACTCCGCCTCCGGCGTCGCTTTGGTCGGCGGTGGCAATCCGCCGCGTCCCGGCGAAGTCAGCCAGGCCTCGCATGGAATTTTGTTTCTCGATGAGCTGCCCGAGTTTTCCCGGCCGGCGCTGGAAGCCCTGCGCGAACCCCTGGAAGCGGGCCACATCACCATCTCGCGCGCCGCGCATCAGGCCGATTTCCCCGCCCGCTTCCAGTTGGTGGCGGCGATGAATCCCTGTCCCTGCGGCTATCTCGGCCACCCTTCGGGAAAATGCCATTGCAGCCCGGAACAGGTGGCGCGCTATCGCGGCAAACTCTCCGGCCCTTTGCTCGACCGTATCGACCTGCATATCGAAGTGCCCGCGCTGCCGCAAGACGAGTTGACCGGCATCCAGGCCGGCGAGCCTTCCGCCGCGGTGCGGGCGCGGGTGACGGCCGCGCGGGAACGGCAACTGGCGCGCCAGGAGAAACCCAACGCCCGCCTCTCCGGCCGCGAAATCGACCGCCATTGCCCGCTCGACGGCCCCGGCGAAACCTTGCTCAAGCAGGCCATCACCCGTCTCAATCTCTCGGCGCGTGCCTACCACCGGGTATTGAAACTGGCGCGCACGGTGGCCGACCTGGCCGGGCAGGAGCGGATCAGCGCCACCCACGTCGCGGAAGCCATCCAGTACCGGCGCGGCTAACCCGCGCGAAGCGCACCGCGTCGGCGAAACGCCAGAGGCCCGACCCACCTGGCGGCCTGTCGGGCTTTGCTCGTCGATAGCGAAAAGCGAGGCCGGCGATGCTTGCCTGAAATTGAAGAAGCCAGTTTTTCGGTTCTATGTGATTCGGAGTGGGTAACACGTTGCCGTAGCCGCCAATCGCGGGCAAGACCGCTCCCACGACCTCCGCTGGGCACGCGTCCAATCGTGCGCGCGGCGCACGCTACATCGCCGGCGGGCGGGTGATCGGCGTGACCTGCCCGCCAGCCCTGCGTGTTGCCTGCACCGAATCACATCGAGCCGTTTTTTCGGGGCGCCCCCCCCTCAACCAGACTCAAGGCGTCGCCACGAACACCCAATCCGCATAACGGCTGGCGCCTTCGAATGCGGCGTTCTCATGAGTAAAGCCGGCTGTTTTTCTCGGGAGTGCGGTGGAAGTGCTGTGCACACCCGTGATCCCCCCCTCCTCGTCACGCACCAGCGCCCAGTCGCCGCCGCTGATCGGGTCCGGCCAGAGGCGGCGCAAATGGCGCACGGTGTGGGGGTAACGCGGGTCGCGCGTCAGGTCCGCCAGCTTCTTCGGAAAGTGCTTGTCCGGGCTCGGCTCCAGCCGGTAATAGCTGACGAGGGCGCGACGATACTGGTCGCCGATAAACAGCAGTTCGGCCTCCTTTTCCCGCTGACTCCGCATGCTCCAGGTCGTGCCCACCGCCGCCAATAGCAGACCGAGAACCGTCACCAGAAAGAGCAGGCCAAGCAGGGTGAAGCCGGATTGGCGAGGGTTGCCCCGCAACCTCGCCACTTCGCCAAAAAGCCCATTCGCGTTTGCCGGTGAAACGGCAGGAGCAGAGGTTCCCCCCTTTTTAAAAGGGGGGTTAGGGGGGATTTCCGAGGTGGGCGACCAGGTAAATGGCGCTAAATCCCCCTCGATCCCCCTTTGGAAAAGGGGGAGGCCACACGCCCCGCCGGTGTTTCCACTGCCGCCGCTCCGCTTACCACTCCGCATAGGCTCTGCCGTCCGCGCCTTCACCCGTCGCGCCGCTATGCACGTCACGCACACCGGCGCCCTCCTCGCCCGCTTCGGTTACCCAGGTGTCGTTGCGCTCGGTGAGGGGATCGGTTGGTACGGCGCGCAGGTAGCGCGCCTCCGCCAGGGTCTCCAGGCTGTCGGGCCAGCGGCCCTTGTCGGCGTTGTACTGGTCGAGGGCGTCGCGCAGGGTGGCGAGGTTTTCCCGCAGCACGGCTTCCTTCGAGCGCTCGATGTGCTGGAAATAGCGCGGCGCGGCGATGCTAAGCAGGAGGGCGATGATGGACAGCACCACCAGCAGTTCGACCAGGGTGAAGCCACGCTTGTTTGCCACCCTGTTTACCATTCCCGAACCCTCACGCCGTTCAAGCCGATTTTCGCTGACAGGGAATAGACGTCGAACACGTCCTCGCCCTCCTTGGGATCGTCCGGCGGGCTGGCGTAGCTGCGTTTGCCCCAGGTTTCGCCGGCGCCGGCGTCACCCGAGGTGGCGAAGGGATCGCGCGGCAGGCGACGCAGGAAGTAGATGGGGCGGAGGTCGGGCCGGGTGATGTCGGGCACGCCTTCGGCCAGGACTTCCAGATTCGGCGGATAGCCGGAAGCGTCGGCCGGGGCCGCGATCTTCTTGTCGAGCACGGCCTGCCGGTAACTATCGAGGGCGCCGCGAATCTGGCGCAGGGCCAGGCGCAGTTCGCCTTCCTTCTGCCGTTGCTGGGTCACTTCCAGCAGCGGCACGGCCATCCAGGCGAGCACACCGACGATGGCGACGGCCACCACCAGTTCGATCAGGGTGAAGCCGTGGGAGGCTTTATCTCCCCCCTTTCTCAAGGCACGGTTCGCGTCGACCATCGATGAAGTCGGCGCCCGAGTCCCCCCCTTTTCCAAAGGGGGGTTAGAGGGGATTTCCGCGACGCTTGCGCGAGTGCATACGTTGCAAATCCCCCCCGGCCCCCCTTTGAGAAAGGGGGGAGAAAGACGGCTCGCGGGATCATGGGTCATTGCGCGAGGGGCGGGACCATGACGACGGGGAGCGCCGGCTCGGGTTCGCTGGCGTTTTGTCCGGGTGCCGGGCGGGCGGCGCGCACGCGCAGGGGCTGGTCGCTGGTCTGGCTTTCGGTGCCGGCGAAGAATTCGGCGTCGGCCAGTTCCGGGCGCTCGATGTTGCGCAGGATGCGCGGGGTGATGGTGAGGATGATCTCGGTCTTGTTGAGTTCGTCACGGTTGCTGGAGAACAGGCGGCCGATGATGGGCAGGTCGCCGAGGCCCGGCACCTTGCTGGCGCCGGCGCGGTCTTCGTCGGAAATCAGGCCGGCGAGCACCTGGGTTTCGCCGTCCCTCAGGCGCAGCACGGTGTTGGCGTTGCGGCTGCCTAATTGGTAAGTCAGCGTGCCGGTGGCGCTCTTCACCTCGCGCACGATGTTGGAGACTTCCATGCCGACCTTGATGGTGACATCGCCGTCCAGCCCCACCTGCGGCTCGACGTCGAGCTTGAGGCCGACATCGAGATAGGCGACCGATTCGGAGGTCACCCCGGTGGAAGTGACGTTGGAAGTAATCACCGGCACCTTGTCGCCGATGTGGACCTTGGCTTTCTCGCGACTCTTCACGCGGATGCGCGGATTGGCGAGGAGGTTGACGTCGCTGGCGTCCTTGCGCAGATTCAATGACGGATTGGGGAAGACACCAATCTTGGTGGCGTCGATATTCTTCAGCATGTCCACGGTCAAAGCCTGTGATACCTGGTTAGTCGTGTTGGTGGTGGCGACGGCCGTGGTCGTGGCGGTGTTGATGTCCTTGATGCTCAAGACCGAGAACTGGCTGGGCCACTGCACCCCCAGATCCTGCAGCCGGTTACGCTTCACCTCCATGATCTCCACTTCCAGCATCACCTCGGCATCCGGCCGGTCGGCCATCTGCACCAGTTTTTCCGCCAGACGCACCACTTCGGGGGTGTCGCGCACCGCCACCATGTTCAGTTTTTCGTCCACATACACGTCCTTGATCCGCGCCATGGTGCGGATCAGGGTCATCACCTGTTTGGCGTCGGCGTGGGCGAGGAAGAAGCTTTTCACCACCTGTTCCTGGTAGTCCTTCACCTTGTTGGGCTGGTTGGGGTAGATCAGCACGGTGTTGCCGTTGAGGATTTTCTTCGCCAACTGGCTGGTGGCAAGCAGGGCATCGAGGGCGTCGGCGATGGCGGTATCGCGCGCGAACACGGTGGCTTTCTGATCCACCCGCACGTCCTTGTCGAACACGAAATTCAGGCCGGACTGGCGGCTCAAGGCGTCGAACACCTGCTTCAGCGGTGCATCGCGGAATTCCAGGCTGACCGGGCGGCGGTAGCTGGCGCCCAGTTGCGGCACCTCGACGCCGCGCGTCTGCCCCGCTTTTTCCTCGATCTGCTTGAGCAGGTGTTGCGCCTCCGGGTTGCCCGGTTCCCGCGCCAGCACGGCACGCAAACGGGCGCGCGCGGCTTCCGGTTCGTTTTTCGCCAGGTAATCCGCCGCTGCCTTCAGCAGCCTCTGGTTGTCCAGGCGCACCTGGATTTCGTTGAGGGCGCTGACGACGCGGGCATCGTCGCCATACTGCCGGGCCAATGCACGATAGGCCGCACCCGCTTCCTCCAGCTTGCCGGACCGGGCCTGTGCCTCGGCGGCGAACAGCCCCTTCTGCAACAGCGCCTCGCGCGCCCGGACCAGGGCGGTGCGGTACTGGGCATTGCCGGGATGCGCGGCCACGGATTTTTCCAGTGCGGCCACCCCGGCGACATCCTTGCCTTCGGCCAGCAGCCTTTCACCTTCGCGGAAAGCCGGGTCGCTGGCGCAGGCGGCCAGGCTCAGCGCGATGGCGACGAGCAACATCAATAACAGCCGTTTCATGGCGAAATCCTCAAGGTCTGCTGCATGTTCAAAGCGGTCCAGGTGAAGACAAGAGCATCGTCGCTCGCCTGATCCAGATGCCAGCCGGCCAGGGTGTCGCCGACTCGCGCTTGCAGCACGCGGTTGCCCTGGTCCAGAAAAACCACGTCCTTGCCGCCTTCTTTCCAGCGCCCCAGGTACTGGAACGGCAGGGGCGGCGCCAGCGGGGCCGCTGGCGGCAGTTCCACCCGCTTAGGCGCGGGTGGCGGCGGCGGCTGCCAGGTCTGCGCCGGGAACAGGTCGGCGCGCATGGCGCCAAGTTGGGAGTCCGGTTGCCGTAGGGTGGATAAGCGAAGCGCATCCACCATTCCGGGCTTGGCGGGGGTGGATGCGCTTCGCTTATCCACCATACCGTTTTGTTTCGCCACGGCGCCCACCACCTCTTCTTGCGGCTGCGGCCAGAAAACCGCTGCCAGGGTCGCCGCCAGAACCAGGGCGAGCAAGATGTGGCGCGGCTTCATCGCGCGGTCTCCAGGTTCAGTTGCCGTAGGGTGGATAAGCGAAGCGCATCCACCATTCCGGACGTGGCGGGGGTGGATGCGCTTCGCTTATCCACCCTACGGTCTTGCGTCCGTTCACGCGCGAGCGGGATCTGGCGCGGCTTCATTGTGCCGGCTCCAGGTTCAGTACGAAGCGCAGGCGCACATCCAGTTCTGTCGCCGCGATGTCGTCGCGGCGCAGTTCCAGGCTTTCCAGAAGCAGCGCCGGGTTGTCGTCGAGCACTTCCGCGAGGAAGGCGCGCAGGGTCGGATAGGGGGCGATCACCGGCAGGTCGATGCGCAGAGACCGGCTTTCTCCCGGCTTGCCGGTCTCCGCGTAACGGCCTTCGTCGAGGCTCAAACCGTGCCGGCGGGCGGCGAGGAACAGGCGCGGCAAAGCGATTTCCGCGCGCTCACGCGGCAAGGTAATCGGTTTGCGCACACGCTCGGCGGCGGCCGGCAGGAGGGCGCGGCTGGCGGCTTCCGCCTGCCGGGTCGCGATTTCGTCCTCCAGGCCGAGGTTGGCCAGAAGATCGGTCGCCAGGGCGGCCAGCAGCAGCACGGCGCCCAGCGCACCGGGCCAGCCGAGACGGGCGAACTGAAACTGGATGCGCGCGGTATTCATCCTGAAATACTCATCACACCCGTAGGTTGGGCAAAGCGCAGCGTGCCCAACATGGTGGCGGTGTGTTGGGCACGCTGCGCTTTGCCCAACCTACGGCTATTCAGGTTCATGGCGTCCCCCAATTCAGTCGAATCTCGAAGCGCACCGGCTGCTGCTCGGCTTCGAGCTGAACCTCATGCTGGACCAGGGTGGCATCGCCGAAACCGGCGGCGCGCAAGCTGTCGAACCAGGCCAGCATGTCGGCGGCGCTACGTGCTTCGGCGGTAATGCGTGCGTCGCCGCGTGCGGCGTCGCCGCGCAGGGACAACAGGGCGATCTGTTTCGGCCGTTGGCTTTCCAGACGGTTGAGCAGTTCGCCCCAGGGCCGCGCCGGGGTAGCCACCATGCCGCGCTCAGGGCGCGGCTTGGCGGCCACAGGGGTTTCCGGGACGGTCAAGGTGGCGAGTTGTTCCGTCAGCGTCGCATGGCGCGCGCCGACCAGGGCGGCCAGCCCGAGGCCCGCAGCCAGCAGCAGCCAGGCCACCAGCGGTGGGCGTGGCCGGGTTTGCAGGAAATCGGGCTCAGCGCGCCCGGAAAGGACGGCGGTCTCCGGCGCGTTGGCGAGGATACGGGTGCCGGGCCAGTCGCCCACCACGCCGGTGCCGACCAGGAGCGTAGGCGCGTCCCCGAGGCCATCAATCAAGGCGGCGCGCGCCAACAGGCCGGCCATCGCCTCCGGCTCACCACGCGCGCTGTCCAGCGCGACCACCTTGCCGCTTGCCAGGCTGGCCAGCGTGAGGCGGCCACTTTCCAGCAAAGCCAGACGCGCCGTGGCCCGGCCACCATAGCGAGCCAAGGCCAGCGCCGGCCAGGAGGTCACGGAAGCGGCACTGAGGCCCGCGCCAGTCAGGGTGTGCAGGAGTTCCGCCCACTGGCCACTATCCAAGCCGGATGCCAGGAGAGGCTCGCCCACCGGGGCGGGGCGAAAGGCGAGGCGCCAGTTCGCGGACAGTTCGCCAAAGCGTTCCGCCGCCTGGCTTTCCGCCCAGCCCCGGGTTTCTTCGTGGTTCAAGCGGGTGGGGGCGCCGGGCAGCAGCCAGAGCGGGGCGAAATGCGAGGACAACACGATGGCCACGCGGCCGCTCGAAGTAGGTTGCTGCGTAGGTTGGGCAAAGCGGAGCGTGCCCAACAACCCGCCGCCATGTTGGGCACGCTTCGCTTTGCCCAACCTACGACCGTCCAGGAGGTTTTGCAGCGCGGCGACGGCGCCGGCCCAGCCCGGCTCGGTCGGCACGGCGGTATGTATCGCGCCGCGCGCGCGCAGGACGACCCGGTCGGGGCCGAGGTAGAGGGTGGCTGGTGTGAACAAATCAGCCCACGAAGGTGACACGGTTCGCTTCCTCCAGCGTGGTTTCGCCCTGCCGCACCAGATCGAGGGCGGCTTCGCGCAAAGGACGCACGCCGGCGCGGGCGGCGGCTTCCTTGACCTGGCGGATAGGGGCGCGGGCGACGATGAGTTCGCGCAGTTCGTCGTTCAGGCGCATCAATTCGGCGATGGCGCGGCGGCCCTTGTAGCCGCTGCCGCGACAGTGGGCGCAGCCGGGGCCGGCGCGGAAGCTCCAGCCGGCGCCGCCGTGGATGCCGGAGAGCGCCAGCAATTCGTCATCCGGCGTCACCGGCACGCTGCAACGCGGGCAGTTGACCCGCACCAGACGCTGCGCCAGGACGCCGTTGAGGGCGGAAACCAGGCTGTAGGGGTCGACCCCCATGTGCATGAAGCGGCCGATCACGTCGAACACGTTGTTGGCGTGCACGGTGGTGAACACCAGGTGGCCGGTGAGCGCGGACTGGATGGCGATCTGCGCGGTTTCCGGGTCGCGGATCTCGCCCACCATGATCTTGTCCGGGTCGTGGCGCAGGATGGAGCGCAAGCCGCGCGCGAAGGTCAGGCCCTTCTTCTCGTTGACCGGAATCTGCAACACGCCGGCCAACTGGTATTCCACCGGGTCTTCGATGGTGATGATCTTGTCGCGCCCGGTATTGATCTCGGACAGCGCGGCATAAAGCGTCGTCGTCTTGCCGGAACCGGTTGGGCCGGTGACCAGGAACATGCCGTAAGGCTCGCGCGCCATGCGGCGGATGGACTCCAGCGCCGCGCCCGCGAAGCCGAGACGTTCCAGGGTGATGCCGGAGAGTTCGTCGTCGAGTTGCTGGCGGTCGAGCACGCGCAGCACGGCATCCTCGCCGAATACGCCGGGCATGATGGAGACGCGGATGTCCACCTCGCGGCCGCGCAACTTCACCTTGAAGCGGCCGTCCTGGGGAATGCGCCGCTCGGCGATGTCCAGTTCGGCCATCACCTTCACCCGCGAGATCACCTGTTCCGCCATCTCGCGCCCGGCCGGCTGGGCGATGCGGTTGAGCACGCCGTCGATGCGGTACTTGATGGTCAGTCCCTGGGCATCGTTTTCCAGGTGGATGTCGGAAGCGCCGCTGGACAGCGCGTCATACAGCGTCGAGTGCACCAGCTTGATGACCGGCGAAGCGTCGGCGCCGATGGCTTGTAGCGAAAGCTCCTCGGCGCGGCCATCGTCGCCGCCCACGGCGGATTCGCCCAGCGCGCTATCCATCGCCTTGAGGTTCACCTCCAGGCGATGCAGCCAGGCCAGGATGTCCTCGCGCCGCGCCAGGGCGGGCCGGAAGGCGAAGTTGAGGCGGCGTTCCGCCCATTCCAGCAGCTCGGGTTTGAGCGGATCGGCGAACACGAACCAGAGATTGCCGTCGCCATCACGGCAGGCGGCGCACTCGCGCGCCAGGGACTGCGCGAACGGCAACAGCTCGAAGGCGGGCGCCATGTCGCGCAGGTTCGCCATGTCCAGCGCCGGGTAGGAAAACGCGTCAGACAAGGCGCGCATGAAGGCTTTGCCGTCCAGCCCGGAGAGACGTTCCAGCGCCGCCAGCGCGGTTTCGCCGTGGACGATGGCATGTTCCCGCGCCTGGCGGATGAGATCGGAGGTGATGGTCATGGGCGTGTGGTCAACCTGAAATTGCTCGACGAGCGGACGGTTCGCCCCCCCTTTTCCAAAGGGGGGCCGGGGGGGATTTCTCCAGGGGCCGCGCAACCGCAACCGTTGCCAAATCCCCCTCACTCCCCCTTTGATAAAGGGGGAAGGCGCGTTCGCCGGCACCAGTGCCGAAATCAACGTCACACGGGGAGGTGGCCATGCCGTGCTTCATTCGATGCTCCCCGCCAATTCGAAGATGGGCAGATACAGCAGAACGACGATCAACCCCACCAGCAAACCGATGACGGCCATCAGCAGGGGCTCGAAGATACGGGTGAAGCTTTCCACGAAGCGGCTGGTTTCTTCGTCGTGGAAGCTGGCGAGGTTTTCCATCATCTCGCCCATCTGGCCGCTTTTTTCCCCCACCCGCAGCAGGCGCGCCGCCACCGGGGTGGTGAGGCCGGCCTGTTGCATGGCTTCGGAAATGGGTTGGCCGGCGCGAATGTGGCCGGCGGCGACCGCCACCCGCGAGCGCAATTCCAGCGTCAGGAGGCCCGCCGCCATGTCCAGGGCGGGCAGGATGGGGGTGCCGCCGGACAGCAACATGCCCACGGTGCGGTAGAAGCGGGTGAGCTGGAACACCCGCAAACGCTCGCCCAGGCCGGGCAGACGCCAGGCCAGGCGCGCCACGGCGGCGCGCGCGGCGGGACGCGTGGCGGCCCAGGCAAAAGCGAGCAGGCTGCCCGCGAAACCGAGGGCGGCGCCCAGGCCATGCGCGTCGATCCAGACGCCCAGGCCCATCAAGGCGCGCGAGGCCCAGGGCAGGCGCTCCAGGTTGTCGGCGTAGATGGAGGCAAAGCGCGGCGTGACGAAGCCGATCAGGAACAGCGCCACCAGCCCGCCCAGCACCAGCAGCATGAGCGGATAGATGGACGCGGAAATCACGCTGCGCCGCACCACGTCCACCCGTTCCTGCCAGGCCACATAGCGCGCCAGGGCGGGCGCCAGATCGCCACTGCGTTCAGCGGCGCGCACGCTGGCGGCATAGAGCGCGGGAAACACGGCGGGGAAATGGCCGAGCGCGACGGAGAAGGCTTCGCCCTGATTGATCCGTTCCAGCACCCCGGCCAGCACCTGGCGCGGTTCGTTGCGAGTTTCCTTTTCCAGCAGGGTTTGCAGGGCCTCGATCAGTGCCAGGCCGCTGGAAAGCAGGGCCAGGAGTTCGCGCGTGAACAGCAGCAGGGGAAAATGCGCGCGCCGGGAGAACAGGGTATTCAGTCCCCGCTCGGGCCGCACCGCCAGCACGGTCAGCCCCTCGCCACGCGCCTGTGCCGCCGCCTCGGCAGCCGTGGCAGCTTCCAGGCGCAGACTGACGCGACCGGCGGCGTTGAGGGCGCGGACCTGGAAGATCATGGGACGGAGACCCCCCCCTTTTTCAAAGGGGGGTTAGGGGGGATTTCCGAGACGGCTGCTCTGGCACACGTCGCTAAATCCCCAATCCCCCTTCGCAAAAACAGGAAGCCACATGCACTACCGTCACCTGTGAAAATCCCCCCCCGCCCCCCTTTGAAAAAGGGGGGAGTCAGCCCGATTTGTTCGCGAGTCATTGCCAACTCACGATGTCGGCGTCTTCACCGTTGCCGCCGGCCTGGCCGTCGCGGCCGAAGGACCAGAGATCGTATTCGCCGTGTTCACCCGGCGCGCGGTATTGGTAAGGGTGGCCCCAGGGATCGTTGGGCACGGTTTTTCTCAGATACGGCCCCTGCCAGCGGCTCTCCCCGGAGGGTTGTTCGTTGAGCGCGGCGAGTCCCGACTGGGAAACCGGGTAGTGCCCCACGTCGAGGCGGTATTGGTCGAGGGCGTCTTCCAGGGCTTTCACCTGCGCGCGCGCCACTTTCACCTCGGACTTGCCCACCTGGGCGAAATAACGCGGCGCCACATAGCCGACCAGCAGGCCGAGGATGACCAGGACGACCAACAGTTCCAGCAGGGTGAAGCCGGCGGCGCGGGAAGGTATTTTCATGACGCTCATGGTTCGAAGCTCTTGCTGAACATGGCGCCCAGGCCCCAGTCGGCGCTGCCGTCGGAAAAGCCTTTGACGGCATAGGCCTGGAGTTTCATGCCGCCGCCGAACTTGTGTACCCAGTAGGCGGTGGCCTCATTGCTGGCGACGCCCGTGGCGGTACTGGCCTGGCGGCTGTCCCACATGAGGCCGAGGCTGTTCTCGGAAGATTGCTTGTAGCCGAGGCCGAGAGTACCGCCCCAGACATTTTTCAGATCCCTGCCGGCCGGATCGCCGGTGAAGCGATAAGACACGGTGGCGAAAGGCGTCCAGGCGCCGGCCAGGTAATAGAGATCGGCCAGCACGGTGTAATCGTTTTCGCCGGTACCCAGGCCCTTGCCGGCATCCGCCGTACCCAGCTTGGCCTTGCCGGTCAGGTCCAGCAGAAACCCGTTTACCGGCTGCGCGAACAGGCTGTGGCTGTAGCTGGCCACCACATCGCCCATGCCTTCCTGGGTTTCCAATGGGCCGGCGCCTACTGTGGTCAGTTTCCCGCCATCCGTCGTGCTGCCGGCGGGGGTAGTGATTCGCACATATGGAACCGTCAGCTTGAACGTGGATGCACCGGTTTCGTACTTGCCGGTCAGCGGGACATACCAAATCTCCGTGGGCTGGCTGGCGCCATATTTTCCGCTGCTGTAGTCCAGCCCGCTGCTGAGGGTCATATCCCCCGCGCCGGCCGGCAATACAGGCAAGGCCAACAGCGCGGCCACGGCATAAAGCTTGTTCATTTCAGCATCCCCGGTTCGTTGCTAATCATGTCTTTCCACCTTCTCAGGTTTTTCTATCTTCTCAGGCTTCTCCACCTTTTCGGGCTTCTCGACCTTTTCAGGCTTCTCGACCCTCTCGGGCTTCTCGACCTTCTCGGGCTTCTCGACCTTTTCGACCTTTTCGACCTTTTCGACCTTTTCGACCTTTTCGACCTTTTCGGGCTTCTCGGGCTTCTCGGGCTTCTCGACCTTCTCCGCCCTCTCCACCTTCTCGATCTTCTCCATCGTTTCGATCTTCTCGAACTCGGCCTTTTCCGGCGTCTCCCGTTTCTCCGATTTTTCGCTGCTTGCCTCACGCTCCCGCAACGCTTGTGATTGCGGCCCCACGGCATCCTCTTCCCGCTTGCGTTGCCCTTCATAGCGGCTTGCGTCCGGGCGAAGGGCATCGAAGCGCACGGCTTCCAGCACGCCACCGTCATGGGCGACAACGTCCACCCTGACCCACTGGCCCGGCTTGGCGTTGATCGCCACCCCCGCTTTGACGGCCATGCGAGCGTAGCCGAGATCCAGCACCGCCGGCCGCGCGCCGCGCTGCACCACACCCTGCAAGACCAGCCGCTCCGGCTTCGCCAGGAATTCCAGCGCGGGTGCGACGCGGGCCTGGCGCACCATAAGGACACCCTTTTCCATAACGCCGGACAGACGCACCTCCTGACCGGGCGGCAGCGGCTTCGCGCCGATGGCATTGAGCTGGCCGATACGCGCCACGTTGCCGGCTTGATAGTCCAGCGGCGCCGTCACCGACACCCGCTTTCCGGGGCTGATGCGTTGTACCAGGGTGGCTTGTACGTTGCCCGTCGCATCGCGCATGCCACTGACGCGGATGAATTCGCCCACCTTGGGCAGATGGCCACGCCCCCCGCCCAGGGGTGCGCCTTCCGGCGCCATGCGCACCCGCTGCCCCATCGCCATGAAGCCATCGCCATCGGGTGACACCCAGTCGACTGGCCCGACCAATGCGGAAATCAGGGCGATACGGCGCGCCCGCAGCGTGTTGCCACTGCCCACGGCCTCCACCGAAACCAGTTGGCCGATGGCGAGTTGCCCGCTGTGGCCGCTTTCACCATCGACGCTGACCGGGGTATTCGCATCGTAAGTAACGCGCAGGCCGTTGACGCAAATACTGCCGAAGCCGGTGATGACGCCCACGATCCCGGTGCCACCCATGCCCTGGCCATCCGCGCGCAGACCGGTGCCGCCGCTGCCGCTGCCGTCGTGGCCAGTCCCGCCCATGCCGCTGCCATCACCGTCGTGGCCGGTACCGCCCGAGCCCGTGCCGTCGCCCTGGTGGCCACTTCCCCCCATGCCGCCGCCGTCCAGGTTGAGGCCGGGCAGCGCGCAGGGATTGGCATGGGCAGCGCCCGCGAGCAAGAGAAAACCGGCGAGCAGCAGGCGCAGGAATCGCATCAGCGCCCCTCTCCTCGCTTCGGCATGGCGTCTTCCGCGTAGTAGTAGACGCCGAAGGCCATACGCTGGCTGGCGGCCTCCCGACCCAAGTCCGCTTCCTGCAATTGCAGGGCGCGACGATTGATATCCTGCATGGCTTCGATCGCCATTTCACGCGAGAGGGCGCGCAGCGTCGCCACGGATTCCGGCGACAGGCCATCGCAATACACACTGCGCTCCAGGAAGGGCGGCTGGCCGTCGAGCAGGTTGTGCGTCGCCGCCGCCAGGTGATCGCCGATGTTCTTGCCCAGGTAGAAGCTTTTCCCGTCCAGCCCGCGCGCCGGCACGAAAGCATGTTCGACCAGATGCACGCGGTCGTCAGCATCCAGGGTCACCACCCCCAGGCGCAGCCATTCGTCGAGCACGGCACGCGGGCGGATGTCCTTGCTGACGCTTTCCACCAGACGCTCGAACGACACCTCACCGCCCTGGCTGGCGGAACGTGGCAGTGCCACAGGATGCCGCTGGGCGTCGAGAAAGGCGCTATCGGCGCACCAACGCGAAACCACCTGGGCGCCCAGGGAAACCACGGGCGAAGGTGGTGTCTGCAACAGCATTTCCTCGCGCAGGCGCTTGACCTCGCGGCGGTGCACACCGGAAAGCAGGCTCACCCGGCTATCCGTGACCGTGGCGCCGTCATCGGGAAAATCGCGCGCGGCGACAGCCACGAACACGCCCTTGGCCAAATCGCAGAACGCCACGTAATTGACGCCATAGGACATCAGCAGACGCGCCAGCGGACGCAACAGGCGCTGCACCGCCCGTAACAGGGCGGGCGAGGCGACGAGAGAGAGGCGGGAGGGCGCGTCCATGTCAAAATCTTATCACGTGTGTAAACGTAACACGATAGCAATAAACAACAATCCATTATTATTCATATAGTTATGCACAGTTAACAACAATATCTTATGGATATTCATTTGACGTGTGTTTTTTTTACACGTATTGTGAATTCACCCATGACACCGCCCCGGTCACATGGCCCCTTGAAAGTAGTGTTCCACCACAGGAGGAATTGAACATGCAGCCTAAATTCTATCTGCCCTTCGCCCTGGCGCTGGGCTTGACGGCCGCGACTGGCGCGCTGGCCGCCCCGCCCGCCGGCCAGCTTCTCGCCTCGCAGTGCGCGCAATGCCACGGCAGCAACGGCAACGGCCCCGGTTTCGACAAGTTGTCCGGCATGAGTGCCCGCGAGTTGAACAACGAAATGCTTGAAATGAAGTACCGCAGCGTCCCCGAGGGCATCATGGGTCGTCAGGCACACGGCTATACCGATGCGCAGATTCTACTGATCGCGGACTACCTCTCCGGCGTGCGTAGCGGCACTGGCACTGGCACTGGCACTGGCACTGGCACTGGCACTGGCACTGGCACTGGCACTGGCACTGGCACTGGCACTGGCACCAGGACAGACAGTGGCGGCAATGACAGCCACAGCGTCAAAACCGAGGAGAAGAAGGTAGAAAAGAAAAAAGAGACAGAGAAGAGCAAGACCAGTAGCGCAAGCAAAAAGGCGGATAGCACTAGCAGCAAGACCAGCAGCACTAGCAAAAAGGCGGGTAGCACTAGCAGCAAGACCAGCGTCGCTCGTCGCGATTAATTAAGAGAGGACATGACATGCAAACCCTGAACAGAAGGAAATTCCTCAAGCTGGCCGCCATCGCTTCCGCCCTGGCCGCACTGCCCCGCGCCGTCGGCGCCGCGACGACACCCGCTCGGGTCGTGGTGGTGGGCGGCGGTTTCGGTGGCGCCACCGCCGCGAAATACATCCGTATGTGGGGCGGCAACGTCCAGGTCACCCTGGTGGACACCAACGCCAACCATATCTCCTGCATCCTTTCCAACCTGGTGCTGACCGGCGCCCTGCCGATGAGCCGTATCACCCTGGGCTTCAATGCCCTCAAGAGCAATTACGGCATTACCGTCGTGCAGGGTCGCGCGGTGGGCATCGACGGCGCCGGCAATACGCTGACCGTCAGCACCGCCAGTGGCAACCAGGTCTTGTCTTACGACCATCTGGTACTGTCTCCCGGCATCGACTTCATCGCCCCGCCGGATGGCAACTGGGACACAAACCTGACACCGCACGCCTGGCAGGCCGGTCCGCAGACCACCCTGTTGCAGACCCAGTTGGCCGGCATGGGCAACGGCGACAGCTTCGTTATGACCGTACCGAAATCGCCCTACCGCTGCCCGCCCGGCCCTTACGAGCGCGCCTGCGTGGTGGCCGACACCCTGAAGACGAAGAAGCTCACCGGCGCCAAGGTCATCGTGCTGGACGCCAACGCCAGCATCCAGGCCGAGCCGATCGCGTTCGGCAATGCCTTCAACATGACCCATGCCGGGGTGATCGAGTACGTGCCCAACGCCACGGTGCAATCGGTGGATTCCGCCAGCCGCAGCATCGTCACCAGCGCCCGCACCGTGAACAACGCCCGTGTGCTGAACTACATCCCGAACCAGAAGGCGGGCGCCATCGCCGCCGGGCTGACGACGAACGGCTTCGTGGCGGTGAATCCGCTCACCTACGGCGTCGCCGCCTACCCGAACATCCATGTGATCGGCGATGCCTGCGCGGTGCCCGCCAGCGACGGCAAGGCGGTGCCGAAGTCCGGCCACATGGCCAATTCGCAAGCCAAGGTGTGCGCGGATGCCATCGTGCGGGCACTGGCGGGCGAAGCCCCGGATCAGAACGTCGCCACCAACTCGGCCTGCTATAGCCCTATCACCGCCAGCACGTCCTCCTGGCTGTCCGCCAACTACAACTACGGCGACATCTACGATGCCGCCGGCGCTGTGAAGGGCAAGGGCATGCACCGAGTCGACCTGGGCGAGTCCGACGTCGTCAACAAGGACAACTACGAAGACATGTTCACCTGGGCGAACAGCCTGTTCGCGGACAGTTTCGTATGACGCGGCGATAAAGGTTTTCCAGCGGTAATCTCCCTTTTCGGCGGGCTTGGCCCGCCGTTTTTTTGGCGCTATGTGATTTGTAGTGGGTAACGCGTTGCCGTAGGAGCGTGCGCTGTGCGCGCGATTTTTGTCCCGCGGGGCACGCTATCCCATGGGACACGACCAATCGTGCGCACAGCGCACGCCACCCTCGCCGGGATGCGGTTTGATCGGCGTGACCGGCCCGCCACACGCCGATGAATTCCAGTCAGGCAAGGCGCTCAGAACCGGTACGTGGCCTGAAGCAGCAGCATGTTCCAGCGCCGCGAGGTGTTGAGCGTGTCCCACACCCCATTGCTCAGGTTATCCGCCGGCGGCAACCAGTTCGTGCCGTCCACGCGGTGCAACTCTCCCGCCAGCAGCCATTGCCGATCCGGGCGGTAGCGCAAGCCCACGGACCAATCTTTGGCATAGCGCATCCAGGCTGCCTGGCCCGGATTGTTGATGGCGAAATTCGTGCCGTCCGGGTCGTTCCTGTCCGTTTGATTGACGTCGTAGCGCAGTAACGCTTCCCAGCGTGGCGCGAAACGCCATTGGCCCTGCAAGTACCAGGAGCCGCCGAGGTCGCGGCTGTCCAGGCCGGGAAGCGTGGCGCTGGCAAAGCGCCGATGAAAGCCATTGCGCGCCCACTCCCCCGAGAGCGAGACCCGCTCGCCATTCCATTGCAGGGACAAGGCCGAGAATTTGAAATCAAGGCGGCCATCGTTCCAGTTATCCAGGGCGCCGGGACGGTAACGAGCGGTTCCCACCGCATGGCTGAGCAGGGCGCGCAAGCGGCCGCCATCATGGTCATAGGCCAACTGGCCGGCGAACGCCTCGTTATTCCGGGAATACAGTTCACCCGTAAAAACGGTGTGGCTCCCCAACAAAGCCCAGAAGGTATTGTCGCTACCGAAATTCGGTGTGACCTGGGAGAGCCGCAGCGAGATGGCATCGTCCCCAATCGCCCGCTCCACATCCAGATGAAGCCCGAGCGCCGACTGGGTTATCTGGCGCAGGGAATCCAGGTAGATGGACTGCGGAGCCAGTATGCCGGGCCGCGTCATCGGCGTATCGCGCATGTCGTTGTACAAGCCATAAGGCACCTTGATCTTGCCGATCTTGAACGTCACATGGCCCGCTTCGCTCTCCAGCGGGGTATAGGCCGCATAGAAATAATCCGGATCGATCTCATCGTTTTCCGACTCCCCCCCGCGCCGATAGATGGCCTGCCCGGAAAGCAACCACTGTGGATGGGGCCGCCAGGACAGTCCCGCGCCGATTTCCGTGTAGTCCGGAGAAAGCTTTCCTCGGGTATCGCCAAAGAAATTGTTCTTCCCGCTGGTCGCGGTCAGGCGTTGGCTGGCAAATCCCTGAAAGCGCAGATCGCCCTCGTCGGCCCACGCCGGCGAACCGTTCAACAACACGGCCAGCGCGACATCAGCGCACAGGTAACGCACGAACTTTGTCATTGTTGTAAACCCTCCCGACATAACCGATCGCCCCCGGTGTAGAGGCCACCTGCTTACGCATTTCCGATTCATTCGCCAACTGGATCGGCGCCTGCCCTATGCCGGTATAGATGACACGGTCCCAGGCGGCCCGAAGCTGGTACGGATACAAATCAAGAATGCCCTTGGCCATTTCCTGATGCAGCGGGGACTCGTCCGGCATGACAAAGACACGAATACGGCTGCCGTCTTCCCAGCTCGTCACTTTGGCGCCGAGTATCAAGCGCGCGAGAGGGCGCGACAGCTCGGTCGCGGGAACCCCCGGATGAACGATGAGTTCCACGCTCCATGCCAGCCGCGCGCAGCACAGGAGTAGCGCAAGCAAGACCGCGTGAAAGAAAACGGAGCGGATGGCAATGCTCATGGAACCCGCGCAAAGTGTGTTAGGGGCTGTCCATGAATAACCTGGTCGATCATGAGTGTGCGGGCGGGAGGCGATGCAAGGCGCCGTGGTACGCGCGTGGCGGCATCCGACTGAGGTAGCATGCACGCCAGCAAGAGAGGAGACGAATCATGCGCCAAAACCTGTTCACCCATCACGCCCAGACCATACTCGGCTTCATCGAGTATATCGGCCTGACCGTCATCACCATTGCCACCGTGATCGCCGGTTATCTCGAAGTCGGCCATATGGTGACCGCCGGGACGGTCACTCTGGCCGACCTGCTGCTGATGTTCCTCTACCTGGAAATACTGGCGATGGTGGCCATGTATTTCGAATCCGGGAAATTGCCGGTGCGCTTCCCCATCTATATCGCCATCGTCGCATTGGCGCGTTATCTGGTTCTGGACATGAAGAACCTGGACATGTGGCACATGATCGGTGTCGCGGCATCCATGTTTCTGCTCACGCTGGCCGTGCTGGCCCTGCGCTACGGCCACGTCCGTTATTCCTATAGCGAGCACGATTAAACCGTGATTGGCGGGGTGCGCCCCGCGACAGATCATGACGACTGAATCAGTGTGCCCACGCCCTGGTCGGTCATGATCTCCAGCAGCAAGGCATGCTCCACCCTCCCGTCGATGATATGCACCGCCTTCACGCCACTTCTGGCCGCATCCACCGCCGAGGCGATTTTCGGCAACATGCCGCCGGAAAGGGTGCCGTCAGCCACCAACTCGTCGATCCTGCGTGGAGTCAGGCCGGTGAGCAGTTTGCCATCCTTGTCCAGCACCCCCGGCGTGTTGGTCAGCAGCACCAGTTTTTCCGCTTTCAACACTTCCGCGAGTTTGCCCGCCACCACGTCGGCGTTGATGTTGTAGGTTTCCCCCTCGCTGCCGACGCCGATCGGCGCGATCACCGGGATGAAATCGCCGGAATCGAGGAAAGCGATCAGGCTCGGGTCGATCTGGGTAATCTCCCCCACCTGGCCAATGTCGATGACATCGCCCGGCTTGTCCTTGGACGCCATCATCAATTTCCGGGCGCGTATGAAACGCCCGTCCTTGCCGGTCAGGCCAACCGCCTTGCCGCCGGCCTGGTTGATCAGGTTGACGATCTCCTTGTTCACCTGGCCGCCCAGCACCATTTCCACCAATTCCATCGTCTCGGCGTCGGTCACCCGCATGCCCTGGATGAACTCGCCCTTCTTGCCGACACGCCGCAGCAAATCCTCGATCTGCGGCCCGCCACCATGCACCACCACCGGGTTGAGGCCAACCAGCTTGAGCAACACCACATCGCGCGCGAACGCCGCCTTCAGTATCGGGTCGGTCATGGCGTTGCCGCCGTACTTGATCACCACGGTCTTGTCCCAGAAGCGCTGGATATAAGGCAGCGCCTCGGCAATGACCTGGGCCTTCTGGGCTGGGGTGAAATGGGAGATGGACATGGCGCTTTCCTTGTGGGATTCCTGAAATTGGACGCCGCGAATTCTACCCACTCATACGGCCTGGGTTGTGCCCGCCATCCGCCCCCGCAATGGAACGGGGGCGACCGTAGTCGCCCCCCGCCGCATCTCGAATATTCACTCTATGGCCGTGTTCAACGCGATCCATACGCCATCGACGACATGCTGGACGATCTGTCACTGGTACTGCCCAAGAAAACGGTGAGTGCCGCCGGGAAACTGGCTGCTCGTCTCAGACTCCTTGACGAGGTTTACCGGAAACCGCTCGGTTCGGTAATTCCACTATCGCCTCTCCCCGGAAACATTAAAGAGTTATCTATCTCATTGACTTTAAAAAAGAACTTGCTATTTAGGGGTGCTCCTGACTACATTGCCGACCGCCTCTTTCGGGGCGTTTTCCAGTACCACCCAGGCCTGAATCCGACGCGCGAAGCCGACTGAGCTGGCGGAACTGGCACCTCAACTGAACGCATACATTAAAAGGAAACATCATGGCTTCCAAGAAAACTGTTCTGACCCTGCTCCTGGGTACCGCCATTGCCGCCGTCCTGGCGGTTGCGCCCGCCTCCGCCACTGACAATCCGTTCGCATCCGCGGCCATTGAAAAGGGCTATATGGTGGCGTCTTCCCACGGCAAATGCGGCGGCATGAAAGGCAAGGAAGGTAGCTGTGGCGGTGCCAAGACCTCCGAGAAAGAAGCCAAATGCGGCGGCATGAAGGACAAGGAAGGTAGCTGCGGCGGCGCCAAGAAGTCCGAGAAAGAAGCCAAATGCGGCGGCATGAAGGGCAAGGAAGGTAGCTGCGGCGGCGCCAAGAAGTCCGACAAAGAAGGCAAATGCGGCGGCATGAAGGGCATGGAAGGCAAGTGCGGCGGTAAGTAAGCCACCAGTTCGACTGTGTTACAGATAATGCGACGATTCAGGCTCGGGAATGAGCGGAGCGGAGGCCACATGGCGCTGAATCTTGAACCTCGGTTCAAAGCGTATTGCGACGAACTGGTCAAAGCGCTGTCGCATGCTGATCGCGGTCAGCCGGCGGGCTGGTATCTGAAAGAGCTGATGTTGCACGGCGGCAGAAAGAGTGTAGAGCCGATGGCGGCGCGGCCCAGTGCGTGTGATCGGCGCACCTATCGATGCCCACCTGGTCGCCGATGCCGGGTGGCGCGATGACATCCTGCCGGCCTGTGCATCACGTCGTATGGCTTCCTGATGCGTGAACGACTGTCCGGGGCAAAAAAAGCCGACCGATTCACGGAACCCGAAGATTACCGCCCGCGCGGGGCCACGACCGATGCAACACCACCTCCCAAATTCGATTCCTGCATTGCGCTTCCGCCCCGCGGCCGCTATCGCAAAGGGCTTGCGCCCATGCCCATGCGGCGGGCGGACAGCAAATCAGGTTATGAATGTTTGATAACACAGCAGAACCAGCAGCCTGTCGGACTGTGGTCGTCGATAGCGAAAAGCAAGCCCGGCGAAGCCGGTGACAAATGGGCCGCCGCGGTCACTTTGCAGCCGACGATTCCCAATTCCGACAGGCTGCTAGCCCGGATATTGCATAAATTCGCGTGATGATCGCGCTGTCCATTGTTTGTAATGGGAATTTTGCGAAGAAGCAGCGTAGTGATTCATACGCCCGCCTGAGCAAAACTTTCCAGTAGACGTAGGTTGGGCAGCGGAGTCGTTGTCCGCTTTAGCGGCTTACGAATCCGGCGTGCCCCTTGCGGGTGCAAAGCGCAGCGTGCCCAACATTGCGACGGGTTGTTGGGCACGCTGCGCTTTGCCCAACCTACGCTTCTACGGCTTCAACTGCTGGATTTAGGTTCATACGCCCGCCTGAGCAAAACTATCCAGTACGGGCAAGGGGCAAGCCAGGGCGCGCGTCAATTTATGCAATTTCCGGGCTAGCGCTTGTCGCCAGTCTGTTTCAGCGCGTCGAGGCCACCCGCGAGTACACGCGCGTCGAGGCCGCGTTGCGCGAGGATGAAGGCGGCAATGCTGCTGCGCCGCTCGCTGTCGCAGACCAGGATATGGACGCGCCGGCTATCCAGCGCGCCGGCTTTGAGGCGAAGCAGGCAGAGCGGGATGTTGAAACTGCCTTTCAGGCTGCCCTGTTTGAACTCGTCCGTCAGGCGCACGTCGATCAGATCGGCATGGCCGCCGCGAATCAGTTCCATGACTTCCGATGGACTTGCCTTGCGCACCAGCGGCTCCTTCAACAAGGTGTCGAAGTCGGCGGCGGACAGGCACATGACCAGACCGTCGCCGAGCATGGTCACCGTGGCATTGCGCGCGGCATGCGCAATCAGGGCCTCCTCACCGAACCCGTCCCCCGGGCCCAATTTCGCCAGCACCAGTTCCTGGCCGGCTTCGTTGCGCCGCGCCACCTGGGCATGGCCTTCGCGAATCAGGTAGTAATAATCGCCGATGGGGTCGCCCTGGCGGACGACCACTTCGCCGGCCTTGACCGGTTTGGGCTGGAAGCGCTCGAACAGGGCGCGCAAATTGGCCGGCGGCACATTGGCGAAGGCGGTGTTGCGCAGCAGGTCGAACATCCAGTAGGGATCGTTCCCCTCGAATTCCATCACCTCGTAGGCGGTGGTTTGATCCTGAGCGATCAGGCCGTCCAGCGCCGCTTCGTCGAACGCCGCGATGCGGCAGGGCGTTTGGGCCACCGCGGAATAATGGCGCGGTTTCAGTCGCGCCAGCGGGTGACGCGCGGCTTCGCTGCCGGCCTGGATAAGGAGGGGCGGAGTACCGTTGCCGGCATCCAGGGCGATCTGTCCCGCGAGCAGGTAATAACGGGTTGGATCGGAATCGCCTCGCTGAAACAGCGTCTGCCCCACCGCGAGTGGCACCTCCCGCACCTGTTCGGCCGCTTGTGACAAGGCTTCGCCGGAAAGGCTGTTGAGAGGAACAAAGCCGGGGAGAAGGGCGCTATCCATCGTCGCCGGTCACCTTGCCCCGGAGTCCAAGCCCAGCGAGGGCCAGAGTGCATCGATTTTTTGCTTCACGGCATCGCTCATTTTGATGGGTGTTCCCCACTCCCTGTGGGTTTCTCCCGGCCATTTGTTGGTGGCGTCGATGCCCATCTTACTGCCTAAACCGGATACCGGGCTCGCGAAATCCAGGTAATCAATCGGGGTGTTTTCCACTAGCAAAGTGTCGCGCGCGGGATCGACGCGGGTGGTGAGCGCCCACATGACTTCATTCCAGTCGCGCACGTTCACGTCGTCGTCGGTGACGATGATGAACTTGGTGTACATGAACTGGCGCAGGAAGCTCCAGATGCCGAACATCACCCGCTTGGCGTGGCCGGGGTACTGCTTCTTCATGCTCACCACCGCCATGCGGTAGGAACAGCCTTCCGGCGGCAGGTAGAAGTCGGTGATTTCGGGAAACTGCTTTTGCAACAGCGGCACAAACACTTCGTTCAACGCCAAACCGAGGATGGCCGGCTCGTCCGGCGGCTTGCCGGTGTAGGTGGAGTGGTAGATCGCATCGCGGCGCAGGGTGATGCGCTCGACCGTGAATACCGGAAAGGTTTCCTGTTCGTTGTAATAGCCGGTGTGGTCGCCGAAGGGGCCTTCCAGAGCGGTTTCGCCCGGGTGGATGACGCCTTCCAGGACGATCTCGGCGCTCGCCGGCACTTGCAGATCACTGCCCAGGGCCTTGGAAACCTCGGTCTTGGCGCCGCGCAGCAGGCCGGCGAACTGGTATTCGGAGAGCGAATCCGGCACCGGCGTCACCGCGCCCAGGATGGTGGCCGGATCGGCGCCGATGGCGACGCAGACCGGGAACGGCTTGCCGGGGTGGACGGCCTGGAATTCATGGAAATCCAGGGCGCCGCCGCGATGCGCCAGCCAACGCATGATGAGTTTGTTCGGCCCGATGACCTGTTGCCGGTAGATCCCCAGGTTCTGCCGCGGCTTGTGCGGCCCTTTGGTGATGACCAGGCCCCAGGTCAGCAGCGGCCCGATGTCGCCGGGCCAGCAGGTCTGGATCGGCAGGCGCGCGAGATCCACATCCTTGCCTTCCCACACCACGTCCTGACAGGCGGGCGAGCGCACCTCTTTCGGGGTCATGTTGAGCACCTGCTTCAACACCGGCCATTTGTCCCAGGCATCCTTCAACCCGCGCGGCGGCTCCGGTTCCTTCAGGTAGGCGAGCAGTTTGCCGATCTCGCGCAGCCGCGCCGGGTCTTCCTCGCCCATGCCCAGGGCCACCCGTTTCACCGTGCCGAACAGGTTGGCCAGCACCGGGATGCGCATTTGCGTACCCTGGCCCTTGGGATTCTCGAACAGCAGGGCGGGGCCGCCGGCGCGCAGCACGCGGTCGCCGATTTCCGTCATTTCCAGATTCGGGTCGACCTCGGCGGAGATGCGCTTGAGTTCGCCGCGTGCTTCAAGTTGCGCGATGAAGTCGCGCAGATCGGCATAACGCATGGGGGATTACTCTTCTTCGGCTTTGCCGGAGGGGTCGGCGGCAATGAACTGGAAAACCTTGCCTTCGACGCGGAAGGTACCCAGCTTCGAGCCCATATCCGGCGGCGTCTCCTGGAATTCCTGGACGCGACAGGACTCGGTACTGACCGCGAACACGCGTTTTTCGATCTTGAGCAGGTGCAACGGTTCCGGGTATTCGTCTGGCGCCTGGTAGATGCCGATACGGGTATCCAGCGGCACATTTTTGATGCTCAAGCCGCCATTGCAGTGCGGCAGGCGGATCACAATCACCTCGACTTCCAGTGTGTCGTGCCAGAACCAGGTCTGGTTGCGCACCAGAGTGATGGCGTGCTCCTTATCCGGGAAGGAATAGGACGCCATGTCCTGTAGGCAACCGGCCAGTGGCAGCACGGCCAAGAGAAGCAGCGAACGGGTAAGGACATTCATGAGGTGTCGCCTCCAAGAGTGCGGATGAAACTGCGGGCGCAGTTTACCGCGCGCGGGCAGCTTGTCGGCCCCGCCGACACCAGCCGGTTACGGCAGCCGGCGTGATTACTTGAGGTGGAAAGCCCAAAAAGGCCGCTGCCTGAACTGCGCTCATCGTCGACTTACCCCGGCGTTTTCCCCCGCCGTACCTGGAACCGAGTCGTCCATTCGTCGAACCGCCCTTGTTCCAGCGCCTCGCGCATGCGGGCGGTGAAGTCCTGATAAAAGTGCAGGTTGTGGATGGAGTTGAGGCGCGAGCCGAGCATTTCGCCGGCTCGTTGCAGGTGATGCAGATAGGCGCGGCTGTAGTGCCGGCAGGTGTAGCAGCCGCATTCCGGGTCGATCGGGCCGGTGTCGGCCTTGAACCGGGCGTTCTTGATGCGGATGTCGCCGGACCAGGTGAACAGCAAGCCGTGGCGCGCGTTGCGAGTGGGCATGACGCAATCGAACATGTCGATGCCGTGCCGCACCGCGTGCACGATGTCCTCCGGCGTGCCCACACCCATCAGGTAACGCGGCTTGTCCGCCGGCAGGCGGTGGCCCATGTGTTCGAGGATGCGCTCCATGTCCTCTTTCGGTTCGCCCACGGAGAGGCCGCCCAGGGCGTAGCCGTCGAAGCCGATCTCGCTCAGGCGTTCCAGGGAGCGCTCGCGCAGGTCTTCATACATGCCGCCCTGGACGATGGCGAAGAGGGCGTTCGGGTTGCCTTCGTGCGCCAGCTTCGAGCGTTCCGCCCAGCGCAAGGAAAGCTCCATCGAGACTTTCGCGGTTTCCCAATCGGCCGGATAAGGCGTGCATTCGTCGAAGATCATGACGATGTCCGAGTTCAGCACCTTCTGGATCTGCATGCTTTTCTCGGGCGATAGCATCAGACGCTGGCCGTCCAGGGGCGAGGCGAACTTCACGCCCTGCTCGGTGATCTTGCGCAGGTGGGTGAGGCTCCACACCTGAAAGCCGCCGGAGTCGGTGAGGATCGGCCCATTCCAGGCCATGAAGCCATGCAGGCCGCCGTGCGCGGCAATGACCTCCGTACCGGGGCGCAGCCAGAGATGGAAGGTGTTGCCGAGCACGACCTGGGCGCCCAGATCGATGAGTTCATGGGGAGACACCCCCTTGACCGTGCCGACGGTGCCGACCGGCATGAATACCGGGGTCTGGATGGTGCCGTGGGCGGTTTCCAGCACGCCACGACGTGCGTGGCCTGCGCGATGGGTGACGGAAAAACGCATGGGGTCGATTCGCTGAAAGGCGGGATGAAAGGCGCGATTGGCTACGCGGTTTGGGGCGCCATTCTAATGGTGGCGGGGGTGGCGCCAAGCATGGTGGACAATACGCAGGTTCGACGGGTGCGCTGGCGCCGCAAATTTGTTCCCGATTCGCAAGCCGCCTCAGACGTAGGTTGGGCAAAGCGGAGCGTGCCCAACATGGCGATGGGTTGTTGGGCAGCGGAGTCGTTGGCGCTTCAGCGCTTACGAATCCGGCGTCCCTCTTGCGGGGGCACACTCCGCTTTGCCCAACCTACGCCGCCAATCAGGAATCTGATTGCGGAACCGCGGCCACCGCATCCAGTCGCACTTTGTTTTTCACCGTTTTGGAGAGCCACATGCTGGATACCTTCCTGGAGCACCTCGGTAGTGAGCGCGCGAGCGTCTTGCTGCAGGTTTATCAAACCACGCTGCACATCGTCCTCATTCTGGTGCTGGCCTGGGTGCTGCTGCATCTGTCCAACAAGGGCATCCGCATGCTGCGCATCTATCTCTCGGAGCAGGCGGGGGACAACACGGAGGAGATCAAGCGCATCACCACCCTGGGCCGGGCATTCCGCTACATCGCCTCGGTGGTGATCATCATGGTGACGGGCATGGTGATATTGAGCGAACTGGGCATCTCCATCGCGCCCATCCTGGCCACGGCGGGCGTCCTCGGCATCGCCGTGGGCTTTGGCGCGCAGAGCCTGATCAAGGACTACTTCAACGGTTTTTTCATGCTGCTGGAAAACCAGGTGCGCCAGGGCGACGTGGTGGAGGTTGCCGGCAAGGCCGGCCTGGTCGAGGAAGTGACCCTGCGCTACATCAAGATGCGCAACTACGACGGCCAGGTCCACTTCATCCCCAATGGCATCGTCACCACCGTCACCAACATGAGCCGGGACTATGCCTACGCGGTGGTCGACGTGGGCGTGGCCTACCGCGAAAACACGGACGAGGTGATGAAACTGATGCATCAGGTGGGCGCGGAGATGCGCGCGGATGAAGCCTGGGGCGGAAAACTCCTGGAAGACATGGAAATGGCCGGGGTGGACCAATGGGCGGATTCCGCCGTGGTCCTGCGCTGCCGCTTCAAGGTGAAGCCCCTGGAGCAATGGGGGGTACGTCGGGAATACCTGCGCCGCCTCAAGCACGTCTTCGACCAGCACGGTGTGGAGATCCCCTTCCCCCATCTGACGCTGTATCCCGGCCAGGCCAAGGACGGTTCCACGCCTGCCCTGCACATCGTCGCGGAGAATGGCGCGGCGCAATAAGCGCCCCACTCCGCTGTCCGTGGCAGTAAACGTAGGTTGGGCAAAGCGCAGCGTGCCCAACATGGCGACAGGTTGTTGGGCACGCTGCGCTTTGCCCAACCTACGCGTCTACGGCGGGATTTAGGTTTATTCATGGAGCTGGAAGCGTGCGAACTTGGAATAGCAGTGCCGGTTTGTTGCTGTTGCTCGGCGGCGCCGCCCTGGCTCAGGCGTCCTGCCCGGCGGAACAGGCGAGAACCGTTCAGATCGGCGCGCAGCGCTTCGCGGTGGAGGTTGCCGCCACCCCGGCCTCGCGGGAGCGCGGCCTGTCCGGACACGAACGCCTCGCGCCCGACAGCGGCATGTGGTTTGTCCTGCCGGAAGCCGGCACGACCGGCTTCTGGATGCGTGGCATGCGCTTTCCCATCGACTTGATCTGGGTGGGCCAGAACCAGCGTGTCGTGGACGTGGCGACCTTGCCGGTATGCCGTAACTGTCAAGTCCCGCCTGTTTATAAACGCGCTTGACGAATAATTCGGGCTTATCCGCCTGCCACTTTTTCAGCGCCTGTATGGGGGTTTGATGGTGCAAAGCCCTTTGTGGGATGTGATGGTTGTAGATTTTCAAATAGTGCTCCAGTGTCGTTTCCAACTCGGCTGCTGAGGCAAAACGGGTTTGTTTGACCAGGTCGCTGATGCGGCCGTTGAAGCGTTCGACCATGCCGTTGGTTTGCGGATGCCGTGGCGGGGAAAGACGATGTTCGATGCCCAGCGCAACGCATTCCAGATCAAACACGTGTTTGCCCGTGGGTTCATTTTTCTTCTTGCTGGTAAAGCGATCCGTAAACTGACTGCCGTTGTCGGTCAGCAGCTTGACGATCTTCATCGGCGCGGCCTGCTCCACCCGGCGCAGGAAGTCGGTACTGCTGGTGTCGGTCTGATCGCGGTAGATACGCAGATACACCCATCGCGTCGCCCGGTCGATGGCGACGAACAGATACCGCCGTTGGGTTTCGTCAGGCATTTGTGGCAGGTATTTGATGTCGATATGCAGGAAGCCCGGCTCGTAGTCCTTGAAGGTCT
The DNA here is from genome assembly GCA_030684775.1 of Pseudomonadota bacterium. GTDB lineage: Bacteria > Pseudomonadota > Gammaproteobacteria > Burkholderiales > Thiobacillaceae > PFJX01. The sequence continues at coordinate 29,518 of JAUXXW010000132.1, forward strand.
TCTTCGGTGCCACCTCGCCCTCGACCTCGGGTTGCAGGCTTTTGAGATTGGAGACACCGTGGCGGCGCAAGCAGCGATCCAGGCCGGAGCGGGAGGCTGCCGGGTTGATGAATTCATGGGTGATGGCCACCAGGTCATCCAAGGGAAGCAGGAGGGTGCGCCGCAGTTCCACCACCACTGCTTCCTGGCCAGGCGTCAGCGTCGTGCTCAACTTGTGCGGACGGTGCGAACGATCCTGAACGTCGTCACGCCGCTTCCACTTGCGGGCGGTGGCGATGCTGATGTTGTAACGATCGGATAGTGCCGTGATCGACTCCGGTGAGGCATTGATCTCGGCGCGGGTGCGTGGCGTGGTTCTGGCACGGGGATGGACTTGGCTCATGGGGTGTTTGTTGTCTGTTACGTTTCTCGTCAATCGGGGTGCGTCCCCCAGGTTTGGCATGGCAGTAAGCGCGATACTGCCGCGCTTACTGCCATGCCAGAGGGTATCGCCCCTACGCCGCGTCAAGGGTGCGCTTCGCCAGGCGGCAAAAAGACGCCGCCTGCCCTTGACCCGGCTACGGGGCTGGCGTTTGTTGCCTCACCAGAGGGGGTAAACGACTCAATCAGTTGCTGCATCAGGTCTCGGGCTCGGAACAGCGGCCAGCTGCGGACGGGGACATAATCACACGGGATGCAACATGTAGGTAAATGTGGGGACGGCGCTACTTTCTTCCGTCCGTGTCTGTTTCTTCGATAATGGGCCACGTTCCCATCATCTATTTGTTTTTGCATCTATCGATCTGTGTTTGTTTAGTAACCGGTCATGGCTTTTTTAAAGCAGCCCCGTAAGATGAAAGTGTTTTTGTATTACAGCCGCTCTTTCATCGTAATAGTAAGAAGGAGGAAATAATGGACAATCAACAATGGGTTCAACATGCTAACGCAGCTATGGCGATGTTTCACCCAAAAATAGAACAGCTATCAGGTGCGCTTGCCTCGGTTTTGGTCGAGCAGAAAATAGAATTGGAGGCTCTTGAGGAAAAGAAAAAAAGACTTAGTAGTATAAAGGATGAAGTGGGGAGGTTTTCAGTCGCATTGATTCGAGACGTGTATAGGCAGTCGAATGGAGAGAAATATACGAAAAAGTTTCTCAGTGCCTTTCTCTTGCATCCGTTGTCCTCCTTTGGAAATCAAGTATGGGGTGTGACGCTTATTGTTGCCTTGATCGCCATTCTTGTAAAGCCATATGTATTTCTGCCAATATATGCGATAGCTGTGTTTTCTGCTTTTCATTGGACTCAATCGCGAGAGCGTGCAAGGTTAAAGGAGAATGTTCTATCAATTGATAATGGGGAAAACTTGTTTTTGGTGTATTTTTCAGGGTTCACGCAAAATGCGGAATATCCATACCATGGCCATATTGGGCCGTTTCCTCAATCGCTGGATATAAATGATTGCTATTGGAGGTTCGATGGAAATAATGATGTGATCGGTACGGTATGTTTGGAATTGCAAAGCAGGTCGGGCCGTTCGTTACTTCTATGGCGCTTATCGGGCAACAACCTTCCGGGAGAAGTGGTTTGGTGGGATGAAGACAATAAATTCCTGAAGAATGATGGGGTTTATTATAGAAATTCGATCAATAAATTTGAGCAACTTATTGCAGAAGCGGTCATTTATTATAAGGGTGTTGTGCTCTCGGATATTATGTGCACTACAATTCAGCGCCGAATAGATTCTATTAGAGGGGAGATTAAAGTTGTTGAGGAAAGTGCTAAAAAGTGGGGTGAGGTCATATTGCCGGACGATGTTATTCAATATATTTTAAAACGCCTTGATCTTTTTGATAAGAATGACTCGGCCGCCCCGAAGGGGCTTTTATTGTTTGGGCCTCCTGGGACAGGAAAAACATTTCTCGCGAAGGCGATTGCGGAATCTACGCACAGTCGGTTTTTGCCACTTTCTCTCCCCGATTTAAAATCAAGCAATATCGGTGGGAGTGGTCAGTTGGTAAGGAATATTTGGGAAGATGCTCGGCGCCACGAAAAAACCATTATATTTGTGGATGAGTGTGAAGGTGTGTTTGGGCGGCGAGGCTCAATTGATTCTGATCCGTTTACCAATGAAATCGTGCAGGCATTTCTGTCGGAATGGGATGGAATGTCTTCGTGTGGTAATATTTGGGTAATTGGAGCAACTAACAGAAAAGAGTTAATAGACCCGGCAATTGTGTCTCGGTTTGGTGCAGAAATTGAAATTCCACTGCCTCGTGAGGCGGAGAGAAAGGCTATATTGATAAACGAGTTACGTAAACTAGGTATAGAGACTGAAATCCCTGATTATATCGGGCAGATTACGGCTGGTATGTCGGGTAGAGATTTGGCATTCCTGGCGAAGAATGTAAAAACAGAAGCGTATCCGTATAAGCCAAACGAGGAACATTTTCGGAAAGTGGCAGAGACGCTCAAAAAAAGAGGCAGCACTATTGTTTCGACAGGGTCAACATGGGACACGCTGGTGCTACCTAAACATATCAAAGATGTTCTTCAAGATTCTTGTCTTGCTTTGCAACATTCCGAAATTCTCAAGAAACAAGGATTAACAGTTCCTCGTGGAATTCTGCTTTACGGTCCGCCCGGGACGGGAAAAACAGAGATTGCACGGACTATTGCAAACGAAAGTAAGCTTCAGTTTCTGGCAGCATCCACTGCCGATATAAAAGGCGCATATATAGGGCATAGTGGAAAAAATGTTAAGGAATTATTTGAGCGTGCAAGAGCTAACTCGCCTGCGATTGTTTTTATTGATGAAATAGAATCTATCGTACCCTCACGTTCAGGTGATCTCCACACAACAGATACGTTCACTCGCGATATGGTTACCCAAATGCTGCAGGAGCTTGATGGGATTAAAAGCTCATCTGCTGATGTTTTTTTAATCGCGGCAACAAACCACCGTGAGATGATTGATGCTGCAATTTTGTCCAGATTGTCGGATCAGATAGAAATACCTTTACCCGATATTGAGGCGAGAGCCAAAATGTTTGAGCTAAAAATTGGCGAAACCCGGGTTGGGTTTGATCTCAAGGAGGTGTGCAACATGCTTGCCGTGGAGTCAGAAGAGTTGAGTGGAAGAGATATTCATAACCACGTTTATTCAGCCAAGAAACGCGCTGGCATGAGGGCAATCAGAAACAACACTCCAGACCAGGTGACATTAAAAATGAGTGATTTCCAGATACTTACGGAAACTCATATTCAATCTAATGGGTTAAATGCGCAAGTGTAAACGTTGGTATTAAGTCTGTTTCTTTCGCCTGTATCTGCTTTTTTTCGATAATTGGCCACGTCCCCATTGTTTTATTACTGCACTCAGCCTGATTCGATAACGGCCACTTTCGCCACACGGAGGTACCCGATATGAGCATGAATTACCTGCAATACATTCAGCGCGATCCCTGCATTTGCGGCGGCGAGCCTGTCGTTACCGGGACTCGTGTCACCATCCGTACGGTACTGGCCAGTCTGGCCGAAGGGATGTCCGTGCAGGAAATCGTCGCGGACTTCCCCGCTCTGACGCCCGCGTCCGTGCGAGCAGTCATCGCTTTCGCGGCGGTTTCGGCAGAGGAAGACCTGCCATTTCCCGCGATCCCCGCTCTGGCATGAGGATCAAGCTGGATGAAAACCTGCCCGCGCGTCTTGTCGGCGTCTTGGCGCGAAAGGGTCATGAGGTAGACACTGTCCTGGACGAGAATCTGGCGGGCTATCCGGATGAGGCGATTTGGCGGGCCGCCGGCGCCGAGCAGCGTTTTCTTATCACTCAGTACCTGGATTTCTCGGATACGCGCAAGTTCACACCCGGTACCCACCCCGGAATTCTTCTGGTGAGGCTGAGAGAGCCGGGCGGTCAGCGTTTGTTGGAGGCGGTTTCCGTGATCGCTGGAGACATCGATAGTTGGGCGGGTTGTTTTGTCGTGCTCACTGACCACAAGATACGCATCAAACGCCCGTCGTGACGATGGTTCGCACCACCTTACCCACCCCTCCAGCACTACCCGCAGCCCCTGCCCCCCGGAACAACTCGCCGCAGGAACCGTAGGATGGGTTGAGCGATAGCGAAACCCATCTCGATGGCGACTCGGGTGCAATCGATGGGTTTCGCTATCGCTCAACCCATCCTACTGCCAATCGTGGGTATGCCAGTGCCGGTGCTCCAGGCCGCCGTGTTTGTGGCGGTGGACATGCGCCAGGTTGGCGGCGAGGAGCTTGTCGGTATCGCCCAGGAAAGGTTCGATCGGGCCGTCGTAGAGCAGGCGGTGATCCTCGCTCAGCACCAGGGTGCGCGTGCCGAGTTCCGGCGCCAGGCTGAGGTTGTGGGTGGTGGTAAGCAGGGTGATCGGCAGGTCGGCGAGGAAGTCCACCAGCCAGCCGGTGGAGCGCGGGTCGAGGGCGGCGGCGGGTTCGTCCAGTAACAGCAGTTTCGGTTCTACCGCCAGCAGCGCGGCCAGCGCGACCTTCTGTTTCTCGCCGCCGGAGAGGGTGAAGGGCGGGCGTTTCAGGAACGCCGTCACGCCCACCAGATCGGCCCAGTGCGCCACCCGCTCGTCGATGTTGGAGAGCCCAATTTGGCGCGGGCCGAAGGCGATCTCGTCGTACACCGTCGGGTTGAACAGCATCACGTCCGGGTTCTGGAACAGCAGGGCGACTTCCTGGCGAAAGCGTAGACGCAGGGCGCCGTGTTTGAGGTGGCCGGGCGTGATGCGCTCGCCCTCATAGAACACCGTGCCGGCGCGCGGCGTGACCAGGCCGTCAAGGATTTTCAGCAGCGTCGATTTGCCGCTGCCGTTGCTGCCGAGCAGGACGGCTTTCTCGCCTGCGGCGAGGTTGAAGCTCACTTCCAGCAGACAGGTTTTTTCACCGTAGTGGTGGCTCAGGCCTTCGACCCGGATCATCGAAACATCCCCCGTGATTGCATGGCCTGTGCCGATTCATGCGCATTCGCCAGTGCCCGGTCGAGCAGCCAGGCGGCGGCGTGGGCGGCGGCGCGGTAGCGGGCGCGCAGGCCGGCCGGTCGTGGGCTGCGGCTTTGCAGGCCGAGGCGGAACTCCGCCAGGGTGCGCTTGAGGCCCAGCGACTGGCTCACCGCCAGCACCAGCAGGAAGGACAGACGGCGGGAGAAGGCCAGCGCCTGGAACAGATTCACGCGCTCGATGAACAGGAAGGTGAGCAGGGCCATCGACAGTACCCGCAGGTTGACCGTGAGCAGCCAGTCCAGCGGCAGGGCGCGCGACTGCCACCAGAAATAACCGACATAGGCCAGGGAGACCGTGCCGCTGAATGCCGCCGTGGCCAGCAAGGCGCGGCGCAATAGGCGAATGGCATCACGCCCGCAAAGCAACAGCACCGCGAGCAACCCGCTCGCCAGCCAGAGCGGCGCGGTCAGCCAGGAAACGGTGACCAGGGCGAGCAGCCAGGCCGCGAGCTTGCCGCGTTCGCTCATGTCGCCAGTGCTCCAGGCCGGCGGGACGCCGGCGCTACAACCGCGAACTTGCCGCGTTCAGTCATGGCGATAGCGCAGGCGCAGGCGTTCTATCAGGCGCACGCCGAGCAGGGTCAGGGCACCCTCGCCGAGACCGAGCAAGGCATGGGGGATGAGCAGAGCGGGCAGGGTGACCGACCAGCCGAACGGGAAGTACAGCGGCGCGCCGGCCGCGTCATGGGCGATCAACGGTTGCGCGCCCAGCGCCAGGGCGATCAGCGCGGCGGGCAGGAACAGGCCGATCCAGCCGGCCAGAAACAAGGCCACGCCGGCATGCAGGTGGCGCAAGGCCAGAAACAACCCACGCGCGGCCACGGCCCCGGCGAAACCCATTGCCAGCGCATTCAGGGGCAGGGTGGTGACGCCGCCGTCGCCGAACAACAAGGCCTGGATGGCGAACACCAGCGAGGCGGCCATGAAGGCATGCCAGATGCCGAACGAGGCCGCCAGCAGGCCGATTCCGGTGACATGCGCGCTGGTGCCGCCGGGCAAGGGCAGGGCGACGAAGGACAAGGCGAACGACGCCGCCGTCAGCGAAGCCAGCCAGGGCAGGGTGGATTCATCCAGTTCCCGCGCCACCCGCTTCGCGCCGTAGGCCCACAGCCCGGCGGCGAGGCCGTAGAGCGGCAGGTACATGTGCGGGGCGATGAATCCGTCGGGGATGTGCATGGCGGGGATCGGGGTCAGAACATCGCCGAGAAGGTCGCCACGAAACGGTATTTCTCCTTGCCTTCCGCGCCCTGCAACACGGTCCCCGGTGTGACATTGAGCCGCGTCCAGACTGGCTTCTTCAGCGCCAGGCCGAGACTCATGTTGTCCTGGTACAAGCGCATGCCGAGTACGCCATAGAGGATGTCGCCGCCGGTATTCGGGTCGGGGCCGCCCACGCCGCTGTCGTCGTCCTTGCCCAGATTCAGGTAGTTGAGTTCGACGTTGCCATCGAGTCGGAAACGCCGCTCCGGCAGGGTCATCAGGCGGTGCGAGAGGGCTGCGTAGACGCGGGTTTCCGTGCCGAATTTCATGCTGTTGCCATCCGCGTAGCGGTAGCGCTGGAAGTGCATCCGGCTCAATTCGAAGGTTGCCGTGGTGTCATCGCTGAACTGTCGGGTGGCGGTCATCCCATAGTTGAAGCTGGTTTTGCCGAAGCCCAGCGACTTACCGGGGTCGATGCTGCCGTCGGCGAGGTGGTGGTCGGCATTGCCCGTGGGCAGGCTCAGGCCGAGGTTGAGCGTGAAATGCCAGTCGGCGAGGTCGTCCAGGCTCTCGTTGGCGGGCAGCAGCAGGAAACGTTGGTCGTACTTGAAGCCGATCACCGCCGCCAGGGAAAGATCAGTGGGGCCGCGAGCGTTCAGGCCGCCGGCTTCATCCACCTTCACGTTCCAGGGCTGGAAGGCATAGCCCGAGAACCAGGGGGTGAAGCCGTAGCCGACACCCGCCAGCCAGTAGGCGTTGTAATCCGCCTCCGCCGCGAGCGGGTCGTAGGTCTTGAATTTGGCGTAATCCAGCTTCGCCAGTCCCAGCCATTTGCCTTGCGGCAGGGGCATGGAACTGGAGGTTTCCACCGGCGCGCCGGGGCCTTCCAGTCCCGCCGCGCCGAGCGAGGCGACGCCGTGGTGGGCGCGCGCGGGGCTGGCCGCAAGCAGCACCAGTAGCGCGCAATACCGCGCCTTCATGCCTTCTGCCTACGCGCAAACAACATCAGGGAGCCGAACAGGCCGAGAATCACGGCGATGCCGACGACGATGCGCCCGTAGCGCTCGTAAGCTGGTTTGTCCGCCGTTTCGACCAGGGCGGCGGCATCGGTCTTCAGAGTGAAGTCGAGGCCGTGGCCGTCCTCGGAAATCGCCTTAACCCGCCATTCCCCGGCGCGATCCGGAAGAAACGCGATGCGCCCCTGGCCATCGCTGCGGCCGACCTGATACGGCAGCTTCTCGCCGGCGCGGTAGACCTCGTAGCCCTCGAAGCTGAAAGGCTTGTTGTCCACATAGAAGAGGCGGACCACCACCGCCTGAGCGCCGCTGACCGTGTATTGAAGATCGTGGGCGGCGGCGGGGTGGGCGAGGCAGAGCAAAGCGGCGGCTATCGCAAGGCATGAGGGTTTGCTTCCCCCTTTTTCAAAGGGGGACCGAGGGGTAAGCAGGGACTTGGCCGCCGTCTTTTGGCGGCTTAGTCCTTCGCTTAGGGGCTTCATCAGATTTGGCGACGTGCGCACCGTCGTCACCCACGGAAATCCCCCCCAGCCCCCCTTTGGGAAAGGGGGGAGTGGATGCCGTCGCGCTCGCCATGAAAGTTTCATTGGATTTCGAATTGCAGGCTGCTGGCGTGGATGGCCTTGTCCGCCCGGGCGTCGTTCAAGGGCAATTCGAGACTGGCCTGGATGTGTTGGAGGCCGGGTTTGCGCAAGCGGATGTTGATGTGGCCGTCGCTGTCGCTGACCCCGCGCGGCTGGCCGAAGTAGGCCACGGACACGCCGGCGGCGGGTTTGCCTTGATGCCAGACGGTGAGACGCAGCTTGTCGCCGACGCGCAGGTTCAGGGGGGTGTCCTGGGGCGTCAGTTCAAGATTCCGGGTCAGGGGGCGCTCCAGGCCGGCGCCCCAGCGGTCGATGCGTTTCACCCCTTCCAGGGAAAGCCAGCTCTCGATCACCGCGCCGGCTTCGTTCTTCGCCAGATTCCGGGTGCCGTAGGGCGTTTTGCTCCAGTAGCCGCTGGAGGTGAAAAACCAGCTTGCCGCGCAATCGCCCTTCAACGTGGCGGGAAACCCGCGCCCGAAATCGGCGGCGATTTCCTGTCCGGCCGTGTTGAAACAGGCGGCCTGTTTAACGTTTTCCGGCTTGTATTCCAGCGCCTTCTCGCCCGCGCGCGCGGAAAGCTCATGGCCGTAGACCAGGGTGTGGAGCGCGCCGCCGCGTTCGATCCACAGCTCATGCGCCAGCGCGCATCCTTGCGACATCAGGATGCCGGCGAGAAGGAGAGCGCGGATCGACATGGCGGGCAGCGTCGGAAAAACGAACGCCCGAACAATAGCGCATCGATATTACGAATGTAAAAAACTTCTTACTTGCGTTGGCTGGGTTCAATCCCGAGCAACGGCGTTGCGGCTCAGTCGCGGGCCGGCTCCATCACTGCGTCGAGGTTGAGGTTGTCGCAATACTCGAAGAAGTCGCCGCGCAAAGTCGGCAAATGCATGTCGCCGGGCACGCCGACCGTCATGTTGACCGAGAACATCGGGGTGCCGGTGTGCGGTGCCGGGTAGGTGTCGGTGCTCAGTTCTTCGATGTTGATGCTCTGGCGGGCGAAGAAATCAGCCAGGCTGTGGACGATGCCGGGGTGATCCATCGCCACCACGTTGACCCGATAGGGCACCTGCGGTGAAGTCCGCTCGGCTGGGCGGGTGCGTTTGTGGATGATGGAGAGGCCGAGTTCGCTGCCGATCTGTTCAAGCCGATCTTCCAGTTTGGTCAGTGCGTTCCATGCCCCGGAGGTCAGCATCAGGATGGCGAACTGGCCGCCTAGCACCGCCATGCGCGATTCCTCGATATTGCAGCCGGCCTCGACGATACGGCTGGTGAATCGTTGCACCAGGCCGACCTTGTCTTCGCCGGATGCGGTGATGGCCAGAAAGTCGATATTGCTCATGGGCGTGTCCGTTCAGGTTGCTCGAAGTAGTGGGATTGTAGCCAGTGCCGTGCGCGTGGCCTATCACGATGCGCGGGCATAATGCCGTCATGAGTTCCCTCATGGACACCCACTGCCATCTGGACGCCGGCGAATTCGACGCGGATCGTGACGCCGTGTACGCGCGGGCACGGGCGGCGGGCGTTGCGTTTCAGGTCGTTCCCGCCGTCACCCGCGCGAATTTCGCCGAGGTCGAGGCCACCTGCCGCCGCTATCCCGACTGTCTGCCGGCCTGGGGTATGCACCCGATGTATATCGACGTGCATCGCCCCGAGCACCTGGAGTCGTTGCGCCGCCAGATCGAGGCCTGGCGCCCGGTGGCCATCGGCGAGATCGGCCTCGATCTGTTTGTGCCGGGCCTGGATCTCGCCACCCAGGAATTCTTCTACGTCGAGCAACTCAAGATCGCGCGCGACCACGACCTGCCGGTCTTGCTGCACTGCCGCCGGGCTAACGACCAGATACTCAAACAGTTACGAAAAATCGGCGTGAAGGGCGGCATCGCCCATGCCTTCAGCGGCAGTCGGCAGCAGGCGGAAGCCTTCATCAAACTGGGATTCAAACTCGGTTTCGGCGGCGCCTTCACCTGGAGCCGGGCGACGCGGTTGCGCGCGCTCGCCTTCGAACTGCCGCTGGAAGCCATCGTCCTGGAAACCGACAGCCCGGACATACCTCCCGCCTGGGTGGGCCAGGGCCGCAACGAACCCGCCGAGGTGGCGGGCATCGCCGCGGCATTGGCGGAATTGCGCGGAACGACGCTGGAAGAAGTGGCGCGGCGCACCACGGCAAACGCGCGGGAAGTGCTGGGTTTGACCTTGTAGCGCCGGCATCCCTGCCGGCTTTGCCCTTAAAGAAGCGGGTCTGCGACCCGCCTGCCGGCAGGGATGCCGGCGCTACATAACACCCCCAGCCCCGCCGCGCGGCCGCTGGCGAAGCAGGCGGTGAGCAGGTAGCCGCCGGTGGGCGCTTCCCAGTCGAGCATTTCGCCGGCGCAGAAGACGCCGGGCAGATCGCGCAGCATCAGGTTTTCGTCCAGGGCCTCGAAACGCACGCCGCCGGCCGTGCTGATGGCTTCGTCGAGCGGGCGCGGGGCGATCAGGCGCAAAGGCAGGGACTTGATGGCGGACGCGAGCTTTGTCGGGTCGGTCTCCGGCCCAAGCACCTCGCGCAACAGGCCGGCCTTGACGCCGGTAATACCGACCCGGCTTTGTAGATGGCTGGAGAGCGAACGCGAGCCGCGCGGATGCGCCACCTCGGCGGTCACTCGCTCCAGCGTCTTGTCGGGCGCCAGGTCGAGCTGGAGGCGGGCGCTGCCCTCGGCCTCGATGCGGTCGCGCAGGGGCGCGGCCAGCGCATAGATGAGACTGCCCTCGATGCCGGTCTCGGTGATGACGCATTCACCCTGACGGCGGATTTCCTGGCCTTCGGCGTCCGGGCAACTGGCGACCACGGTTTTCAGCGGTTGGCCGGCGAAGCGGCTACGGAAGTGCTCGCTCCAGGCGATGTCGAAACCGCAGTTGGCGGGCTTCAATGGCGCGATGTCGATGCCGTGTTGTTGCAGCAGCGGCACCCAGGCGCCATTGGAACCGAGCTTCGCCCAACTGCCGCCGCCGAGGGCGAGGATTACGGCATCGGCTTCGATGGTCTGATCTCCTTCTGGGGTTGCGAATAAAAGACGCAGGCGAGAGAGCGTGGTTGTTGCCGCCGGGGTTGGGGCGGCATTACAACCACGGCCTACCCCTTGCGGGTGCGCCTGCGCTACATCCACGCCTTGCCAGCGGTGGCGCATGTGGAAGCGCACCCCCGCTTCTCTAAGCCGGTGCAGCCAGGCGCGCAACAGGGGCGCAGCCTTCATCTCGCGCGGGAACACCCGCCCGGAACTGCCGACGAAGGTTTCGATGCCCAGGCCCTCGGCCCAGGCGCGCAGGTCGCTGGCAGAGAAGGCATCGAGCAGGGGTTCGATGTTGGCGCGGCGGTTGCCGTAGCGGGAGAGGAAAGTCTCGCGTGCCTCGGAATGGGTGAGGTTGAGACCACCCTTGCCGGCCAGGAGGAATTTGCGGCCGACGGAAGGCATGGCGTCGTAGAGGTCGACCTGGAGGCCCCCCCCTTTATCACAGGGGGGTTGGGGGGGATTTGCGGAGGTGGCGGCGAGGGACGGTTGTAAAAATCCCCCCCCGCCCCCCTTTGATAAAGGGGGGAGTGACGAATCGCCCTCCTTTGGGGTGGTGGGAAGTGACGGGTTGCCCCCTTTGGAGAAAGAGGTGTGTGACGACAAAACTTCCGCCGCCATCAACCCCGCCGGGCCGCCGCCGATGATCGCGACTCTCATGCCTCGCTCCAGTGCGCCAGGTTGAATTGCAGCGAGCGGCTGCCGTTCCATTCGTTCACTTCCGGCTTGTACACGGCCAGGATGCGTTCCGGCAGTGGTGTGTCCTGATTGAACAGGATGGCGTCGCCGCTCAAACCCTTGCCGGACAGACGCAGCTTGAGGTGTTTCTCACCGACCAGTCTCTGTGACTGCACCATGAATTCGCCGTGGAAGGCGGGGGCGGGAAAGCCCTGGCCCCAGACCGCGTTACGCAGCGTTTCGGCGTTTTCCAGGGTGCATTCCTGGGCGCTGAGTTCGCCGTCGGTTTCGATCACCTTTTCCAGGTCGGCGGCGGAGAGGCTCTCGCGCGCCACGGTTTCGAAGGCGGCGCGGAACGTGTCGAAGCCTTCGCGGCGCAGGGTGAGGCCGGCGGCCATCGCGTGGCCGCCGAATTTCAGGATCAGGCCGGGGTGGTGGCGATCCACCACGTCGAGGGCGTCGCGCAGGTGCAGACCCGGAATCGAGCGGCCGGAGCCTTTCAGCAGGCCGTCGCCGCCGTCGGCGAAGATGATGGTCGGCCGGTGATGCCGTTCCTTGAGTCGCGAGGCGAGCAGCCCGACCACGCCCTGGTGCCAGGTCGGGTCGAACAGGGTGAGGCTGGCGCCATCGGTCACCACGATGCCGTCGAGCAGGGCCAGGGCCTGGTCTTGCATGTCGGTCTCGATCTCGCGGCGTTCGCGGTTGAGGCGGTCGAGTTCGCCAGCCAGTTTTTTGGCGATGCCCTCGTCGCCGGCGAGCAGGCATTCGATGCCGACGCTCATGTCGGCCAGTCGGCCGGCGGCGTTGAGACGCGGGCCGATGACGAAGCCGAGGTCTTCCGCCCCGGCGCGCTCGGGCTTGCGGCCCGCCGCCGCGAACAGGGCCTGGATGCCCGGCCGCGCCTGGCCCTTTTGCATCCGCGTCAGCCCCTGCGCCACCAGCAGGCGGTTGTTGGCATCCAGGCGTACCACGTCGGCCACCGTGCCAAGCGCGACCAGGTCGAGCAGTTCGGCCAGATTGGGTTCAGTTTTGCCGGCAAAGGCGCCGCGTTTGCGTAGCTCGATGCGCAACGCGATCAGCACGTAGAACATCACGCCGACGCCGGCCAGATTTTTACTGGGGAAATCGCAGCCGGGCTGGTTGGGGTTGACGATCAGCGCATCCGGCAGCGTGTCGCCGGGCAGGTGGTGATCGGTGACCAGCACGTCCATACCCAGGCGTTTCGCTTCCTCGATGCCGGCGTGGGCGGCGATGCCGTTGTCCACGGTGATGAGCAGGTCGGGCTGGTGTTCCGAGGCCAGCCGCGCGATTTCCGGCGACAGGCCGTAGCCGTATTCGAAGCGGTTGGGGACGATGTATTCGACCTTCGCGCCCAGCGCGGTGAGGCCGGTGACCGCGACTGCGCAGGCGGTGGCGCCGTCGGCGTCGTAATCGGCCACCACCAGCATTTTTTCACCGCGCGCGATGGCATCGGCCAACCGCGCCGCCGCCGTCTCGCAGTGCTTCATCGCGGTATGGGGCAGCAGTTCCGCCAGCTTGTGTTTCATCTGCTCCGGCGCCTGCACGCCGCGCGCCGCAAACAGGCGCGCCAGCAGCGGTGGCAGGCCGGATTGGCGCAGGGACTGGGCGGCAGCTTCGGAATAGGGGCGGGTGATAAGTTTCAGCATGTTCAAATATTCAGTCGCGCTGTTTTGCGGGTGTCGGGTGGCTGGCTATTATGCGGGCCATGGCACATTTTCTTCCCCTCTCCCGCGTCGCCCGCCTGGTGGGCGAGTCCCGTTCGGCCATCCAGCGGATGATCCGCGATGGCGAACTGGCCACTTTCGACGGCATGGTCGACATGAACGAACTCCTGCGCGTGTTCCCCGACGTGCAGTGGGAGGATGACGGCGAATTCAAGCGGGTCGAGGAAATCAAGGCGAAGGCGTTTTCCCGCCGGGTCATGGAACGCACCCTGCCGGACAAGGAAGTATTGGCCGAGCGCTTGTACGAAATGAGCAGGGAATTCGCCGCCGCCAAGACGCTGCTGCTGCACTACGACGAGGTGCTGCGTTTCCTCGACGACAAGCTGGACGATGTCGCGGAGGCGGGCGCGGGCAAACAGTCCGTCCAGCAGTCGATCGTCGTTCTCAAACAATGGCTCAGACAGGAACTCGATGCGACGCCCAAGGAAACCGAGCGCGCCCAAGCCCTGCTGGCCCAGGAAAATGTGATGCGCATCATGTCAGCCCAGGTAACCATACTTCCCGCCGGCCACGAGTTCTTCGTGGAGGGCAACGACACCTTGCTGGAGGCTTCGCTGCGCGCCGGCATCCCGCTCAATTACGGTTGCAGCAACGGTAATTGCGGCGAGTGCAAGGCGCGCCTGGTTTCCGGCCAGATCAAGAAAGTGCATCCGCACGATTTCGTGCTCAAGGAGGCGGAAAAGGCCGATGGCGCTTTCCTGCTTTGCTCCTATACGGCGGTCAGCGACGTGGTGGTGGAGGCGGGCGTTTCCGGCGCCGACGACATTACGCCGCAAAGCATTCCCACCCGGGTGAAGGCGGTGGAAATCATCAACGAGCGCATTGCCGCCCTGCACCTTAGCGCGCCGCGCAGTCAGCGCCTGCACTTCCTTGCCGGGCAGCGGATCACGTTGACTTCCGGCGATATCGGCGGCGAGTACTACGTGGCGAGCTGCCCCTGCGAGGATCGCCACATCGAACTGCATATCCGCCGCGACAACCGCCCCTTCTCGCGCCATGTGTTCGAGGACCTGGCCAAGGAAGACATCGTGCGCATCGACGGCCCGCACGGCCGCTTCGTGATGAAGCTGGATTCGCGCCGGCCGGTGATCTTCGTCGCCTGGGACGACGGTTTCGCGCCGATCAAGAGCTTGGTGCAACATGCGATGAGCCTGGAAATCGCCGAATCCATGCATCTCTACTGGGCGGCGGGGAGCGTTGGCGGCAAGGGCGGCCACTACCAGGACAACCACTGCCGTTCCTGGGCTGACGCCCTCGACGATTTCAGCTATCAGGCGCTGGACACGGCGGACGGCCCGGCCGCCATCGCCGAAGCCATCCTCGCCCATCATCCCGACCTGCGTCGCGCCGACTTCTACGTCGCCGGCCCGCACGCGCTCTTGCAGACGCTGCGGGAAGGCGCGCTGGCGCGCGGCCTGTCACCGCTGGGCTGGCATGGGGAAGTGATCGAGTAGGCTGGGCTACGTTCGTGCTCACACCGCGCATGAATGCGCGTATCGGTATATGGCCATCGCTGGCAGAAGGTTGAAGTGCGATATTTCTAATTCTTATTCTTGTTGCAAGAATAAGAATTCTGCTATCTTGCTAGCACTCACATTACGGAGTGCATCCCATGCCAACTATCCAAATTGATGACGACGTCTTTGCCGTGCTGCAAAGCAATGCAGTGGCGTTTGTCGATTCTCCAAACTCAACGCTACGACGATTGCTTGGCCTTGACGTGAGCCGGGACGCTTCCTCGCTGCCTGATTCGAAGGTTGGTTCACTAGCAGATCTCGATAAGTTCTTTGAGGAGCACCACTTTTCTACTCGACGTGCCAAAGCGCCCAAGGCTGATCTGAAGTTACTTGTTCAGGCGGGCTTGTTGCACGAGGGTGAACTCGTCCAGTTGGTTGACTATCAAGGGCAGAGGATAGCCAGTTGCGAGGCGGCCATTGCTGGCGCGCAACTTGAGTTCAATGGACAACGCTATTCGATGAGTCCCCTTGCGCAAGAACAACTGCGCAAACTTGGCTTCAAGAGTAAATCCGTGCGTGGGCCGTCGCACTGGGTGACGGTGAGTGGGGTCTCAATCTCAGCGCTCTGGGAGCAACTGCAAGCACAGATACCTAAATGACGACGAACATAACAGCGGGAAAATCAGTATGGGATGGACCCGTATTCCCCTTTTTCCTCGCGCGCGGATTCATTCGGCCCAATACTCTTGGCCTACCCACATCAAGGAGAGCGCCATGACTATGTCAGTGCAGGCCGAATTACCAGACCAACTGGCACGACAAGGCCAGGAACTGATCAAAAACGGTTGGGCGCCGGACATGAATACCCTGCTGACGGAGGCACTACGGCGCTATCTGGAGTCCCATCCGGAGGCGCTGGCTGAGGCTTTTGTTCGTGAGGACGTGCAGTGGGGCCTGCATGGAGGCGACTGACTCCCGAGAGATGGTCATTGCGGACGCGGGACCGCTGATCCATCTCGATGAATTGGGTTGCCTGGATTTGTTGAGGGATTTTTCCCGTGTATTGGTGCCGGATGCCGTCTGGCGCGAGGTCGAAAGGCACCGGCCAACGGCTCTGATCGGCTTGGCGTTGGAACGCGTGCAAGTTGAGGCGGCCGACCCACGTGTTGCCACGCTCTCACTCACTTTCACCCTGCACCGTGGCGAGCGGGAGGCTTTGACGCTTCTGTCCTGTTATCCCGATGCGCTGTTTCTGACTGACGACACGGCGGCCAAATTGGCCGCCCAAGCAATTTCTACTCGCGTGCATGGCACCTTGGGTCTGGTCGTTCGCGCCCTACGACGGGGCCAGCGTAGCCGGGATGAAGTCATCGGCTTGCTGCGCGCCATACCAGAACGAACGACCTTGCATATCAGGCCCACTCTATTGAGAGAGGTCATCAGCCAGGTAGAGGCGGTTGGTCGGTAATTACACCGCGAACAAGCCCATGAATTCCTGTACTGGCACCGCCTCGAAACGGGTCTGGTCGGCGCAGAGCGCGTTGAGGGTGGCGCATTTCTTGGCTGACAGCTTGGCGGCGATGGCGGCTTCGAACTTCTTCACCAGAACCGGGATGCCTTCGTCGCGGCGGCGGCGGTGGCCGATGGGGGCGTCGATGCTGACTTTCTCGGTACTGCTGCCGTCCTTGAAAAACACCTGCACGCTGTTGCCGATGTAGCGTTTGTCGGCTTCCAGGTATTCGCGGGTGAAGCGCGGGTTTTCCTTGACCGTGGTGAGGGCGCGCAACTGGTCGATGCGTGGGTCGGCGGCGCTGGCGTCGGTGTAGTCGGCGGCGGTCAGGCCACCTTTGATCAGCGGCACGGCGACCATGTACTGGATGCAGTGGTCGCGATCGGCGTAGTTGTTCATGGGGCCGGTCTTGTCGATGATGCGGCAGCCGGCTTCCTGGGTTTCGATCTCGATGCGCTCGATTTCCGCGAGACGATCTTTCACGACAGGATGCAGTTGCATCGCGCATTCGACGGCGGTCTGGGCGTGGAATTCGGCCGGGAAGCTGATCTTGAACAGGATGCTTTCCATGACATATGACCCGAAGCCCTGGCTGAATTTGAGTTCATTGCCGCGGAACAGCGCGTCCTGGAAGCCCCAGGTCTTGGCGGTGAGCGCCGAGGGATAGCCCATCTCGCCGGTGAGCGCGATCAGCGCCAGATGCACGCCGCGCGAGCTGGCGTCGCCCGCCGCCCAGGACTTGCGCGAGCCGGTGTTGGGGGCGTGCCGGTAGGTGCGCAGCGAACAGCCGTCGATCCAGGCGTGCGAGAGGGCGTTCAGCACTTCCTCGCGGCTGCCGCCGAGCATGCGCGCCGCGACGGCGGTGGAGGCGATGCGCACCAGCATGACGTGGTCGAGGCCGACGCGGTTGAAGGCGTTTTCCAGCGCGGTGACGCCTTGCACTTCATGCGCCTGGATCATCGCCGCGAGCACGTCCTTCATGGTCAGCGGCGCCTGGCCTTCCGCCACCCGCTTACGCGAGAGCCAGTCGGCGATGCCGAGGATCGCGCCGAGGTTGTCGGAGGGGTGGCCCCATTCGGCGGCCAGCCAGGTGTCGTTGAAATCGAGGAAGCGCACCAGGCAGCCGATGTCCCAGGCCGCTTTCACCGGGTCGAGTTCATGCGAGGTACCGGGCACGCGGGTGCCGCCGGGCAGCGAGGCGCCGGGCACGATGGGGCCGAGCAGCTTGGTGCATTCCGGGTAATCCAGCGCCAGCAGGGCGCAGGCGAGCGAGTCCATCAGGCAATAACGGGCGGTATCCATCGCCAGGGTGGACTGGCTGGCGTCGTAGTCCATGACGTAATCGGTCATGGCTTGCAGGACGGTATCGAAGGGCGGGCGTGCGGCGGAGCGGATGTCGTGGGCGGACATGAATGGTTTCCTATTAGTAGGTCGGGTTAGCAGCTTCATCGCGTAACCCGACGTTTGGGTATGTTGCGTCGGGTTACGGCGCAAACCCCGCGCCTAACCCGACCTACGATTGGTCAGGGCCGTTGATCGATGGGCACGAATTTCAAATCTTCCGGCCCGGTGTAATTGGCCGAAGGGCGGATGATCTTGCCGTCTATGCGTTGTTCGATCACGTGCGCGGCCCAGCCGGTGGTGCGCGAGATGATGAACAGCGGCGTGAACATGGCGGTGGGCACGCCCATCTGGGCGTAGGACACGGCGCTGAACCAGTCCAGGTTGGGGAACATGTTCTTGATTTCCTTCATCACCGCTTCCAGGCGGTCGGCGACGTCGTAGAGCTTGCGGTTGCCGTTGTGGTCGGCGAGTCGTTTTGCCACCGCCTTGATGACCACGTTGCGCGGGTCGGACACCGTGTAGACCGGGTGGCCGAAGCCGATGATGACTTCCTTGTTCGCCACGCGAGCGCGAATGTCGGCTTCCGCCTCATCCGGCGTGTCGTAGCGCGACTGGATGCAGAATGCAGCTTCGTTGGCGCCGCCGTGCTTGGGGCCTCTCAATGCCCCGATGGCGCCGGTGATGGCGGAATACATGTCGGAGCCGGTGCCGGCGATGACGCGGCCGGTGAAGGTGGAGGCATTGAATTCGTGCTCGGCGTAGAGGATCAGCGAGGTGTGCATGGCGCGCACCCAGATTTCCGGCGGAGCCTCGCCATGCAGCAGATGCAGGAAATGGCCGCCGATGGAGTCGTCGTCGCTGCTGTTGCCACCCTCCGTCTCGATGCGGCGGCCGTTGTGGCTGTAGTGGTACCAGTAGAGCAGGGCGGAACCCAGCCCGGCGATGAGGCGGTTGGCGATGTTGCGGGCGCCCAGGATCGGCTGTTTTTCTTCCTCGGGCAGAAGGCAGCCCAGGGTGGAAACGGCGGTGCGCATCACATCCATCGGGTGCGCGGCGGCGGGTAGTTGCTCCAGCACCGTCTTCAGCACCGCCGGCAGGCCACGCAGGGCTTTCAGCTTGGTCTTGTAGGCCGCCAGTTCGGCGCGGTTGGGAAAATGGCCGTGAATCAGCAGGTGGGCGACTTCCTCGAATTCGCAGACATCGGCGATGTCGAGGATGTCGTAACCGCAATAGTGCAGGTCGTTGCCGGTGCGGCCGACCGTGCACAGGGCCGAGTTGCCGGCGACGACGCCGGACAGGGCGACGGATTTCTTCGGCTTGATGCCGGGGGCGGTGGTGGGTGTCTCGCTCATGTTGTCTCCTTATGTGTATCGCCGTAGGTTGGGCAAAGCCGAAGGCGTGCCCAACGTTTGCGTGTCATGTTGGGCACGCTGCGCTTTGCCCAACCTACGATTGTTCGCCCGCAAACAGCGCGTCGAGCTTCTGTTCAAAGCCGTGGTAGCCCAAGTGCTCATAAAGATCCATGCGGGTTTGCATGGCGTTGATCACGTTCTTTTGGGTGCCTTCCTCACGGATGGCGCCGTAAACCTTCAAGGCCGCCTGACTCATGGCGCGGAAGGCGGAGAGCGGGTAGAGCACCAGGCCGACACCGACGCCGCGCAACTCCTCCACCGTGAACAAGGGCGTGGCGCCGAATTCGGTGATGTTGGCGAGAATGGGCACCTTCACCACCTTGGAAAACGCGGTGTACTGCGCCAGTTCGGTCATGGCTTCCGGGAAGATCATGTCGGCGCCTGCTTCGACGCAGGCGCCGGCGCGGTCGATGGCGGCTTGCAGGCCCTCGGCTTGCAGCGCGTCGGTGCGGGCCATGACCACGAACTCGGAATCGAGCCTGGCATCCACCGCCGCTTTCACCCGGTCCACCATTTCCGATTGGGTGACGATGGCCTTGCCGGGACGGTGGCCGCAGCGCTTCTGCATCACCTGATCTTCGATATGCACCGCCGCGACGCCGGCGCGGGTCAGCGCGCGCACCGCGCGGGCGATGTTGAAGGCGCCGCCCCAGCCGGTGTCGATGTCCACCAGCAAGGGCAGGGGGGTGACGTCGGTGATGCGGCGCGCATCCACCAGGACATCCTCCAGGGTGGTGATGCCGAGGTCGGGGATGCCGCAGGAACTGGCCGCGACGCCGCCGCCGGAGAGGTACAGCGCCTTGAAGCCGGAATGTTCGGCCAGCAGCGCCGAGTAGGCATTAATGGCGCCGACCACCTGCAAGGGTTGTTCGGCGGCGACGGCGGCGCGGAATTGGGCGCCGGCTGAAGTGGGTGTGGTCATGTGTGATCCTCGTCGGTCTTGCACTGTCCCCCCCTTTATCAAAGGGGGGCTAGGGGGGATTTCTTCAAGGGTTGGGCTAGTGTCACCGTCGCTAAATCCCTGTTGAAGCCCCTACCCTTCGGTACCTCGGTCCCCCGTTGGGAAAGGGGGAAGAAAAGCGTGCGCTGATACCGTTCCCCCCTTTCCCAAAGGGGGGCTAGGGGGGATTTCTCCGGGGGTTGTGCGCGTGGGGCCGTCGCTAAATCCCCCTCGGTCCCCCTTTGGGAAAGGGGGAAGAAATGCGGCACCCTCATCGCCCCACCGCCTTGCGGATTTCCTCCAAAGCGTTGGGGTCGTCGAGGGTGGAGAGGTCGCCGGTTTCGCGGCCTTCCGCCAGGGCTTGAATGGAGCGGCGCAGTAGCTTGCCGGAGCGGGTTTTCGGTAGGGAGGCGACGAAGTGCAGCTTGTACGGTTTCGCGACGGCGCCGAGTAGTTCCGCCACCTTGGCGATGCAGGATTTTTCCAGCGCCGCGCGCGCTTCCGGGGTGGCGATCAGCGCCGCGTCTTTCACCGTGCAGAAGCCTATCGGCACCTGGCCTTTCACCTCGTCATGCACGCCCACCACCGCGACTTCGGCGAGGGCCGGATGCGCTTGCAGGGCTTCCTCGATTTCGCGGGTGCCGAGGCGGTGGCCGGCGGTGTTGATGACGTCGTCGGTGCGGCCGAGGATGAAGTAATAGCCGTCGTCGTCGCGCACCGCCCAGTCAGATGAGGTGTAGAGCAATTCATGCTCGAACTGGCCGAAGTAGCTGTTTACATAGCGGCTGTCATCGCCCCAGACGGTGGTCAGGCAGCCGGGCGGCAATGGCGGCACCACGGTGAGAACACCCTTCTCGTTGGGGCCGCATTCGGCGCCGGTCATGTCGTTCACGATACGAATGTTGAAGCCGTAAGAGGGGAAGCCGGGTGAGCCGAAGCGGTTGGCCGCTAGTTCTATACCAGGCAGGTAGGTCAGCATCGCCCAGCCGGTTTCGGTCTGCCAGTAATGGTCCAACACCGGCACGCCGAGGCTGTCGGAAATCCAGCGCGAGGTGGGTTCGTCGAGCGGTTCACCGGCGAGGAACAGGTACTTGAGGCTGGAGAGGTCGTATTTCTTCAGCCAGGCCGGGTCCTGCTTCTTCAGTACGCGAATGGCGGTTGGCGAGGAGAACATGGTGCTGACCTTGTGCTCCTCGACGATCTTCCACCAGATGCCGGCGTCGGGCCGGATCGGCAGGCCTTCGTAGACGATGGTGGTCATGCCGTGGATCAGCGGGCCATAGACGATGTAGCTGTGGCCGACCACCCAGCCGATGTCCGAGGTGGTGAACATGGTTTCGCCCGCGCCTTTGCCATCCCCGGCGTCGTAGATGTATTTCATCGACGCGGCCAGCGCCACGGCATAGCCGCCGACATCGCGCTGCACCCCCTTGGGTTTGCCGGTGGTGCCGCTGGTGTAGAGGATGTAGCTGGGCTCGTTGGATTCCAGCCAGGTGATGGGCACCTGGGCGTCGCGGAATTCCTCGCGCGCATCCCAGTAATCGACATCACGGCCTTCCAGCCATTTCATGTCCGGGTCGAGGCCACGGTCGACGATCAGCACTTTCGCCGGCGGAAATTTCGCTGCGGCGATGGCGGTATCGACCAGATGCTTGTAGGGCACCGTCTTGCCGCCGCGCATGCCGGCGTCGCTACAGATCAGCAAACAGGGCTTGGCGTCGTCGATGCGCAAGGCCAGGTTGGGCGCCGCGAAGCCGCCGAATACCACGGAATGCACGGCGCCCAGGCGGGCGCAGGCGAGCATGGAGAACACCGCCTCGGCGATCATCGGCATGTAGATCACTACCCGCTCGCCCTTCTTGACGCCGAGACTTTGCAGCACGGCGGCACAGCGGTTCACCTCGCGATGCAGTTCGGCGTAGCTGTAGTAGCGCTCCTCGCCGGTTTCGCTGGAGAGATAGATCAGCGCCGGTTGCTCGGCGCGGGTGGCCAGGTGGCGGTCCACCGCGTTATGGCAGAGATTGGTTTCGCCGCCGACGAACCACTGGCGAAAGGGCGGATTGGGTTGCGCCAGCACGCGCGCATAGGGCACGTGCCAGTCGATCAATTGGGCCTGTTCGCCCCAGAATCCATCAGGATCACTAATGGAGCGTTGGTAAAACGCCTGCGCTTCCCGCATCGCTATCTCCTCGGTGCCACGCCTGGCCTGTGGTGGCTGTGCGTGGTCCGAGGTGGATTAGGAGGCCTAATGGCGCGTCCTTGTATGAGGAATATCAATTCCGATTATTGATTGGTCGACCTGGGAGGTCGGCCATTGCCGCGCTACACGGCGGTTTCGCCGGTCTCGCCGGTGCGGATGCGGATGACCTGATCGACATTGCTGACGAAGATCTTGCCGTCGCCGATCTTGCCGGTGCGAGCCGCTTTGACGATGGCTTCGATGGCGGTATCGACCAGGCTGTCGGCCACCACCAGCTCCATCTTCACCTTGGGCAGGAAATCCACCACGTATTCGGCGCCGCGATACAGCTCGGTGTGGCCTTTCTGGCGGCCGAAGCCTTTCACCTCGGTCACGGTTACACCGGATACACCCAGTGCCGAGAGGGCTTCGCGCACTTCATCCAGCTTGAAGGGTTTGACGATGGCTTCGATTTTTTTCATGGGGGTCTCCTGGGGGATCGAACGGAATCGTTGGTCAGGCTGTTGTAGCGCCAGCTTCCAGCCGGCGTCTTTGCAAAGACGCCGGCAGGGATGCCGGCGCTACAAGGGCTAATAGGGCGCACGGTACTTGTTGGTGATGGGATAACGCCGATCGCGGCCGAAGCCACGCGCGGTGATGCGGATGCCGGGTGGAGATTGGCGGCGCTTGTATTCGCTGCGGTCGATCAGACCCACCACCTGGCGCACGACGGCTTCCGAATAGCCGTCGGCGATGATGTCGCGTGGAGCCATGTCGCGCTCGACGTAGCGTTCCATGATGGCGTCGAGCACTTCGTAGGGCGGCAGGCTGTCCTGGTCGCACTGGTTGGCGCGCAATTCGGCGCTGGGTGGGCGGGTGATGATGCGTTCCGGAATGACCGGGCTGATGCTGTTGCGGTAACGCGAAAGCCGCCACACCAGGGTCTTGGGCACGTCCTTGAGCACCGCGATGCCGCCCGCCATGTCGCCATAGAGGGTGGCGTAGCCGCTGGCCATCTCGCTCTTGTTGCCAGTGGTGAGCACCAGTTGCCCGAATTTGTTGGACAGGGCCATGAGCAGGACGCCACGGATGCGCGCCTGGATGTTTTCCTCGGTCTGGTCGAATGGCAGGTTCTCGAATTCGTCGGACAGTTCTTCCATGAAGATGTCGAACATGCGCTTGATCGGCTGCACGTCATAGCGCACCTTGAGGTTTATGGCCAGGGCTTCGGCGTCCTCCAGGCTGATGTTGGCGGTGAATTCGGACGGCATCATCACCGCCTGTACCTTGTCCGCGCCGATGGCGTCCACCGCCACCACCAGGGTGAGGGCGGAGTCGATGCCACCGGAGAGGCCCAGCAGCACGCCGGGGAAGCCGTTCTTCGCCACATAGTCGCGCACGCCGAGCACCAGAGCCTGATAGATCATGGCCTCGCTGGAGGGGAGCGCCAGTACCTCGCCCCGAGGTGTGCCCGCATCCAGTTCCAGCCAGAACAATCCTTCCTCGAAGGCGGGGAACTGCGCGGTCAGGGTGCCGTTGCCGTCCAGGGCGAAAGAAGCGCCGTCGAATACCAGTTCGTCCTGGCCGCCGACCAGATTGGCGTAGACCAGCGGCAGGCCGCATTCGCCGACACGCCGGCGCGCGATCTGGTGGCGCTCCAGTTGCTTGTCCATATGGAACGGCGAGGCGTTGAGCACCAGCAGGACTTCCGCGCCGGCTTCTTGTGCCTGCGCGGCCGGGCCGGGTTCCCAGATGTCGGCGCAGATGTTGATGGCGAAACGCACGCCATCGTGTTCGAACACCATGGCCTGCTCGCCCGGGGTGAAGGTGCGCAGTTCGTCGAAGACCGTGTGGTTGGGGAGCTTCTGCTTGCGATAGGTGGCATTGATATGGCCGTCGCACAGAACCGAAGCCGCGTTGTAGCGCTCCGCGCCTTCCGCCAGCGGGTGCCCTACCACGACCGCCAGCCCGGCCGGCAGGCGGGGCGCCAGGTCGAGCAGGACACGGGCGTTTTCACTGTAGAAATCCGCGCGTAGCGCCAGGTCTTCGGGTGGGTAGCCGCACAGGGCCAGTTCCGGCGTGAGCATCAGGGTGGCGCCGGCCGCGGCGGCCTGGTTGGCCAGGTCGAGAATCCGGGCGGCATTGCCGTCGAGGTCACCGACGGTGGCATTGATCTGGGCGATGGTGATTTTCATGGCGCGCATTCTAGCGGGGCGCGTCGGGGAACTGTGCCCCCGGCTCGGCAAAAGTGCCCGAGCCGCCCCCCGAGGGGGCCAAGTCGTTCTTGGGGCGGCCCGGCGAACGACTTGAGTGTTCATCCGCTCTCAGGTGATCGGCACTTCCCAGGCGCACACCTTGTTGCGGCCGTTGGCCTTGGCGGCGAGCAGGGCGTGGTCGGCGTGTTCCAGGGCATCCTCGATGGCTTCGTGGCCGGCCATTTGGGCGACACCGAAGGACGCGGTCAAATGGATCACCGTGCCGTTGCCGCAGGTGATGGGGCTGGCGGCCAGGGTCTCACGGATTCGGTTGAGCAAGAGGGCCGCGTTGTCCAGGTTGGTGTTGGGCAGCAGCATGAGAAATTCCTCGCCGCCATAGCGGAACAGGGTGTCGTACCTGCGCAGCTCGGTGCTGACGATGGAGGTGAAGGCCTGCAACACCTCGTCGCCGATCTTGTGTCCATACGCGTCATTGACCCGCTTGAAATGGTCGATGTCCATCATGCACAGGGCGCAAGTCAGGCCTGAACGCTGGGTGCGCTCGCTTTCCTCGGCGAGTTTCATGGCCATGGCGTGGCGGTTCCAGGCGCCGGTGAGATGATCCACGGTGCATACCTGGTTGATCAGGGCGTATTGATAGACCCGCACGTCCTGCTTGAACTGGATGGCCAGGTCCATGAAGTGTTCGTATTCCACGATATTGATGGGGGCGCCGGAAACCCGGTGGGTCAGCAGCAGTCGGGCGGCGTCGTGCATGTCGTGGTGGGTTTTCTCGATCTCCGCGAAGCCGGCCTCACCAACATGTTGCGCCATGCCATCGCCGTAATACCAGACGCCGAACTCGCAACGATGATGGGCGTCCACGCGCAGGTCGTTGGCAGGGCAGGGGGTGTCGGTAATCAACGCGGCATGCAGTTGCCGCAGCCAGTTGATGTGGTTGGCGATTGCAATGTCCAGCTCACGGATCGCGGCCAGGGTGTTGCGGGTGAACAGCGATTTGTCCGGCGAGTTTTTAGGCATGGCTGATCTCGGGTGAATTCGGGCTCAAGTTTGACGCAATTACGGAGACTTTCCATCCAGATACCACCAGCGGCCATGCTCAAGCAGGAAACGGCTGGTTTCATGCAGACGATGGGCGCGACCGCCGATCTTGTAACGCGCCACGAATTCCACCATCGCCCGCCCATTACCCGCGTCTTCGTGCCGTTTGACGGCCAGCCCCAACCATTTCGTGGCGGGCTCCTGGTCGAGGCCCAGGCTGGCGGGACGGGTGTCCGGATGCCAGGTCGCCAGCAGATAGGCCTCGTCACACAGCACATAGGCGCTGTAACGCGAACGCATCAACGCCTCGGCGTCAGGTGGCAGGGCCGTAGCGGCCAGGTAGGGGCCGCAGCATTCCGCATGGAGGCGGCCGGAGCCACAGGGGCAATCGCTGTTGTGGGGCATGGGCTGGATGCTGGATGGAATTGGCATTAGTGGCATGATTTTCGTCAATAAAGTCGCAGTAAGGCTAAAGATGGGGCCGGGCAGGCCGCTAATCGGAACTCCAGAGAAAAGGAGAGACAACTGTGGAACAGCCTATGGACGAGAACGGGGTGGAACGGCCCGAGCGGCGCAAACACGCCAACTTGCGCGCCTTGTTCGATGATGTCGTGCGCCGTGTGGAACCGTTTTTCAAGGAAGGTGGTGGGCTTAACGGCAGCCGCACGGATTTCTGGATGGTGCGCACGATCAGCGATGCCTATCCTCAGTTGAGCAACGAAGAGGCGCATGTGCTGGCCAAGGCGGCCACGCGTTATCACCTGGAACGCAAGTAGTTCGTAGGTTGGGCAAAGCGTAGCGTGCCCAACAAACCGCGTTGATACAGTTACCTGGTGGTTGACAGGCCGCCCCAACCCGGTTGGTGTTGCGCGTGGAACAAGGCCACTATCTTGCAAACACACCCGAAGCCGCCAGCAAGGAGGCCGCATGTCGTTTTTGCAGCAGAAGTGGAATGAGCACCAGTTGCGGCCGGCGCGGCGCTACAGCAGCCAGCGTGAGTTCGAAGCGGACTGGGTGAGCGGCCTGCGACGGCGTTACCGGCTGTCGCAAGAGCGGTTGGCCGCGCTGGTCAGCGTTTCCGTGACCACGGTGCAAAATTGGGAAAACCCGACCAGCGCCAAACGGATTGCCGAGCACAACCAGGACCGCCTGCGCGATATCGAGCGCGAGCTCTGGATCAAGTCCCACGTCACCTTGCTGGAGCCTTGTCCGCCCTACATCCGCGCCCTGCATGAACTGATGTCGGCGAATCGGGACAGCAGCGCGCAAGGGCTGGCCGACTATCTGGTGACCTGCATGGATGCGCGTGACTCCGGTCGCGCCCGATTGCTGCACTGGGCCGGCCTGTCCTACAGCATCGCCGACCCCACTTCATCCAAAGCGCGCGCCTACGAAGAGGCCGCGTTGCAGGCGCTGGGGAGCGGAAACGATGGCAACGACAGCCTGGTCGCGGCCGTCGAGAACGAAATTCTCGGCAGCCAATTCGAGGATCTGCTGGCGCTGCTCGAGGGAGAGGCACGGCGCGATAAAGGGCGTCAATTGATGCAAGCCTGTCGGCGTCTGTTCCAGCGCGATCAACAGCCGGCTTATCTCTGGAATGCGCTCGAAGTCGCGTGCCGCGCGCCTTTGGATTTGCAAGACCGATTCGGCTTGGTTGGCGAACTCCAGACCCAACTGGGTGAAACGTGCGTGCGCCGCCGAATTTGCGCGGAAGCCGCCTATCAGGCCGCGCGCGAGTTGGTAGCCGACCCGGTACTGGCCACCTCGGCCACGCTGAATTGATGGCGACCAGGGATAGGGGAACCAACGTGAAAATCAGCATCCTCCGTTATCGCAATCAGCTTGGCCTGCTCGCGCTGCTCGCTCTGGTAAGCGCGCACCCGGCTCAGGCCGCGAGTGAGCCATCCGTCGTCGTGCCCACCCCGGTTCAAGCACCGATCAAACTGGCCTGGGACCGGGTCGGCTCACCGATCCAGATCAGGGTTTAGCGCACAGGTTCGGTCACATTCTCCCCGGACCACAGGCGGGTCGTGAAGGTTGATTGTGCGGTGCAATAAGCGTTAAATGCTCCGACACGAAACCGGGCTGCAGCAGCCCGAGAGGACGGAGAATGAAGCCAGAGCGCCCTTATTTTCTTGATCTCGCGGCCATCCGCCTGCCTATCGGCGGCATGGTTTCCATCTTGCACCGCGCCAGTGGCGCCGCCCTCTCGCTGGCGCTTCCCTGTCTGCTCTACACCCTGATGTTGTCGTTGCGCTCGCCGGAAGATTTCCAGCGAGTGGCGGACTGGTTCGGCGGATTCTTTGGCTGGGTCATTTCCATGGGCCTGATCTGGGCCCTGCTGCACCACTTTCTGGCCGGGCTGCGCCATCTCGGTTTCGATCTGGGCTGGGGTGAAGACAAGGAAGTCGCCCGCCGGACGGCCTGGCTCAGCTTGCTGGTGGCCGCAGGCGTTACCGCGCTGATCGCGTTGTGGAGGCTGCTATGAGAATGGTCGGCGGCGCCCGTCGCGGTCTCGATATGTGGTTGGCACAGCGCGCCAGCGCGGTCTACATGGCCTTGTTTCTGCCCGTATTCCTGTTCTGCGTGCTCACCGCGCCGAGCCTGGATTACACCGGCTGGCGCGCGCTGTTTCTGCCCTTGGGCATCAAGGTGGCGGCACTGTTGTTCGTCGTCGCGCTGTTGCTGCATGCCTGGATCGGCCTGCGCGAAATCTTCATCGACTATCTGCACTGCGCGCGCTGCACGATGTTGCGCCTGTCCCTGTATTTCGCTGTCGCCGTGCTCTACCTGGCTTGCCTGGTGTGGGCGGTGGACATCCTCTGGAGCGTGAGATGACAACAATGAGGCCCCCCAAGCGAACCTTCGATGCCGTCATCATCGGCGGCGGCGGCGCCGGCTTGCGCGCGGCGCTGCAACTGGCCGAGGCCAATCTCAAGGTGGCGCTGATCTCCAAGGTGTTTCCCACCCGCTCGCATACCGTGTCCGCCCAGGGTGGCATCACTGCGGCGCTGGCCAACGTGTCGGACGACAACTGGCACTGGCATATGTACGACACGGTGAAGGGCTCGGATTACCTGGGCGACCAGGATGCCATCGAGTACATGTGCCGCAATGCGGCCACCGCCGTGTACGAACTGGAGCACATGGGCCTGCCATTTTCGCGCCTGGAGGGTGGCAAAAACGCCGGCAAGATCTACCAGCGCCCGTTCGGCGGCCAGTCGCAGAACTACGGCGGCGAGCAGGCGATTCGCACTTGCGCGGCGGCCGACCGCACCGGCCACGCCCTGCTGCACACTTTGTACCAACGCAACATTGCCGCCCGCACCCAGTTCTTCGATGAATTCTTCGCGCTCGACCTGATCCGTGACGAGGCGGGCAGCGTGCTCGGCGTCACCGCCCTGGAAATCGAGACCGGCGAGCCCTGGCTGTTCGAGGCACGCGCCACGTTGCTCGCCACCGGCGGCGCTTGTCGTGTCTTCCGCCACTCCACCAACGCCCACATCAACACCGGCGACGGCCTCGGCATGGTTTTGCGCGCCGGCCTGCCGCTGGAAGACATGGAGTTCTGGCAGTTCCACCCGACCGGCATTCCGGAAGTGGGCAGCCTGATTTCCGAGGGTGTGCGCGGCGAGGGCGGCTACCTGGAAAACAAGGATGGCGAGAAGTTCATGGCGCGCTACGCGCCCAACGCCAAAGACCTCGCCTCGCGCGACGTGGTAGCGCGCGCCATCGCCCAGGAACTGCGCGCCGGGCGTGGTTGCGGCCCGCATGGCGATTACGTGCATCTGAAGATCGAACACCTCGGTGCCGAGAAGATCAAGGCGCGGTTGCCCGGCATCCGCGAGCTGTCCATGCAGTTCGCCGGCGCCGACCCGATCACCGGCCCGATTCCGGTCACCCCGACCGCGCACTACATGATGGGTGGCATTCCCAGCAACATGCACGGTCAGGTGGTGGCGCCGGTACGCACCGGCCCCGAGGAAGCGGTTCCCGGCCTCTACGCCGTGGGCGAGTGCGCCTGTGTTTCGGTGCATGGCGCCAACCGACTCGGCGGCAACTCGCTGCTCGACCTGGTGGTGTTCGGCCGCGCAGCCGGTATCCACATGATCGACTACCTGCGCGAGAACCCGATTCCACGCCCGCTGCCGCAGGCCGAGGTGGAGAAATCCCTGGCCCGGCTGGCGCGCTGGGGCAAGAAGGCCGGAACGGAAACCGTCGCCGGCCTGCGTGATGCCATGCAGCGGGTGATGCAGGATCACTGCGGCGTTTACCGCACGGAAACCTTGCTCAAGGAAGGCATCGCCAAGTTGGATCAAGTGCAAGCGCGCCTGCCCGACGCGGTGCTCAGCGACCATAGCAAGATGTTCAACACCGCCCGCCTGGAAGCGCTGGAACTGGAAAACCTGATGTTGATCGCCCGCGCCACCCTGGTCTCCGCCCTGGCGCGCACGGAAAGCCGTGGTGCCCACAGTCGCGAAGATCATCCCAAGCGAGACGATGACCAGTGGCTGCGCCACACCCTGTATTTCAGGGATTTCACCCAAATGCGCGACCAACTCGACTACAAGCCGGTCAAGCTGAAGCCGCTGACGGTCGAGACCTTCCAGCCGAAAGAGAGGACGTACTGATGCCGCGCGATGAAAACCATTGGTTGTCACCCCCCTTTATTAAAGGGGGGCAGGGGGGATTCCGCCTTTGTGTGGTTTATGTGGCGGTGACAAATCCCCCCCAACCCCCCTTTGGTAAAGGGGGGAGCTTCCTACCCGGTGCAAAACGAGTCCTGCCATGAAGTTCCGTATCTATCGCTACGACCCCGAGTCCGGCAACAAGCCCACGATGCGGGACTACGAACTCGACTTCGAGTCAACGCAACCCCGGCAAGGCAAGAAGGTGCTGGACGCGCTCATCGCGATCAAGGACACGCTCGACGAAAGTCTGTCCTTCCGTCGCTCCTGCCGCGAAGGGGTGTGTGGTTCCGATGGCGTCAACGTCAACGGCACCAATGTGCTGGCCTGTATCACGCCGCTGGAGGGCCTGAAGCAGCCCATCGAAATCCGCCCGCTGCCGCGCCTGGGCGTGATCCGCGACCTCATCGTCGATATGGAGCAGTTCTATCAGCATTACCGCGCGGTGAAGCCCTACCTCATCAACCTCGATCCGGAACCGGAAAACGAACGCTTGCAAAGCCCCGAGGACCGCGCCGAACTGGACGGCCTCTGGGAGTGCATTCTGTGCGGCTGCTGCACCACCTCCTGCCCGTCGTTCTGGTGGAATCCGGACAAATTCCTCGGCCCCGCCGCCTTGTTGCAGGGCTACCGTTTCATCGCCGACAGCCGCGACCAGGCCACCAATGAGCGCCTGGACTTTCTCGAAGACCCGTACCGTCTGTTCCGTTGCCACGGCATCATGAACTGCGTCGAAGTCTGCCCGAAAGGCTTGAACCCCACCCAGGCTGTCGGCAAAATCAAGGCCCTCCTCGTAAAACGGGCGCTGTGACTGACTCCCTCGCAGTTTCAACCAGCCGTCTGCGCTGGCTGTGCCGGCGTGGTATGTTGGAACTGGATGCGTGGCTCGCGCTGTTTCTCGATACGCGCTACGGCGACCTTCCTCCGGAATTGCAAGCCGCGTTTGCCCGGCTGCTGGACCAGGACGACATGGTGCTGTTCGACTGGCTTACGGGAGCGCTTGAACCACCCGGCGAATTCCAGGCCGTGGTGGATGCCATCAAAACAACCAGGTATCAAAGACCATGACCACGCCCAACGCCACCCTCCAGATTGATGGCCAGTCCATCGAACTCCCGACCATGCAGGGTAGCCTCGGCCCCGATGTCATCGACACCCGCGCGCTGGGCGGCCAGGGCTATTTCACCTACGACCCCGGTTTTTTATCCACCGCCAGTTGTTCCTCCAACATCACTTATATCGACGGTGACGAGGGCTTGCTCTATCACCGGGGATACCCCATCGAACAGCTCGCGGAGCAATCGGATTTCCTGGAAACCGCTTATCTGCTATGGCATGGAGAGTTGCCCAATAGCGAGCAGAAACAGGATTTCGATAATCTGGTCAGCCACCATTCCATGCTGCATGACCAGATGCTGTCGCTGTTCAAGGGCTTCCGCCGCGACGCGCACCCGATGGCGGTGATGGTCTCGATCATCGGCGCGATGGCGGCGTTCTACCCGGAAAGTGCCGACGTGGACGACCCGCAGCAGCGCGAAATCTCCATGTTCCGCCTGCTCGCCAAGGTGCCGACGGTGGCGGCCTGGTCCTACAAGTACAACAAGGGCGAGCCGTTCATCTATCCGCAGAACCACATGAGCTATGCGGAAAACTTCCTGCACATGCTGCATGCCAACCCCTGCGAGACCTATACGCCCAACCCGGTGCTGGCGCGCGCGCTGGATCGCATTTTCATCCTGCATGCCGACCACGAGCAGAACGCTTCCACCTCCACCGTGCGCATGGCCGGCTCCAGTTACGCCAACCCGTTTGCCTGTATCGCGGCGGGAACCGCCTGCCTGTGGGGGCCGCTGCATGGCGGCGCCAACGAATCGGTGCTGGCGATGCTGGCGGAAATCGGCGACATCTCGCGCATCGGCGAGTTCGTCGATCGCGCCAAGGATCGGAGCTCCAGTTACCGTCTCATGGGTTTCGGTCACCGCGTCTACAAGAACATGGACCCACGCGCCGCGATCATGCGTCAGACCTGTTACGAAGTGCTCGACGAACTCGGCCTGCACAACGACCCGCTGTTCAAGATGGCGCTGAAAATGGAACAGATCGCCCTGGAAGATGAGTACTTCATCGAGAAAAAGCTCTATCCCAATGTCGATTTCTACTCCGGCATCGTCCTGCGCGCCCTGGGCATCCCCACCTCCATGTTCACCGCCATCTTCGCCCTGGCGCGCACCGCCGGCTGGATCGCGCAGTGGAACGAAATGATCGTCAGTCCCGGCCACAAGATCGCCCGCCCGCGCCAGCTCTACACTGGGCCGCAACGCCGCGAGTTCGTGCCGGTCAGCGCGCGCTGAGCGGTAGCGCGACTGTTATGTTGCAGTGCAGTGTTGCAACCGGACGACTCGGGCTCGGCTAATTTATCCAGGGTGTTCCAAGCAGATTGCCCAGCCCTCAGGAATATTAGAAGATGCTTATGACGCAGGCGCTAACGCTCACCTCCCTGGACGTTGTCTGCGTCGTCTCCTCCATCCTCCTCCTAAGGTGGATTTAGCCCGGTCGCCAGACCGGGCTTTTTTTTGGGCGCTGATTTCTGGTTCGGCCAATACGCGCCATGTAGACCTTCAGCCCTGTCGATACGCGAGGACACAAGCGAGCCACTCCCTACGAACCACCCATTCGATTCATGGTGATGGACGACTGGCGGGAAGCGTGAGCGGCACGAAGCTGAGGTTCTCCTGGCGTTTGACCAGGATCGGGAGGGTCAGCCCGTTGCCCAGGCCGGCGGCGAGTTCGAGCAGTTGGGTGGCGTTTTCCAGCGGCTGATGGCCGAATTTCAGCAGGATGTCGCCCGCTTGTATGCCCGCGCCGGCGGCGGGGCCGGGGGCGACTTCCTCGACCATTACGCCGCCGTGGATGCCGAGAACCTGTTTTGTGGCGTCATTCAGATCCGAGACCAGCAAGCCGAGGCGCGCGACCTGTTGCCGGGGCGAGCCGGGTTTGTCGGCTGAACCCAGTTCGCCGACCAGTACCTTGATCTGGCCCACCTG
>JAUXXW010000134.1 GCA_030684775.1 Pseudomonadota bacterium
TGTTGGTCGGGAGTGCGCCCCTCCGGCGCATAGGCATGTTTCCAAAGCGCCGGGTAAACCTCCACCACGGCCGAGCGACCCGCCGGAATATCCCAGCCGTCGAAGGGCCAGAAATGCACGCGTTCACCGAGTTGCCGGCGCAGGGTGCGCAGCCAGGGAATGCCGGCATGGGTGGATTTCGCCACCGAGCCCTGCATATCGAACTGGAACACCGACTTCGCGCGGCAACGCTCCTCGCACAAACGCCGCCAACGGGAATTGCCCATGCGCGCAGCACCGTTGCCGTGTATTCCGTCGCGGACGAAATCGACGTAGATGTCGTCGTCAGTGGGCCAATGCCGCTGGAAGTCATCGAGAAACTCGGACCAGTCATGCGGCAGGTGATGCACATCGAAATAACGCAGCGGAAAGGAAAAACCGTGGTCGATGCCCACCAGCGTCGGCACGTCCTCGGCCAGACGCTCTGCCAGCCATTCCGCGATGCCGCGCCGGGTCCAGTATTTTCGCGGGCTGGGCGGGGGCGGCACCTCCTCGGCGGGGGCCTCGCCTTGGGCCAGATAGACGCGTAAACCTTTCAGGCTGGAAGTCGGCGTTTGCGCACCGGAGTAGTCGATGCCGATATAGCGGCGGAATGCATGCGTGACTGGACCAGTCACTTTTTCTTGCTCGCCCTGGATGCCCTGGCGGGCGACTTGATCGCAGGAACAGGTTTTTCCGCCTCAATGGAGGCTTCAGGGTTTTCCGACTTGAGCGCCAGGTAATTGGCCCGGCTCACCACCGGCTTGCCGCTCTTCGCCTCCAGTTCCTTTCGGGCATTGCCGGCCACCGTGCCACCCTGCTTGGCGGCGTCCCGATTATCGTCGAAGCCCTGGGCATCCTTGCGGCGAGCGATCTCCGTGGTGCCTGCTTCGCCGAGCATGGTGAAGATCAGTTCCAGATCGGTCATGTGGTCGCGCAGGTTGTTGCCGGTCTTCATCTTGTCCAGCCCCTTCAACTGGCGGTGCTCGCCGGGCGTGATGCCGAAGGTGGCGCGGGCGATCTCGGCGGTGAGGATGGCGTATTCCTTGCCCTCCGCCACTCCGCGCGCCTTCCATTCGTCGGTCAGTTCGCCACGCACGGCGATGGAACGCAGCCGCTTCTCGATCCAGTCCTTCGGGTAGCCCTTGGCCTGGTACAACTCGCGGGCGCGGGCGCTGGCCAGTTCCGGGTTTTCGATCTCCTTCACCCGCTCATACCCCACCTGGGCCAGCCAGCGCTTGAACGGCTCGGCACGGGGTGAGGGGATGGACTGGATGATGCGGAACAGGCCCTCGGTGTTGGCGCAGTTCACCCGCTGAATACCCCCTTCGGTTTCGATGCGAAGGGGGGTGGCAATTTGCCCCCACCCTTTGGCTAACTCCTTGTCTCTACGGCGTAAATCCTTGACGTAGCCCTCGGGCTGAACGGAATCCGTCAGCACCGCCACCACATCGACGATGGCAAACCGCCATTCATTGTTGTGCCAAGTACGGCGGATGGTTTTTTCCTGAAAGACGGCGATGTGGTTGGCGGGTTCGCTTGGCAAGGTTGGCTTGCTCATGGCTGTTTTCTCCCTTTCGATAACGATCCGTTTTGAAGGTGTGTCTTACCTACCCAAGCGCCTGAACTACAGCAATCCGGCACAGGCAAACATGCGCTCCACATAGCACTGTTGATCGGGTGGATCAGATACCGCATCACCCTCTTCATCAAATCGTCTTCCATGCTCGTCGGCCGGCGCCCAGTCAAGATGCATGACATGGCGTCGCTGCATGTCTTCCACCTGTGCCAGATCGTAATGGGCGCCCTTGGCCCGGCCCAGCGGCGAGGTCTTGCGCAACACGATGAACGAATCGACTTTCGCCGCCTTTCCGGAAATCGAAGCCAGCCGCTTCGCCAATTCCACCAGATCAGGACTCGTCGCCAAGGCTACCTTGGCGTTGTACGGGTCTTTCAAGGATTCCCAATTCTGAATCCCGGACTGGCCCTTGGGGTCCACCAGCAACACATGGGTTTTCTTGTCGCTGACCGCCCACAACACGAAGTCGGGGTAGTAGGCGCGGGTTTCTGAATCCAGGTACACCCCCACCGAGCGCAGACTTTCCACATTCCGCATCAGGTAGAAGTCGAACTTCCGCAAGCGCCCCTGATTGACCGGGCTGCCCAGAAATACATGCAAATCCTGCACGAACTTGCGCTCGCCGGGGTTCAAGGCATCCGGGCTGATGGACAAAGCCTTGAAGGTGAAACCCTGTTTGACCTCCTTGTCTTCCGCGTTCTTCAACAACGGCGCGTAGAGGTGGCGCGGCTCCTGAAACGTCAGGGGCAATTGCGTCGGCAAGCCGGGTGAGGGGTAGGCCGCTTCAAATTTCGCCTTGTCGGCCTCCTTCTCGAACTCGATCCGCAGGTCGTAGTGGCTGATGAAGTCGCCCGGCTCGCCGTCCGCCGACTGGCGCAAGGGTTCGCCGAAGCGGTAACGGCGTTTGTTCAGGTCGTAAATCAGCTTGCCATGCAATTGCGCCACGGCATCCGACAGGGTTTGCGCCAGGAGCTGCTCACGCAATGCAAAGCCCAGTTGCGCCCAGGGCCTGGAGTAAAGCACCTCGTTCACCAAACCCAACAGATCGCCCAAGGCCAGCGGCCGAACCGTACCGCCGTCCTCTACCCGCCACTGCATCTTGCGCGCTTGCAGGTGCGCATCCAGCCGGCGCCGCCAATCCGCCAAGGGCAGGAAACCGTCCATGCCCTGCTTCACCGCCTGGCGCAATTCCTCGGCCAGGTTGACCGCCTCGTCGGCCACATCCGGGCGGTAATCCATGCGCAGATTGAGCCGGGCCAGTTCACCGCTTTCCTCTCCGTCGGTATGAAAGTACGCCCAATGCCAGGCAGGTTTGCCGTCCTTGAAACTCAGCGTCGCCAGCAGGCGCGGCTCGGAATCGTCCCGGCCCACCTTGAAGATGGGTAGCTTCTTCGAATACTGCTCGAACGACTCCACCGCCTTGCCCAGCTTCAGCGATTGCGCCTCGACCACCACCCGGCGCTCGACGATCCAGCGCGGCAGTTCCTGCTCCAAGCCCTTCAAAAAGGTTTCCAGATAAGACGCCTTGAGGCTGAACACATTCAGCGTTTCCAGCCGGCGCAAGCGGTTCTCCGCCGTGTCTTCCCCAACCAGCGCGTCGTAATCCGCCAGATGCGCGATGGCCCGGCGCTTGCCGTCGCCCTTCAAGCCGCGCAAGCGCACGCCCCGGCCGAAAATCTGGATGATCTTGTTGCCCTTGCTCGATCCCAGATTGATCAGGCCGATCACCGAAACGCGGTAACAGTTCCAGCCCTCGGCGAACTTGCGGCTGCCCACCAGCACATTGATGGTGGAACCCGGCAGGTCGATGTCGCTGAACTGGAACCGCCGCTCCACGATGACTGCCTTGCGCAACTGCGTAAGCGGCTTCTTGTGGGCATCCAGCAATTCCGGGTGGTTTTCCGAATCGTTGAAGAACTTGTCGCCGTTGCCCACGTTGACGATGCCCCAATACGCCCCATCGCCCCACGACAGATAAATCTCGTCGGTCACCGCCGCGCAACGGGTCAGGGTCAGCGGCCCCATTAAATTATCTGTTGCGTCGCCGTTGAACACCGGGGCCAGTTGCCGGCGCTGCTCGGGCGTCAGCTTGGCCAGATAGGCCAACAGCTTGCGGATGTCGGACACCTCGTCGTCCTGGCCTTTGCCCTCCTTCTTCTTGTCCTCCACCGTGTTACCCATGAAGGCGATCAGCGGCTTGTCGGCAAAACTGTTCACGAAGCCCAGGCCATCGTCCTTCAGGCGCAATTCGTCATGCACCGCCAGTTTGTCGGCCAGGGTGAGAAACGCGGTCTGGAAATTGGCCCAGGCCTCCTGGCCCCTGTCGATGTCGTCCGCAGCCACTTTCTGCAGGCTGTAATCCTTGCCGTAGCCGTCCTTGAAGAAGCGGTAGTAGTTGTAGTCGTAGACGATCTGGTCGCCGTACTCGTCCACATACTTGTCGTTGATGCCGTGGTAGGTGGCCGAATATTCGAACAGGAAGGCATTGGGAAAATCCGCCAGGTTGTGGCGCAACTGCTTGAACGCCCCCGCCTCCTTGCCGCCGCCGGCCAGGCCGATGTGGCCCTCGTCCACCAGCACCAGCCGGAACACCCGGCTGGAAGGCGGCAGATTGAAATAGCCGCGCTCATGGTTCAGCAGGCTGCCGGTGGATTCCACCGTCAACTTGATGCGGTTGGCGCACTGGCGGTTGAGGGCGTCGATCAGCGGCGTCAGCTCCCGACGGTGCTGGTCGATCAGATTCACCCCCGGCGTGGTCAGGATGACCTGCAACTCGTCGAAGGCCTGCATGCCGCCGATGTGGGCGATGTATTGCAGGATGTTCAGATGCATCAACAGCGTCTTACCGCTGCCCGTGGCCATCCAGTAGGCCAGCTTGTTGCGCTGCACGCCGTTGAGTCCGACACCCGCGGCGCGTTCCTCGCGCAGCACCTGCTCCGTGAAATAGAGGGCCAGAATCTGGTAGTAGCGCAGCCGCACCGGCCGGCTCATCAAACGGTTGTAATGGTTGAGCCAGTCGGCAATCGCCTCCCGCGCCCATTTCCTGATGCCGGTTTCCGCCTCGGCGGCATAGGCCTCCACCGCCTTCTGATAGGCCGGATCGTGGCGCTCGCTGGCCGCCGCCAGCCCGCCCAGCAGTTCGCGCTTCAGGTGGTGGTAAAGCCTCAGTTCCATGTCAGCCCCACGTTGCGCCCCGGTCGAAATCCGATGCCGTCAACAGGGTGCAGGGCAGGTTGATCTTGCGCAGGTCCGCCCAATGGTTCAGTTCCAGCCGCTGGATACGGCGGCTACCGTCCGCGTTCACATAGCCGGCGGCGATGGCATTGACCGCCGCGCTGTCATCCTCGCCCTCGGCGATGTCGCGCAGCAGCGCCAGGCAGCCGCATTCGCTTTCCAGCGCCGCGTAACGCTTGCCGGTGTGTTCAATGACCTTGCGCGAACGTATCCAATAACCCTGCAACAAGGCCCAGGTTTCCAGCAGGTCCACCGGGCGCGGCTCGCCTTGTTTGCCGGCGCGCAGG
Source organism: Pseudomonadota bacterium (assembly GCA_030684775.1). Taxonomy (GTDB): domain Bacteria; phylum Pseudomonadota; class Gammaproteobacteria; order Burkholderiales; family Thiobacillaceae; genus PFJX01. The sequence continues at coordinate 5,119 of JAUXXW010000134.1, forward strand.
GTGTTACCGAAGGGCCGGGCCAGATTCAGCGACAGGCGCACCCGGTTCTGGTCCGGGCGGAACAGGTAGCGCAGCGGCACGCCCTCGGGTAGGGCGGACTCGTCCCAGGCGGTGTCCAGGGCGTTGACCACGTCTTCGTATTGTTCGAAGCGATGGACTTTGACGACTCCTTGCCAATCCCCTGGCACGTCCGGGGAACCATCCTTCCATTTTGCCGATTGCATAACCTTGGCTACCCGAGGTTTCAAAATGGAGTCAAAGTAGCCACCCATTTCGGTCAAGACAAAACGCCGACCGTTCTTATCCTTCCGATTCAGAGCAAGAACGGCTTGGGCCGTCGTCCCTGATCCTGCGAAGAAATCCAGTACAAACTCACGATCCGAAGTCACAAACGGAAACATCGACTCCAGCAACCCGGATGCCTTCGGATTCTTGAACCGTTGTTCTCCCGGAAACATGGCGCGCAAATCATTCGCGCCCGAGCGTCCGTCGAGGGTAATCACACTGGCGAGCTTGTCTTCATACTCGTGTGCATAGACCTTCAGCTCGACGATCTTGGTCTCGTCCTCGCCGAATAGAATTCGGTCCTCGTCCAGCAACTTCCTCATGGTTTCCCAGGGAAACCGATAACCCATCAGCGGCTGCTTGCAGGGACGGATGGCATCACCCTTGAAGGGAACATCGTAGCGGTAGCCTTCCTTGCCGGGGTTGTGGACACTCTGACTTCCCGTATAGACACCGCCTCCGTCAATATATTTGTAGCGATCCATCGCACCAAGAAATCGTTTGTTCTCGCGGAACCATTCCTGGTAGGCAGAACGAAGCTCGGGCGTATCGCCATGTTTGGTAATTAATTCTTGGCCAACTCGGATGAGGGCATTCTTCGCATCGGACAGCGGGCTTTTCCACTCGCTGGGCAGATGCGCGGCGTTCTTGGCAAAACATTCAACATATTCATGTTCAACAGCAACCCGCGTCGGGTTGTTATCCGTGACGTTGTGCCAGACAAGTTCACCCAAACGATTTGCCGTATCAAATTCCTCCGCCAGCAAGCGCTCCAGACTCAGCCGTTCCTTGTCGTCGATGCTGGCGAACAGCACGCCGTGGGTGCCAAGCAAGGGCTTCGCCAGGGCCAGCCGGTCGGCCATCATGGCCGCCCAACTGGAATGCCGGAAACTGTCCTTGTAGAGAAAACCATCACCGCCGGTGTTGTAGGGCGGGTCGATGTAGATGCACTGGATGCGTTCGCGGAATTTCTCTTGCAGCAGGTTGAGGGCCTGCCAGTTTTCGGAGTGGATCAAGAGGCCGTCGGTCTGTTCGTCCAGATGGTCGAAGGCGGGGTCGGAGAGGATGTCGTCGATCAGCATCTTTTCCGCGTCGGTGCTGAACAGGCTGGTGTCCACCACCAGGGTGGGGCGGGCCTTGAGGTCGTCCAGGTTGCCCACGACCTGTTTGAACTCGTTTTGCCAGTAGTCCACAAGGCGCGGGTTTTCCAGCAGGCGGAGCCAGAAGGCTTCGGGAATCTTGCCCAGGGAGATGAGCCAATGGGTGTCGATGACCTTTTTCTTGAGCGTGAACAGGTTTTTCTGGAAGGTTTCGGTGGCGTCCAGGAATTCGATGATGCGCGCGGCGACGGCGTTGAAGGCGCGGGCCAGCACGCGGGTGGCGGCGTCGGCGCGGGGGTCGAGCAGTGCGTCCAGGTCGCTGAAGATGACGTTCTTGATGAAGCGGTCTTTTTCCCGGCTCAAGAAGCCGTGCAGGTCCTTGTGGATGAAGTAGTCGGCGTCCTGCCCCACGTAGAAGCGGTTCAGGGCCTTGTCGATCTGTAGCAGGGCCTGGGCGGTGGCGTCGTTTTCCAGGGCTTTCTGCCGGTCTTCGGCGTTGCGGCCCAGGGTCTTGAAGGCGTCGTGTTTGGCCAGGGCTTCCCGGTAGCTGTCGGCACTGAGGCGGAGTTGGTTGATGCCCTTGACCTGGCCGCCTTCGGTCTTGTCGTGGTCGCGGCCCAGTTCCTTGAAGAGGGGCTTTTCGCCTTCCTTGTCCTTCTGCCAGAGGTAGACGTGGGAATAGGTCGTGATGCCCAGGGTGCTCAGCAACTGCGGGTAAATCTCGGTTTTCGGGGTGCCCGTGCGGGCCAACTGGAAGCTGACCACGCATGCGCCGTCCTGTTCGGTGATGCCCACCAGCTTGTAGAGCTTGATGTCGGAATCCTTGTTGTTGTTCTGGGTCGTGGCTTCGTCGTCGCCGCCGGCCAGGACGCGGAACACGACCTTCTTGCCCCGCACGTCCAGCCGCACTTCCGGGAAGCTGTTGGCGGTCTTGATGTAGTAGCAGTCCTTGTGCTTGTAGTGGAACAGGGTGTCGGCACCGTCATAGTCGGCTTCGTAGGGCACTTTGAAGGCGCTGGCGGCGCGGCTGTTGTAGCCGAAATCACCGTTCTGGTAATACAGCTCGAAGAAGTTCAGCAGGTAGTTGTAGAGCTGGGCTTCCAGGTGGCCGGTGCTGTGTTGCTGGGCCTGTAGCCAACGGTCCAGGCGTTCGAGAGTGGTGGTGAGCTTGTCGTCTTCTTCCGCGTTTTGTACGGCCTGGCGCAGTGCATCGCTCAGGGCTTTGTCCCGCAGATTGGCGAGGGCGTTTTCCCAGGCCTTCTTGGTCTTGATGCCAAGGAGTTCACAGCGATTCGTCAACCACTGTTTTTCATCGGCGTCGTCCGCCGAGCGGATGGCCGCCAGTTCCCGGCTGACGATGCGGCGCAAGTCCTGCTCGCCGTCGCCATTGATGAACTGTTCGATGAAGGCCCGCTTGAGACGGAGCACCTTGAACAGTCCGAAGTCCAGTTCGTTGTTGTCGAACTGGAACATCTCGCGCAGGAAGTTCTGGAATAACTCGAAGGTGGATTGTTCCTGGGGCATGGCTGTTCTCAGAAGTTTGAATCCGCACTTCCTGCAACCCTGGCTCGATGCGGAATGATTGTGCGGGTGGTAGGGCGCCGACCAAGGTTTCCCCTGTTCATGCGCTGGCACCATGTTTGCGCTGGAATGTACCGTAACGCCCGGTAGGCTCGCAAACGCGACGCGCGCCCCTCAGAAAGATCAGAACCCGGCCGCTCCACCTTCTGAAAGTCGAGCAAGATATGCCGGCCAATGAGTTCCCGGCGGGGGGTGAGAAACGGTTCTGATGGCGAGTTTCACTACATCAAGAGTTTCCCGATGCGCAAAAACAAAAACGGCCCGCATCGCTGCGAGCCGTTGTTGCTACTTCTGGCGTCCCCACGGGGATTCGAACCCCGGTTACCGCCGTGAAAGGGCGATGTCCTAGGCCTCTAGACGATAGGGACTTATGAGGCCGAAGACCCGGTTTCCCGAGTCTTCTCGTTTCGTGGTGGAGGTAAGCGGGATCGAACCGCTGACCTCTTGCATGCCATGCAAGCGCTCTCCCAGCTGAGCTATACCCCCACAAGAGAGCGCGCATTCTATTGACGGTTTTCAGCCTTGTAAAGCGGCTTTTTGCGTTCATGGCGCATTTTCCGGGACAAGCTTGGGGGCGGTGCGGGTGGGCTATATTCCGGCCATGCGTATTGTTCTGGTGACTCCTTATCTCGCCGCCGCGCGCAACGGCAACTTTCACACCGCCGCGCGCTGGCTACGCTTTCTGCGGCGCGCCGGGCATGACGTGGAAATGCTGAAGGAATGGGATGGGCGGGCGGCGGATGCGTTGATTGCGCTGCACGCGCGGCGCAGCCATTCCAGCATCGCCCGATTTGCCGCGTTGTACCCGGTGCATCCTTTGGTGGTGATCCTGACCGGCACCGACGTTTACCGCGATATTCACTTCGATGCCGATGCCCAGGATTCGCTGCGTCTGGCGCGGCGGTTGGTGGTGTTGCAGGACAAGGGCGTGGATGAATTGCCGGGAGCCTGGCGGGCGAAGACGCGGGTGATTTATCAATCCGCGCCCACTTTGCATCCGGCGCCGAGGCCGGCCAGAACCTTCGATGTCTGCGTTGTTGCGCATCTGCGCACGGAGAAAGACCCGTTCCGCGTGGCTTACGCGGCCCGCCTGTTGCCGGGCGCGAGCCGGATTCGGGTTCGCCATGTCGGCGGGCCGTTGCAGGCGGATATGGAGAAAGAAGCGCGCGCGCTGGAGTGCCCGCGCTGGCACTGGCTGGGTGCGCTGCCGCATGGCGAGACGCGGCGGCGCATCGCGCGCGGCCATCTGCTGGTAATCAGTTCACGCATGGAAGGCGGGGCCAATGTGATTTGTGAGGCGGTGACGGCCGGCACGCCGGTATTGGCGTCGGACATCGCCGGCAACGTGGGCATGTTGGGCGAGGATTACGCCGGCTATTTCCCCCTCGGTGACGAAACCGCACTGGCCGGGTTGCTGTGGCGCGCCGAATCCGACCCCGCCTTTCTCGCCCTACTGAAACGCCAGTGCGCGGCGCGCGCGCCGTTGTTCACGCCGGAACACGAGGCGGCGGCGGTGACATCGTTGCTTGAGGAATTCACATGAAACTGACCCTGCTGAGCGTGGGCGACAAGCTGCCGGCCTGGGCCAATACTGCGGTGGCGGAGTATCTGAAGCGGATGCCGCGCGAGGCGCGCGTCGAGCTGGTGGAAATCAAGCCGGAAAAGCGCACCGGCCAGTCCGCCGATTCGATCAAGGCGATCGAAGCCACACGGTTGTTGGAAAAAGTGCCGTCCGGCGCTCGTTTGCTGGCGCTGGACGAACATGGCCGCGAGGTGACCACAAGAGAACTGGCCGACTTGATGGCGCGCTGGATGGCGGAGGGCCGCGACGTGGCGCTGGTGATCGGTGGCGCCGACGGCCTGGCGGCTTCGCTGCTGGAGAAGGCGGAATTGAAGTTGTCGCTGTCACGCCTGACCTTGCCGCACGCCATGGCGCGAATGCTGTTGGCTGAACAGTTGTACCGCGCCATCAGTCTGCTGAACAACCATCCATACCATCGGGAATGATCATGCTGAACCCCACCTCGCGCCGCTGGCTCTGGCGTCTAGTCGTGCTGGCTGTTGTCGGCGGCGGTGGCTATGCCGCCTGGCTGCATTACGGCCAGCCCAAACCCATTGAAGTCAGCGTGGCCGAGGTGAATCTTGGTCAGGTCGAGTCCAGTGTCGCCAATACCCGCGCCGGCACGGTGAAGGCCTGCCGTCGCGCCAAATTGGCGCCGCAAGGCGGCGGCCAGATCGCGAAGCTGAGGGTCCATGAGGGGGATCGGGTGAAGGCGGGGCAGGTGCTGCTGGAACTGTGGAATGCCGACCTCGTTGCCGGCGCGCGCCAGGCCGACGAACAGATCCGCACCGCCCAGGCGCGGCGCGGCGAGGCCTGCGCGGCGGCGGAAGCGGCGCGGCGCGAGGCGAAACGGCAGCAACAACTGGCGGCGCAGGGCTTCGTCAGCGTCGCCAAGGTGGATGCCGCGGTCAGCGAGGCGGATGTGCGGGAGGCGGGTTGCCGCGCCGCCGCCGCCGAGATTGCCGGTGCTCGGGCACGCCTGGAAACGGCCCGCGCGACGCTTTCGCGCAGTGTGCTGAAAGCGCCGTTCGCCGGCATCATCGCGGAAGTCACCGGCGAACAGGGCGAATACACCACGCCGTCGCCGCCTGGCATTCCCACGCCGCCGGCCATCGACCTGATCGACGACACCTGCCTGTATGTCACCGCGCCCATCGACGAGGTGGATGCCCCGAAAATCAAGGTCGGCCTGCCCGCCCGCATCGCGCTGGACGCCTTCCCCGGCAAGCATTTCGCCGGCCGCGTGCAACGCATCGCGCCCTATGTGCTGGAAGTGGAGAAGCAGGCGCGCACGGTGGAAGTGGAAGTGGCGTTCACCCAGCCGCTCGATCTGAAATCCCTCCTGGTTGGTTACAGCGCCGACGCGGAAATCATTTTGGAAGCACGCGACAAGGTACTGCGCATCCCCACCCAGACGCTGCTCTCCGGCAACAAGGTACTGCTATTGCAGGAGGGCATATTGAGCGAGCGTGAGGTCGGTACCGGCCTGGCCAACTGGCAGCACACGGAAATCACCCGTGGCCTGAAGGCGGGCGATCAGGTGGTGGTTTCCCTGGAAAAGGAAGGCGTGAAGGCGGGTGTGCACGCGGCGGCGAAATGAGGCGGCTCGCCGCGCAGTGGAACCCCCCTTTACCAAAGGGGGGCAGGGGGGATTTCTCCACGCCAGCCACTCGCGG
>JAUXXW010000135.1 GCA_030684775.1 Pseudomonadota bacterium
GGTTCGTTGGGCACGCTACGCTTTGCCCAACCTACGGCGCTAGGGCGCCATGCCGCAAAATCACGAGCCACTACATCTGGTGGTTGTCTGTAACAACCGGATAAGCACGGTTTCATCATCAGGGCGGTGAATTGCCTAGAATCCAGCGATATTTCCACTAGATCGAGCCCGCCATGACCTTGCAGGAATTGCGTTATCTGGTCGCCCTGGCCGACTGCGGCCATTTCGGGCAAGCCGCCGAGGCCTGTTGCGTCAGCCAGTCGACACTGTCCACGGGCGTGAAGAAGCTGGAGGATTTTCTCGGCGTCATCGTGTTCGATCGCTCGCTGAAGCGAGTCACGCCCACTCCTACCGGCCATGAAATCGTCGAGTCGGCGCGCCGTATCGTCGAAGAGGCCGCGCGCATACGGGAACTCGCCAGTTACACCAAGGACCCGATGGGCCGCACCGTGCACCTCGGCGTCATTCCCACGCTGGGGCCGTATTACCTGCCGCATGTGCTGACCGAGGTGCGCGCGGCATACCCGAAACTGAGATTGCTGCTGCGCGAGGAAATGACCCCGCACATGCTTGGCCACCTGGCCGAAGGCAAACTCGATGCCGGCCTGCTGGCACTGCCGATCAGCGATCCGAGCCTGGAAGTGGTGCCGCTGTTCGTGGAGCCTTTCCTCGCCGCCGTGCCCGCCGATCATCCGCTCGCCGACTCCGCCGAAGTGAATATCGACGAACTTGCCCGGGCCGGGCTGTTGTTGCTGGAAGAGGGACACTGCCTGCGCGATCAGGCGCTGGAGGCCTGCCACCTGCAGGGCCTGAAAAGCGAGGAAATTCGTGCCACCAGCCTGGAAACCCTGCGTCAGATGGTGGCGATGGGTTTGGGCGTGACCCTCATTCCCACCCTGGCCAGTGTCAGCCCGAGTGGCCAGCAGGTGGTACTGAAACCGATAGGGGAACCGGGCGCGTCGCGCACCATCGGCCTGGTCTGGCGCCGCCGCTCACCCCTTGCCCATACGATGGCGCGACTGGCGGAAACCCTGGCGAAGCGTCCGCCGCCGGGAACGCTGGCGATTGCGTAGGTTGGGCAAAGCGAAGCGTGCCCAACAGCTCACGCCGGGATTGTTGGGCACGCTTCGCTTTGCCCAACCTACGGCGCCGGTGAAGCGCCTGCCGCCGGGAACGCCGGCGCTACATCAATGCGGGCGCGGCATGAAGCTGACCACTTTGGCGCCATCCTGCGGCGGGCCTTTACGCGCGCCGCTGGAGCAGGAACCGCCTTCGGTATCCATAACCAGACCTTCGGCTTCGTACAACAGGTTGATGACATCCACGTAGAAACGCTCCTTGGCCATCATCAGCGCGGTGATGCCGCCTTCATTGGGCGCTTTCACATCGGCCCCGGCGGCGAGCAGCGCGGCGCAGACCGCGGCTTCACCGCCGCCCGCGGCCAGCATCAGGGGGGTAAGGCCGAAGAAGATGCGGGCGTTGACGTCGGCGCCGGCGTCGATCAGCGCCTGCACCACGGGTGCGAAGCCGCAATCGAGTTCATGGTTGTAAGCGCCCTTGAATATCGGCGTCCAGCCGTTGGCATCCTTGGCATTGGCATCGGCGCCCGCTTCGATCAGGGCGTTGACCACATCCAGGTTGCCCTGCAAGGCGGCGACGTGCAGAGCGGTGTCGCCCGCTTCGTCGAGTTCGTTGGGGTTGGCGCCGGCGGCCAGAAGGTTGCGGACTTGCGTGCTGTCGCCGGCTTTGGCGGCGTTATGAAGTGCTGCGGACATGGATCAATCTCCGGGTGGTGAATACCCGAGTATTGTAATCAACTATTACCTGGGTGGTGGAAAATATTCCTCTCGTCTCGGTTCTAAGCGTATTGCGATGAACCGGTCAAAGCGCTGTCGCATGCGGATCGCAAGTCAGCCGGCGCGCCGGTATCTGAAAGGGCTGATGTTGCACGGCGGCGGAAAGAGCGTAGAGCCGATGGTGCTAGCGCCAATGCCTATGCCGCGGGCGGACAGAAATCAAATTACGAATATTTAATAACGCAGTAGAACTAATACACCCGACCATCCCGCAGCCGATACAGATCGAATACCTCCCGCGCTTCCTCACGCAATACCCCATGCACCAGTTCGATGCCGCGCGCTTCGAGATAGCGGTGCGAGGCGGGGAACACCGGGCCTTCATCGAAGCCGGCCTGTTCGGCAACTTCGCGCGAGGCGCCGCTGACCACCCGCTTGAGGCCACTCCAGAGGATCGCGCCCAGGCACATGGCACAAGGCTCGCAAGAACTGACCAGTTCCAGTCGCGGCAGAAGAGCCGCGCCCAGGTTGTGACTGGCGAAATGTTTTTCCGCCAGCATGATGGCCAGCACCTCGGCATGTAACAACGAGTTCTGCTCGGGCAGAACGCGGTTGACCCCTACCGCGATCACCCGTTCCCCGGCGAACACCGCGGCGGCGAAAGGTCCGCCGCCATCCCGCTCGACATGCTCTTTTGCCAGCCCCAACACCAGGCGCATGCGCGCTTCGTCGCCAGCCGCTTCAGGCCAGGCGGAGACGTGTGGCGCCACCCAGTCGGGCAGGGAGAGGGTGAGACGGGTGGGGAGCATGGCGCCCTACCCCCCCCTTTCCAAAGGGGGGTTGGGGGGGATTTAGCGACGTTTGCCTGAGCCACCGCCTCAGAAATCCCCCCTGCCCCCCCTTTGATAAAGGGGGGAACCACTACTCCAACCGCATCACCAGTTAACGGTAATAGAGCCGTTGCAAAGGCGGAGATGGCCTTCGCACTCCCCTCCTTGCACCCGTTACAGCACATATCTCGCCAGATCCTCGCTCGCCGCCAGTTCCTTCAGGCGGGTATCGACGTAGGCTGCGTCGATATTGAGCGTCTCGCCGCCGTGCCGGTCGGCATCGAAGGAGAAGTCGTCGAGCAGGCGTTCCATCACCGTGTAAAGGCGGCGCGCGCCGATGTTTTCGGTGCGTTCGTTGACGCTCCATGCGATCTCGGCGAGGCGGCGGATGGCCTCGGAGGTGAATTCCAGTTTCACGCCTTCGGTTTCCATCAATGCCTGATATTGCCGGGTGAGGCAGGCATCGGTGCTGGTGAGGATGCGTTCGAAGTCGGCGACGGTCAGGCTTTGCAGTTCCACCCGAATCGGGAAACGGCCCTGCAATTCCGGAATGAGGTCGGACGGTTTGGAGAGGTGGAAGGCGCCGCTGGCGATGAACAGGATGTGGTCGGTCTTGATCATGCCGATCTTGGTGGAGACGGTGGCGCCTTCCACCAATGGCAGCAGATCGCGCTGCACGCCTTGCCGGGAAACATCGGCGCCTTGGCTCTCGCGGCCGGCGATCTTGTCCACTTCATCGAGGAAGACGATGCCGTTGGATTCGACGTTGTGCAGCGCCACGAGCTTCAGTTCCTCCTCGTTGACCAGCTTGCCGGCTTCCTCGTCGGTGAGCAATTTCATCGCTTCGGCGATCTTCAACTTCTTCTTCTGGGTGCGGCGGTTGCCCAGGTTCTGGAACATGCCCTGGAGCTGGTTGGTGAGGTCTTCCATGCCGGGCGGCGCGAAGATTTCCATGCTCGACGAAGACGCCGCCAGGTCGAGTTCGATCTCCTTGTCGTTCAACTGCCCCTCGCGCAACATCTTGCGGAATTTCTGGCGGGTGGCCGATTCCTCCTTGTTGGAACCTTCCTCCCAGGCATCGCGCGCGCCCGGCAACAGCGCGTCGAGGATGCGTTCCTCGGCGCCCTCGCAGGCAGCCATCGCCACTTTGCGGGTGGCCTCTTCACGCGCCTGCTTGATGGCGATCTCGGCCAGGTCGCGAATGATGCTGTCGACATCCTTGCCGACATACCCCACTTCGGTGAACTTGGTGGCTTCCACCTTGATGAACGGCGCCCCGGACAGCCGCGCCAGGCGCCGCGCGATCTCGGTCTTGCCGACCCCGGTGGGGCCGATCATGAGGATGTTCTTGGGGGTGATTTCCTGGCGCAGTTCACCTTCCACCTGCATGCGCCGCCAGCGATTGCGCAAGGCGATGGCACAGGCGCGCTTGGCCGCATTCTGGCCGACGATGTTCTTGTCGAGTTCGTGAACGATTTCCTGGGGGGTCATCTGGGTCATGGTGGTTCGAGGCGAAAAAAGACGGAGAAGTTTAGCCCGATTACGTCATGCCCTCTCGTGAACCCCGTAGGGCGGAAAAGCGATAGCGCCTTCCGCCGAATGGGAAAAGCGGCTTCATCGCGCCTTCCGCCGGGATTGTCGGAAGGCGCCGGCATTAAGGCGCCGGCTTTTCCGACCTACGGCGCTATAGTTGCGACCGAGACAAAACATCGAGGAGCCAACCATGACCACCCGCCGCGCGCTACTGCTGCTCGCCTTTCTGCTTGCCCCCCAGGCCCAGGCCAACGACCGCTACTCGACCAAGGATGTCGAGTTGTTCAGCGTCGCCTTGCCGACCACGGAACTCACCGCCGAGGCCGCGAAGAACTACAACGTGGAACGCAGCCCGACACGAGGCTTGCTGACCGTAACCCTGGTAAAAAAAGGCAAATCCGGCGCTAACGAAACGATGGCCGGCCAGATTTATGCCGGCGCCATCAATCTGCGCAACAACCTGTCCAACATTCCCATCCGCGAAGTCCGCGACGGCGATGCGGTCTACTACCTTGGCGAATTTCAGGTCTCGGCACCGGACACCCTGCGTTTCCTGGTCAATGCCAACGTGATGGGGAAAGTGATGAAAAGCGAGTTTGCGCGCGAGTTCCACGGCGCACAAACCCCGTAGGACGGAATAGCGGCTCCATGCCGGCGCCTTCCGCCGGAATCGTCGGAAGGCGCCGGCATGAAGCCGCCGACTTTTCCGACCTACAGCGCTAACTGAACCAGGCCCCAGACCCCCATCAAGGCCACCCCCAGGCCGGCCACCCGTTTCACCCAGACCCGGCGCACCCATTCCCGCAGCGAAGTCGCCGCCCAGCCCATGAGCAGCAGATTGGGCAGGGTGCCGAGACCGAACAGCAACATCAAGGTGGCGCCCTGCACCGAACCGCCGGAAGCCAGCGCGGACACCAACACGCTGTAAACCAGCCCGCACGGCAACCAGCCCCACAAGGCCCCAGCCGCCAGGGCCTGGGGCAGGGAGCGAATCGGCATCACCCGCGCCAGCAGCGGCTGTACCCGCCGCCAAACCACCCCGCCCACCCGCTCCAGAATCAGCACGCTCTGATTCAGGCCGGCGAGATAAAGCCCAAGCAGAATCAGCACGACCTGCGCCAGGAAATAGAGCCCCTGCTGCACCGGGTACAAAGTATCCGAGAGGAAGGCCGCCGACCCGATCAACCCCGCCAACGCCCCCGCCGCCGAATAACTGGCGATGCGCCCGGCGCTGTAAGCCAGATGGAACGTGAACGGCTGCGTGCCCCCCGGCTGCAAGGAAATCGCCGCGACGATGCCGCCGCACATGCCCACGCAATGCGCGCCGCCAAGCAGGCCGGTGAGGAAGACGGCGAGGAAGGAGAGTTCAGGCATGGCGGGTAGACGTTATTGATTGAACGTGGGGCGCCATTGTGCCCCATCGCCCTACCTTCCCAGCGCCGCCGGCCGCATTGCACGCATTCCTTCCGAATAAAACCAGGCCTTGAACTTGGTGTTGGAGCAGACCTGAAGTACGGGGTAAATTGCACGCCCATTGACCTGGAGGCTCGCCATGAATCAGATGCATGTCGAATTCAACATCCCCGCCATACTGGGCACCCAAGTAGGCCTTACGCCGGAAACCGCAAGCGACGAGTCACGCCGCATGTTTGCATTATTTCTTTACGAACACGGGCGTATCTCCCTCGGCAAAGCCTGCGAACTGGGTGGTTTCAATCAGTGGGAATTCGCCGAAATGAATCGAGCGTTCGGCATTCCCCTGTCTGTCCGGGAAGAAGACCTGGAAGCCGACCTGGCTCGCCTCGCCGATGTCTGAAATCGTCATCGCGGATTCCTCCTGCCTGATCGCGCTGGCGCGTACAGGCCAGATGGAAATCCTGCGGGGGATGTTCGGTCGAATCGCCATCCCCGCCGCCGTACACGGCGAGGTCGTCAATCAGGGCGCTGGCCGACCTGGTAGCCAGGGAGTCGCGAACGCCGTCTGGATCGAAACACGGGAAGTTCGTGACCGCCTCGCCGTGCAAGTTCTCCAACTGACGCTTGGCCGAGGCGAATCTGAAGCCATCATCCTGGCGGCGGAAACCCGCGCAAGATTCATCATTCTGGATGACTGGCGCGCCCGACAGACCGCGCTTGGCATGGAGCTTCCCGTGATCGGCACACTGGCGATATTGAAACGCGCAGCCGAAAAAGGATTGCTCGACGATCTGGACGGGACACTCGACAGGCTGCGGAAAGCTGGTTTTCACTTCATGCACAAGAAAGCATGAACACTTCGGCGACTGAACTCAGCTTCGACAGCAACATGATGTGGGTCACCCATCTTGGATGGCCGCAAGCTTGGCGTACCCCTGGCGCCCCCGACTCCTGGCCGCCACCCCCGAACAACGCCAGCAATTCGAGTTCTCCGGCAACGGCACCGGCATCCATTGGGATGAACTGGACGAGGACATCAGTGCGCAGGGGTTGCTCATGGGGGGTGGGGGATCGCACGCGAGCGGTCTTGAGGTAGCAGCGGAATTCACTTCCACGAAGCTGAACTTCCAGCAGCCTGTCGGACTTTATTCGTCGTTCGCGCTGGGCCGGGTTTGTTTATGTAACACCGGCTTCCAGTCGGCTGTTGTAAAGACGCCGGCAAGGATGCCGGCGCTACAAAAGAGACGGCGGCGGTGCTTCTTCCAGACGCATTGCGGCCGCAAGCCGATTACTTCGCTCACTCGCACAGCATCCCCCCCGCCACCCATTCCCGCGCCTGCCGGGCGAACTCGGCGGAGCCGCCGGGAACCGAGGGGAAGCGGCCGCCAGGGGTCATGCCGTTGTCCAGCGCCCAGCGGACACGAACGTCGCCCAGCAGGTGCGCGAGCATGTTCTCCGCCGGGTCGCCTCGCGACAGGTTGCGCTTGATCATCCGGCAGGTTTCCCGGGCGTCCAGATTGGTCCAGTCCATCGCTTCCGGCGGCGCGATCCACTCGCCGCGCCGCAGGCCGGTGAGGTTGCCGCTATGGCACTTGTCACAGAGAAAGCGTGCGCTATGCGAGTTGTAGGCGCGGCCCTGGTGGCGGGCGCTGTTGAACTGGTGGCATTGCAGGCAGCGCGGGTGGTGAAACTTCTGGTTGAGTGCGTCGCCGAATGTCACCGCTTCAGTGGCCAATTCGGCGGCCAATGCCGTACCACCTGCCAGGAGAACGGCGAAAAGCAGCGCTCTCATGGCGATGCGTCATGCTCCATCACAGTGTCTTCGATGGGCGTGAAGATCATCCGGTACGCAACAAAGGTGGAGATCAGGGTCAGCGGCAGGAACACCAGCATGCCCAGGCCGAAGGGAATCACCAAAGCCACCGTGCCCAGCGCCCCCAGCACCAGACTGTAAACCAGGAGCGGGCGCCAGTTGAGCCAGCAGGCCCAGAGGCTCCACCAGAGCGCGCGACCGGGCGGGAAACCCTCGAACATGGCCAGACCGGGAGAAAACCAGGTCGCCATCAGCAACGGGGTGAGCAGTATCGCCACCAGCATCATGCCCGGCAAAGCGGCTCCCACGATCTGGTTGAGCTGCTCCGGCGTGAGCACGGCCGGATTCTGGGCTTGCTGCAGCAACTCGCGAACATCGGCGCCGACCAGGTGGCTGGCGAGGGCGAAAACAAGGATCGAGCACACCAGATAAACGCCCCCGATACTCAGCAGGGTATTGCGGCCGCGTTGCATACCGGCGCCCAGATGCATGAACGTGACCGGTTCGCCCGCGAGGGCGGCGCGACTGGCGGAAAAGTAGCCCGCCACCAGGAAGGGGGAGAGCAGTTCGATGGCATGGCGTCCGATCCAGGGAATCATGTTCACACCGAGGATCACCATGAAAACCAGAGCGGTCATGCCCGCCCAGGGAACCGGCGACTCCTTGAACAGGCGCCAGCCTTCCTTGATCCAGGTCATGCCGGCAGAGGCGGGGGAACGGGAGATGGTGAGCGAGGTCATGGTTTCACTAAAAACAAACGCCGCCGAGGAGGCGGCGTGTGGGGTGGGGCGGGTGCCTCAAAACTCCGAAATGACCCACATGGGCACTTGGAAGTTCGGGGAAAGATCGTCGTAGCGGCGCATCGCGCCATCGCCGCGCTGGTCCACCAGGTAGTAGGGATGGCCATGCGAAGGCGTGATCCGAAGCATGTACAGCTTGCCCTTGACGCGGAACTCCTCGACCCGGTCACCGCCACGATGCGTAATGGTGATCTGCGGCTCCAGCGACGGGTCAACCATGCCCGGTGGCGGCGGGATGTCGGGCAGCGGCTCCAGACGGGGCTTGCCGGCATAGGCGGGGAGGCTGATGAAGAGGGCGAGCAGAAAAGCGTAGGTGCGCATGATGGTTGCCTCGTGAGGGATGTCTCGATTCTAGCAGTCCCCGCCTCACGCCCAGGAGGCCATGGCGTCGGTTGTGGCGTAGGTTTTGGCGTAGGTTGGGCAAAGCGAAGCGTGCCCAACATAGCAGCGGTTTGTTGGGCACGCTGACATGCCTTTCTTACAGATTGAACAGAATCTCCCGCTCCTGCGGCGAGGGTTCGAAGCCACGGGTTTCGTAGTAACTGAAGATGGCGGCGACCACTTGGTCGGGCTCGTCGATCACCTGAATCAGTTCCATGTCGGCGGGATCGATCATGCCCTCCTCCACCAGTTGCGCGCGGAACCAGTCCACCAGCCCACCCCAGAACGACGATTGCACCAGGATGATGGGGATGCGCGGGGTCTTGCCGGTCTGCACCAGGGTGAGTGCTTCCATGAGTTCGTCGAGGGTGCCGAAGCCACCGGGCATGACCACGTAGGCGCTGGCGAATTTTACGAACATGACCTTGCGCGCGAAGAAGTGCCGAAAAGTCTGGCTGATATCCTGAAACGGGTTGGCGCGCTGTTCATGCGGCAACTGGATATTGAGGCCGACACTGGGCGAGTGGCCGAAAAATGCCCCCTTGTTGGCCGCTTCCATCACCCCCGGCCCGCCCCCGGAAATCACCGCGAAGCCGGCGTCCGACAACTTGCGGGCGATGACTTCGGTGAGCAGGTAATAGGCGGAGTCCGGCGCCAGCCGCGCGCTGCCGAAGATGGAAACCGCCGGCCGAATCGGCGCCAGACGCTCGGTCGCCTCGACGAACTCGGCCATGATCTCGAACACGCGCCAGGATTCGCGCGCCGAGAGATTGGCTTCCTGGCTGCCGCCGGGGTCGACCATCGAGGGGATTTTTGGCTTGATCATGGGCGTGGAGTGGTGTAGGGGTAAACAATTGTAACGCTGTGTTTTCAAGCGATCCCATGTGGCACATGTGCAATATCCTGAATTTCGTCAAGACACGGGCTTGCGGGTGATGTCTAGCACAAGTAAAACCGCAATAGGAATGCATAATTGAACCTGATTCGCAAGCTGTCTCAGTAGTCGTAGGTTGGGCAAAGCGAAGCGTGCCCAACATGGCGACGGGTTGTTGGGCACGCTTCGCTTTGCCCAACCTACGCCTCAATCCATGCTTCAGCTGAGGCAGCTTGCTAATCAGGTAATTAAATTCCCTCCGGGATCGCTCTTTTTTCTCACCCATTTAGTGAGGCGGGACCAGTTTATGAACACATCTTCACTATTTCTGGCGGTGCTGGCCATCATGGCCGGTGTTTCGTCAGCGATGGCGGAGTCCGCGCTAACCGTTCGTGATGCGGCGCGGAAGGCCATCACGACCAGCCCTGATGTCGAGGCGCGCTGGCACGCCTTTCTTGCCGCCACGGAAGAGCAGGGGGTTGCGCGCGGTGGCTTCCTACCGCGCGTCGACCTCACCGCCGGAATCGGTCGCGAGCGCCTGGACACACCGGCGGCGGCTTTATCCAATTATTCCCGCAGCAACGCCACGCTGAGCCTCACCCAGATGCTCTACGACGGCCACGCCACGAAGGGCGAGATCGAGCGCCTCGGCTATGCCCGTCTGGTTCGCTACTACGAGATACTCGACGCCGCCGAAAACACGGCCCTGGAAGCCGTGCGCGCATATGAGGACGTGCTGCGCTTCCGCGAACTCGTGGGACAGGCGCGCGAAAACTACGTCCAGCACAAGCTGGTGTTCGATCAGGTCAAACAGCGGGCCGAGTCCGGCGTTGGTCGTCGCGTCGATCTGGAACTGGCGGGTGGCCGTCTGGCGCTGGCGGAATCCAACCTGCTGACCGAGGCGGCCAACCTGCACGATGTCAGCGCGCGCTATCAACGCATCATCGGCGAGTTGCCGGGCGAGGCGCTCGCGCCCACCCGGATACCCACAACGGGGACGCCCGCCCAACTCGGCGAAGCGCTCAAACTGGCCTACAACGGCAATCCCTCCCTCAATGCCGCCACCGAATACATCCGCACCGCCCAGGCGGAGCTGCGCGGCCGCGATGCGCCCTTCCGCCCACGGTTGGATTTCCGCGCACGGGAAGACCTCGGCAGGAATATCGACGGCGTGGCCGGCAACCGCCACAGCCAAGTGGTCGAGCTGCTGCTGAATTTCAATCTCTACAAGGGAGGCTCCGATCTCGCCGCCAAGCGCCAATATGGCGAACGCCTGAACCAGGCCAGGGATCTGCGCGACAAAGCCTGCCGCGATCTTCGCCAGACCCTGGCGATTGCCCACAACGACATCGGTCGTCTCGTGGAGCAACTGGACTATCTGGGGCAGCATCAGACCGCCATCGCCAAGGCGCGGGTTGCCTACCGCCAGCAGTTCGATATCGGCCAGCGCACGCTGCTCGATCTGCTCGACATCCAGAATGAATATTTCCAGGCCAGCCGCGCCCATTCCAGCGCCGAACACGATCTGAGCATCGCCCGTGCGCGCACGCTGGCGGGCATGGGCCGCCTTCTGGCCACGCTGAAAATCAGCCGAGACGCCCTGCCCATGTCCGAACAGGCAGCCCCCGAGCGCGCCGGCGGCGACCCGGCCAGCGCCTGCCCGCCTGAGGGCCCCGACATGCTGCGATTCGACAAGCAGGCGATCCTGGATGACGCGCTGAAGTCCGGCACCGCCCGTCCTTTCCTGGCCCCTCGCCCCAGACCCGCATCCGTTGAACCGGAAAGCCTCCCTCCCGCCATCGCCGCTTCGGCGATGCCCCCCAACAGTTGGTATGACCTGCAAAACCCGCGCAGCTACGTATTGCAGATCAGCAGCCTGAATACCGCACAGGAAGCCGACGCGTTCGTGGCGACACATGGCTTGAAGAACTGCCATACCTACACCCGGAAACGCGATGGACAGCATGTCCTCACCTGCGGCCTCTACTCCACCCGCACCGCCGCCCGCCAAGCCGCGACCAACCTGCCGAGCAAAGCGCGCGGAGGAGGCCCCATTCCATCCCGCATCGAGGATATTCTCAGGGGCCGTAAATGAATAACTTGGACGATTATGGGTGCGCTGGCGGGATGTGCTGTAAGGCGCCGGGCGCGCAGCATGGCCGTTCCCTGCAAGCGACCGGCAACGCGGCAGCGCGCCCGCCAACGCGGTCAGAACGTTCCAGTTATTCGTTTACGGCTCCTTAAAGTAATTCAGCCCTGAGACCCATCCAGATGACCGGTGTGCAAACCCAACCCACGCCGTCCTTGGACGCCCTGCTGCATTGCCTGCTCCTCGTCGCCCGCCTGCATGACCGGCCGCTCACGGTTGCGGCGGCCACAGCGGGGTTGCCGCTGGAAGCGCAACGCCTCACCCCCTCCCTGTTCGGACGCGCCGCGAAGCGCGCGGGCCTTTCCAGCAAACTGGTGAAACTGCCGCTGGCGGCGCTCGATGTGGCGCTCTGCCCCATCGTGCTGCTGCTCGAAGACGAACAGGCCGCGGTATTTCTCGGATGGGACGAACACACCGGTGAAGCGCGCGTGATGCTGCCGGGGCGGGATGGCGAGTCGCGCATCGCGCGCGACGAACTGGCTCATCGCCACAGCGGCCATGCCATCTACCTGCGTCCCGAATTCCGCTTCGACGAACGCACGCCGCCGGTGGGCAAGGTGCGCGCCCGCCATTGGTTCTGGAGCGTCCTGCTGGACAACCACGCCCTCTACCGGGATGTGCTGCTGGCCTCGCTGCTGATCAACCTGTTCTCCCTGGCGCTGCCGCTGTTCGTCATGAACGTCTATGACCGGGTGGTGCCCAACCATGCCACCTCCACCCTGTGGGCGCTGTCCATCGGCGTCGCCGTGGTGCTGGTCGCCGACCTCGGCCTGCGCACCATGCGTGGCTACTTCCTCGATCTCGCCGGCAAGCGTGTCGATGTCCGCATCTCGACCCTGCTGATGGAACAGGTGCTGGGCCAGCGCCTGGAACACCGGCCGCAATCGGCCGGCGCCTTCGCCGCCAACCTGCGCTCGTTCGAGACCGTGCGCGACTTCATGACCTCCGCCACCCTGGTGGTGATGATCGACGTCCCCTTCGCCCTGCTTTTTCTCGCCTTCATCGCCTGGATCGGCCTGCCGCTGGTGGTTCCCATCCTGGTCGGCGCGGTTCTGCTGCTGGTCTATGCCTGGACCGTGCAGGGGCGCATGCACGAACTCACCGAAACCACCTACCGCGCCGGCGCGCAACGCAACGCAACCCTGATCGAAAGCCTGGTCGGCATCGAGACGATCAAGGCGCACGGCCTGGAAGGCTGGATGCAACGCAAGTGGGAACTGACCGCCGGCTACCTCGCCGCGACCTCGCACCACCTGCGCCTGCTCGCCGCCTCCACCCTGCACGGCGCGCAATGGATCGTCGGTCTGGCCAATGTCGCGATGATGCTGATCGGCGTCTATCTGATCCATGACAACGTCCTCAGCCTGGGCGGGCTCATCGCCGCCTACATGCTCGCCTCGCGCGCGCTTGCCCCGATCGCGCAGGTGGCCGGGCTGATGGGCCAGTATCACCACGCCACGACCGCCTTCAAGGCGCTGGAAGGCATCATGGACAAACCGCGCGAACGCCCGCCGGAACGCCTGTTCGTCAGCCGTCCGCGGGTGCGGGGCCGCATCGAACTGAAGGATGTCGCCTTCACCTACCCCAATCAGGAGACCCCTTCGCTGCGTGGCGTCACTTTGCGCATCGAGGCGGGCGAGCATGTCGCCATCCTGGGCCGGGTCGGCTCGGGAAAATCCACCCTGCTCAAACTCATGCTGGGCCTCTACCAGCCCAGCGGCGGCGCCATCCTGATCGACGATGCCGACCTGCGCCAACTCGACCCGGCCGAAGTACGCCACGCGATGGGCTATGTGCAACAGGATGTCACCCTTTTTTACGCCACCCTGCGCGAAAACATCGCCCTCGGCGCGCCGACCGCCACGGACGCGGACATCCTCGCCGCCGCCCGCGCCGCCGGTATCGACGCCTGGATCGGCCAGCATCCCGAGGGCCTCGATCAGCGCATCGGCGAACGCGGCGAATCGCTCTCCGGCGGCCAGCGCCAGGGCGTCGCCATCGCCCGCGCGCTGCTCCATGACCCGGCCATTCTGCTGCTCGACGAACCGACCGGCTCGATGGACCACGCCAGCGAGGAAAGCATCAAACAGGAATTGCAGCGACTCGGCGCCGGCAAGACGCTGCTCCTGGTCACCCACCGCACCTCGCTGCTGGATCTGGTCGACCGCATCGTCGTCATCGACCACGGCCGGGTCGTCGCCGACGGCCCCAAGGCCCAGGTCGTCGAAGCCCTGCGCCAGGGCAGAGTGGGGAAAGCGGCATGAAACTCATCGTCGGCGTTCTCACCCTGCTGCAACGGTTCTTGTCCGCCACGGGCAACTGGCGGCTGTTCGCCGTCCTGCGCCGCTGGACCAGCCGACTGTTCGACCGCTGGCTGCCGCCCGGCAGCCAGGCCGAAACCCTGATATGGCGCGCCGATGCCGACTGGGCCATATTGCAGCAGGAACCCTTGCGCGCCCGCGCCCTGCTCAAGGTCAGCGCCCTGACGCTGCTGGCCCTGCTGGTCTGGGCCGGGTTCGCGGAAATGGATGAAGTCACGCGCGGCGAAGGGCGGGTCGTTCCCTCCTCCCAGGTGCAGGTCATCCAGTCGATGGACGGCGGCATGGTCGACACCATCTACGTGCGCGAAGGCCAGTTGGTCAAAGCCGGTGAACTCGTGATGAGCATCGAGCCGACCCGCTTCGTTTCCTCATTGCGCGAAAACCAGTCCCAGATCCATGCCCTGAAAGCCCGCGCGGCCCGCCTGCGCGCCATTGTCGAAGGACGCCCGTTCATTCCACCCGCCGAAGTCGAACGCGATGCGCCCGACATCGTCCTGCGCGAACGCCAGCTCTATGAATCGCAGCGAGCCGAGGTCGGCGCCCAGATCGGCATCGCCCAACAACAACTCAGCCAGCGCGAGCACGAACTGCGCGAAGCCCAGGCGCAATACGCCCAGGCCGGCCGCGCCATGGAGCTCACCAGCCAGGAAATGAAAGCGACGGAACCCCTGGTCGCCACCGGCGCCGCGTCCGAAGTCGAACTGCTGCGTTTGAAGCGCGACGTCTCCCGGCTGCGCGGCGAGCGCGAGCAATTCAACGCCCAGATCGCCCGCGTCCAGTCCGCCATCCGGGAATCCCAACGCAAGATTTCCGAAGTCGGCCTCGCCTTCCGCAACCTGCGCGGTGGCGAGCTCGCCGAAACCCTGGCCCGTCTCGGCAGCCTGAGCGAAGGCGGCACCGCGCTGGCAGACAAGGTCAGCAAGACTGAAATACGCTCACCGGTGCGCGGCGTCGTCAAACGACTGCTCATCAACACCCAGGGCGGCGTGGTGCAACCCGGGCGCGATGTGGTCGAGATCGTGCCGCTGGACGACACCCTGGTTGTCGAAGCCAGGATTCGGCCCAGGGACATCGCCTTTCTGCGCCCCCAACAACCCGCCCTGGTCAAATTCACCGCCTACGACTCCGCCCTCTACGGCGGCCTGGAAGCCAGGCTGGAAAACATCGGCGCCGATACCGTGGTCGAAGACCAGGGCCCGCAACGCGGTGAAGCCTTCTACATCGTTCGGGTACGCACCAACAAATCCACCCTCGGAGCCAATCTGCCCATCATGCCCGGCATGGTCGCCGAAGTGGACATCACCACCGGCAAGAAAACGCTGCTCACCTACCTGCTCAAACCCGTGCTCAGGGCCAAAGCCGAGGCCTTCACCGAGCGCTAATCTTTCTCCTCCCGTTGCCGTTAACAGCGGAGTAGGTTGGGCAAAGCGAAGCGTGCCCAACATCGCGGCGGTTCGTTGGGCACGCTTCGCTTTGCCCAACCTACGGTGGCACTCGTTCAACTGAGGAATCGACTTTCAATGCACCTCTTCCTGACCGCCGACGGCCGCATCCAGCCGCGTTGGCGGGAAGCCTTCCCCGACGCCGTGGCGAGCGACGCCACCACCGCCGAGTTGCTTGCGGCGGCCGAAGTCGTCTGGCTGAGTGAGGGCCACCCGCGCCATACCGCCCTGCTCGCGGAATTGCGCCACTCCGGCCGCCCCTTCGTGGTGATCTCCTCGACCCCGCGACAAGAGACCGCGCTCGCCGCCCTGGCCGCCGGCGCGCGCGGCTACTGCCACGCGCTGGCCACCCCGGAAATGCTGCGCGATGTCGCCGCCGCGGTCAGCCACGGCGGCCTATGGGTCGGCCCCGAGCTGATGAGCCGCCTCATCCACAGCCTGCCCCCCCAGGCGCTGTCGGCCACCCGGGAAGGCGACCTCGCCCCGCTCACCGAACGCGAACGGGAAACCGCACAGCACGTCGCCCAGGGGCTGAGCAACAAGGAAATCGCGCGCAAACTCGGCATCACCGAGCGCACGGTCAAGGCCCACCTGTCCGCCATCTTCGCCAAACTCGGCCTGCGCGACCGCCTGCAACTCGCCCTGCGCTTCAAAGCCGAAGGAAAGTCATGATCTGCAACGGACTAAAAAATGCGCCACCTGTAGCGCCGGCATCCTTGCCGGCGTCTTTTCGACTCGACCGAATGGGGAATCAAGGATGATCTACGTCCGCCGCAACGCAAACGGCCAAGTCACCGCCCTCAGCCTGACTCAGGACACCGCGCACCCGGATGCCATGGAAGAAACGGCGCCGGAGGTAACCGCCTTCCAGGCCGCGGTGGGCGGGGAACTCGCGCGCTCCGACCTGGCGCTGGCGCGGGTGCTGGAAGACCTCATGGAAATACTGATCGACAAGGCGGTCATCCGCTTCACCGACCTGCCCGCCGCCGCCCAGAAAAAGCTCATGGCGCGACGCTCCCTGCGCGCCGAACACCGTGGCGTCAACCTTATCGGCGACGAAGATTCGGATACGGTTTGAGCGCCCCCACCGTAGGAGCGGACCGCGTCCGCGATTTTTACGTTGTATTCGCGGACGCGGTCCGCTCCTACGCCTCCACCCCGGGCCCGGTCACCGCATCCAGGCCGAGCGCGAACAAGGCGCGCGCTTCCGTCTCGCTCTCCACGCCCTCGGCGATGGCGATCAGGCCGATGGCGTGGCAAACCATGGTGAGGCCGCGCAGGAAAGCCTGATTGCCGGGGTTCTGCTCGATGTCGCGCACCAGCGCCGCGCCCACCTTGAAATAACTCAGGCCGAGATCATGCAGCTCACCGATACGGGCGAAGTTGCGGCCGGCATGTTCCAGGCCGATCTTGCAGCCCAGCGGCGCCAAGGCGACGCACAACTCGCGCAGCGCGGCCGTATGGCGGAAGGCGCCGGATTCCGGAATGTCGATCCACAAATGCCGCGCCCGATCGGGCTCGCGCGTGAGCCGCTCCAGCAGCGCGGCGCGGAAACCGGCATCGGCGATGGACTCCGCCGAAAGATTGATGCACAACTCCTCGCCGGCTCCGTGCAGGCCGTCCAGGGCGAGGTCGAGCGCCGCCGCATCCAGGCGCGGCAACCAGCCCAAGCGCGCCAGCCAGGGCATGACCACGCCGGCGGGTTCCCAAATTTCCTCGATCCGCATCCGCACCGGACACTCCACATGCAAAGTCTTGCCGGCGGCATCCAGCACCGGGAAGCGGGCCAGTTTGAGCGCCCGCGCGGCAAAAGCCTGTTCCAGCAGCGCTCGCCAGGCCGCCAGATCGGGAACCCTCGGCTGGCTGGCCGTGGCAATGCACGGCACCTCGGTATCGGCCTGTTCCGCCCGCGCCAAAGCGCCATCCACCCGCGCCAGCAACTCGGCCAGGGCGTCGCCGTGGGCATACGCGGCGGCGCCGATGGGGAAGCGAATATCGAGGCCGCCATAGGGGCCTAAATCGATCTCCGCGAGGTCGGCGCGCAGCCGTTGCGCCACCGCCGGCGCCGCATCGGCTTCCGGCGCGATGAGCACAAAGTCGGCGCCGTTGAGGCGGCCGCACAGCCAGTCCGGATGTTCCGTCAACAATGCATTGACCACCCTGGCCGTCGCCGCCAGCAATTGGTCGGCACTGGCGCGCCCCAGTTGCGCGTTGATCCGCGCCAGCGGGGTCACCCGGGCAATGGCCAGCACCCCGGCGGCGCCGGCATCATCACGCCGCATGAGACCGGCAGCCTGGCTGAGGAAAGGCTCGCGCGCATAGAGGCCGGTGAGCGGGTCGAGCTGAATCTCCCGGCGCAACGTCTCCAGGCGCCCCGACTCCTCTTCCAGCATGGCCTTCACCCGCGCGGACAGGGTGTTCATGGCGCGCGCCACACGACGAAACTCCAGTGTGCTCGGCTCTTCGATGCGGATGAAACGGCGCGCGCCTATCGCCTCGGCCTGTGTCACGACTTCACCCAACGGGCGCGTAATCCGGCGAATCAGCCAGGCGCCCAACACCCCGCTCAACACCGCCGCCGCCAGAAGCCAACCAAGAAGTTGCAACATCCCGGACCAGAGCGCGGCATAGGCATAGCGCGTGTGGCTTTCCACCACCAGGGTGCCGGATTGTTTCCAGCCATCACTGACGCTGGCCCGGCCCGGCGCGGCCTGGATCGGCACCAGGGCAACGAACCAGCGCGGCGCACCCGGGTCACTCACATCGCTGACCCGTTCCACGAGCGTCTCGCCACGCGGACCTTGCAACCGAATCAGCCGGTAATGCCCGGTGTCGAACTGGGCGGCAAGCAGCAACTCCAGCGTCACCGGATCATTGCCCATGTGCGAAAGCGTCAGTGCCAGGGAAGCGGCATTGTCCAGATTTTTCAGATAAAGCTGCGCCTCCAGATAGCGCTTCGCGGTATAGCCGCTGACCACAAAACTGCCGCCAAAAGCCAACGCCAGCAGAATCACGATGGTCAGCCATAACTGTTTGCTCAGAGACATGGTTTTCTTCCTACCCCGGACGAGTCGAAAAATAAATATTCATCGGTTGGGCAAAGCCTGCCCCAAGCGGGCGTAGGGCGTAACGAGTAATCGTAGGTTGGGCAAAGCGAAGCGTGCCCAACAACGGCGCACAGACACATCAATTTTTCGCAGCAATCGTAGGTTGGGCAAAGCGAAGCGTGCCCAACAACGGCGCACGGACCCACCCATTTTTCGCAGCACTCGTAGGTTGGGCAAAGCGCAGCGTGCCC
>JAUXXW010000153.1 GCA_030684775.1 Pseudomonadota bacterium
TGGATCGGCAATTTCTCCGGCGCGCCCATGCACGATGTCTCCGGCATCAGCGGCGCCGCCCCGGCCTGGGCGGCGATCATGCAGCGGCTACACGCGGAAACACCTTCGCCGCCACCCGACCCACCCAGGGGGCTGACGCGAATACTTGTCCAGCCGCCCGGCGAGGCGCCCCGGCGCGAATGGTTCCTGCCCGGCAGCGAACCGACCGGCGCCACCTGGAATGCCGCGACCCCACCGCCGGAAATCGTCAACCCCGGTGACGGCGCCATCCTGGCGCTCGATCCGGATTTGCCACTGTCACGGCAGCGCCTGATGTTCCAGGCCAGCCACGCTCCAACCGGCACCTGGTGGCAACTCGACAAAACCCGGCAGGAGTCGCCGGATTGGCTGCTCGAACGCGGTCGCCATGTAATTTCCCTCATGAGCCGGGATGGCCGGGTGCTGGATCAGGTGCGCTTCGAGGTGCGCTGAGTTCAGAGCACCAATGACCGCCCCTATTGGTAGTTCGTAGGATGTGGTGAGCGCAGCGAACCGCATCAAGCACGTTCGCGTTGCAGGTGCGGTTCGCTGCGCTCTGATGAAGCCCCTACCCTTCGGTAACCACACCCTACGTCGCTAAAACCAGTGGGTAGGATGGGCTGAAATCTAGGCTCTATCTAAACTCGACTCACACAACAAAATAACCCATAGTTTCAGTCAACTATTGCCGCAACCCCGCCACACCCGTAAAATCGCCCGGTCTTGCAAGTAGACGCACCTACTAATCACGGAGAAACAGCACATGGAACATCAACTGCCCGCCCTGCCCTACGCCAAGGATGCCTTGGCCCCCCACATGAGCGCGGAAACCTTCGATTACCACTATGCCAAGCACCATCAGGCCTATGTCACCAACCTGAACAACCTGATCAAGGGCACCGATTTCGAGAGCAAATCCCTCGAAGACATCGTCAAGACCGCCCCCGCCGGCGGCATCTACAACAACGCCGCCCAGGTTTCCAACCACACCTTCTTCTGGAACTGCATGAAGCCGAACGGCGGTGGCGCGCCCGCCGGCGCCCTGGCTGACGCAATCAATGCCAAGTGGGGTTCCCTGGACGAGTTCAAGAAAGCCTTCCAGACCAGCGCCGTGGGCAACTTCGGTTCCGGCTGGACCTGGCTGGTGAAGAAAGCCGACGGCTCCGTTGACATCGTCAACATGGGCGCCGCCGGCACCCCCCTGACCACCGCCGACAAGCCGCTGCTGTGCGTGGACGTGTGGGAACACGCCTACTACATCGACTACCGCAACATGCGTCCCAAGTTCGTGGAAACCTTCCTGAACAGCCTGGTCAACTGGGACTTCGCCGCCGCGAATTTCGCCTGAGCGATACCCGGCCCGTAAAAAAGCCGCGCATTGCGCGGCTTTTTTACGTCTGTAGCCTGGATGCGGCGCGGCGGAATCCGGGAGCTGCTGTCGCCACCGACTTCCCCGGATTCCGCTGCGCTGCATCCGGGCTACAGAGCTACGGGGCCGGCGGCCGATCCCGCCACACCAGCAGGCCCTGGGCGTTCAATTCGACGTCGCCGGCCAGCAGTTCCCGCATCCGTTCCTCGGACATTGCGCAACCATGGGCGCGCGCGGCATCGAACAGGCAGCGTTCAATGGCGGATTTCAGCGCCCCGTGGCGGGCGACGCCTTCTTCCACCACCGCGCAGGTCAACCGCGTGAATTCATCGATCAGTTTGTGCAACTCGCCGGCAAGCGTCGGCAGGCCCGTCACGCGGCCATAGTGGGTCAGGTAGGCCGCTGTGGGCTTCAGCGCCAGCAGCCGATCAATGGAAGCGTGCAGCGCCTCGGGCTCGAATTGCACCGGCGTGGTGGTGGGAAAAATGAAGGGTCGCCCGTCCACATCGAACTCCCGATAGGAAATGCCGAAGGTGTCGCCGGTGAAGATGCTGTTGCTCAGGGCATCGTGGATGCAGAAATGGTGGCGGGCATGGCCGGGGGTGTCGATGAAGGTCAGCGCGCGGCCATGGAAATCAATGACGTGGCCGTCATCCGCCTCGATCACCCGCTCGGCGGGCGCGGGGACGATCTCGCCGTACAACTTGCGAAACAGAACCTCGCCATAGACGGCGGTGGCGCCGGCAATCAGCTTGGCCGGGTTGATCAGGTGACGCGCGCCCTTGGGATGCACCACCAGGCGCGCATTCGGGCAGCAAGCCAACAAGGCGCCCGCCGCACCGGCATGGTCGAGATGGACATGGGTGGCGATCACGTAATCGACCGCCTCCGGGCCGAGCCCCAATTCCGCCAGGGTGGCGAGGATGTGCGGGACGGAATGTTGCGTGCCGGTATCGATCAGCGCGGCATGGCCCGCCCGCGCGATGAGGTGGATGGAAGCCAGGCCGGGCCGCAGATAGCCGGCGTCGATGGTGTGGATGCCGTGTTCGTGGTGTTGGGTAGGGATCATGGCCTGTATGGGTGAAATGAAGATTGCGCATTGCACCATAAGCCACGCGGTTCGGTAAATTGAGCCACACCCCGCCCGCCTATTTGAGCATCACCACAGAGCAGTGCCGCCGGGGGAATCCGGCGGGCTGCTAAACTTGCGGCCTTTTTTCGGCACCCCTCACCCCTTGAGCATCGACGCCCCCCTGGACCCAAGCCGTATCTGCCGTGTGCTGGTCACCAAGCTACGCCACCATGGTGACGTGCTGCTGGCCAGCCCAGTATTCAGCGCGCTGAAACGACATCTGCCGGATGCGGAAATCGACGCACTGATTTATCACGACACGCGCGACATGTTGTCGGGGCACCCGGCGCTGAGCCAGTTGCATCTGGCGGCAAAAGGGGGGGCGTTGCGCGATGAATGGCGGCTGTTTCAGACTTTGCGTGAGCGCCATTACGACCTGCTGATCCATCTCACCAGCAGTCCGCGCGGCGCCTGGCTGGCGCGACTTCTCAAACCTGAAATGGCTGTCGCGCCCAACCATCCGGGCAAGCTGTATCGCAACAGTTTTACCCATCTCTACAAGAACGCGAATGGTCGCCACATCGTGGAATGCAACCTGGACGCGCTGCGCCGTATTGGCTTGTGGCCGGAAGAAGCCGATAAACGGTTGCTCTTGGTTGCCGGCGACGCGGCCGATAAGGTCGCGGAAAACCACCTGAGCAACCTGGGCCTGGCGACGGGCCGATTCATCCTGCTCCACCCAACCTCGCGCTGGCTGTTCAAGACCTGGCCTGAAGAGAAAGTTGCGGAACTGGCAAGCCAACTGGCGGAGCACGGCTATTCCCTGCTGTTCACCAGCGGCCCTGACGCCAAAGAAATCGAAATGGTCCAGCGCATTCAGGCACGCCTGCCATTCACCACCGCCAGTCTCGCGGGCAAGCTCTCTCTCAAGGAACTGGCCGCACTGATTGACCGCGCCCGGCTTTTCATCGGTGTCGATTCCGCCCCCATGCACATGGCGGCTGCGGCAAACACCCCGGTGGTCGTGCTATTCGGCCCCAGCGGCTCGAACCTATGGGGCCCGTGGCAGGTGGCGTCACGCGTCATCACCTCGGAGCATGGCTGCCGCCCATGCGGCCTGGACGGCTGTGGTGGCGGCAAACGCAGCGACTGTCTCGACGTCATTCCGGTGGCACATGTGCTGAAGGCTGCGCTGGAACTATTGGAGCGGCCTCTTTGAAGCTGGCCATCATTCGCCAGCGCTATACCCCTTTTGGTGGCGCCGAGCGCTTTCTGGAACGGGCGCTGGCGGCACTTCGGCTGGACGACCTGGAGATTACGGTGATTGCGCGCGACTGGCCCAAGGGTAGCCAATCCGAATACCAACGGGTCCTGGTCAAGCCTTTCGCCATTGGCCGGGCCTGGCGTGATGCCGCTTTTTCCCGGGCCGCTTGCCGGGCGGTAACACAGGGGCAGTTCGATCTGGTTCAGTCACACGAACGCCTGACTTGCTGCGACCTGTTCCGGGCCGGTGACGGAGTGCATCGCGAATGGCTGACCCAGCGTGCCAGGCGGCGTGGATTACTGACTCGCGCACTGGATCGTCTGAGTCCTTTTCATCGCCGCCTGCTGTCCGCCGAGCAAGCGATGTTCAGCAGCCCACGCCTGCGGGCCGTGATCTGCAATTCCCGGATGGTGCGCGACGAAATCGTGCGCTATTACGGTGTTGACCCGCATCGCTTGCACGTCATTCCCAACGGCGTGGATACCCAGGTTTTTCATCCAGGGCTACGCGCGTTGCACCGCGCGGCGCTTCGACAAAAGCTTGGCATCGCGGACGACCACCCCCTGTTTCTGTTCGTCGGCTCCGGCTTCGAACGCAAAGGCGTGGACCTGTTGCTGGACGTCTGGCCTGACCTGGAGCAAAACGTCCATCTGGCGCTGGTGGGCCATGACCGACGCGTGGATCGCTACCGGCGACGCGCTGAGTCCCTGGGATTGGCGGAGCGCGTCCATTTTGCCGGCCCACAACAAGATGTCGGCCCTTGGTATGGGGCTGCCGATGCCTTCGTTCTACCCACCCTGTATGATCCGCTCCCCAATGCGGCACTGGAGGCGCTGTCCTGCGGCCTACCCCTGTTGACCAGCGGCAAGAGCGGCGCCGCCGAATTGATTGAGGACGGAATCAATGGTGATGTGCGCGATGCCCTGGACCGGAATGGCTGGCGAGAGATACTGCGCGCCTGGTCTGACCAGGGCCGCTGTGCCGCAGCCGGCGGCCATGCCCGTCAGGCCGTCGAATCCTTAACCCTGGATGCCATGCAAGACCGTTTCCAAACGCTTTATACGCAACTGCTGAGCCGCTCATGAACAGCCGCGCGCTTTACTTCAGGTTGCTGACCTACGTCAGGCCGTATTGGAAAGTGTTCTCGGTTTCCATCCTGTCGCTGGTGCTGATGGCGGCTACCGAGCCGCTTTTCCCGGCGCTGATGAAACCCTTGCTGGATGAAGGCTTCACCAAGCAGAACCAGGACTACATCAAGTGGACGCCCATCTTCCTGGTCGGCATGTTTTTTCTGCGTGGTGTCTTTTCCTTCATGGGTTCTTACGCTTCCAGTTGGGTCGCAAACAGGGTCATTAACGATCTGCGCATCGGCATGTTCGAGCGCCTGATCAATCTGCCCTCCACTTTCTTCGACAATCGCTCCAGCGGCACCCTGGTTTCGAAGATCGCCTACGACGTCAACAATGTGGCCGGTGCCGCCACCCAGGCTCTGACCACCATTGTCCGCGACACCCTCACCGTGGCCGGCCTGCTGGGCTGGCTGTTCTGGCTGGACTGGAAACTGACCCTGGTTTCGCTGGGCATCGCCCCTTTCATCATGATCGTGGTGCGCTATTTCAGCGGGCGGCTGCGCCGGGTCAGCCGCGAATCGCAACGCTCCATGGGCATCATTACCCATGTCATCGAGGAAGGCTGCACCGGCCACAAAGTGGTCAAGATATTCCAGGGCGAGGAATACGAAACCGCCCGCTTCCGCAAGGCCAACGAGGTGCAACGCGGCTACGCCATGCGCGCCACGGTCGCGGCGGCGGGGGTGACGCCGCTGGTGCAGATGTTCGCCGCCATCTCCGTCGCCATCGTGGTCAGCATGGCGCTCACCGGCACCAATGAAGGAACGACCACGGCGGGCGGCTTCATGTCTTTCCTGACCGCCATGTTGATGTTGCTGGCGCCGATCAAACGGCTCACCGACGTGAACTCCACCCTGCAACGCGGATTGGCGGCAGCCGAGAGTGTGTTCGAGATGCTCGATGAACCCCCGGAAAAAGACACAGGCACACTGGAACCCGACAAGGTTGCCGGTGGCATCGTCTTCGATCATGTCCGCTTCGTTTATCCCGGCACGGAAAAGGACGCACTGTCCGATCTGAACATCTCCATCGAACCAGGAAGCACTGTTGCCCTGGTGGGCCGTTCCGGCAGTGGAAAGAGCACGGTAGTCAGCCTGCTATCCCGCTTTTACGACACCACATCAGGGGAAATTCGGATCGATGGAAATCCCATACGCGATATTCGGCTCAAATCCCTGCGCCGCCACGTCGCCCTGGTAAGCCAGGATGTGCGCCTGTTCAACGGCAGCATCGCCGCCAATGTCGCATACAGCCGCCCCGATGCCGATCCCTTGGAGATCGAGAAGTCGCTACGCGCCGCCCATGCCTGGGAGTTCGTCGTGCAACTCCCGCAAGGCATCGACACCCTGGTCGGCGAGAACGGCGTGAAACTCTCCGGCGGCCAGCGCCAGCGCATCGCCATCGCGCGCGCCTTCTTCAAGAACGCGCCCATCCTCATCCTCGACGAAGCCACCTCCGCGCTCGATACCGAGTCCGAACGCCAGGTGCAACTGGCGCTGGAAGAACTGATGCGCGGCCGCACCACACTGGTCATCGCCCACCGTCTGTCCACCATCGAAAATGCCGACCGAATCGTGGTCATGGAACAGGGACGGGTGGTGGAAAGCGGCAACCACGCGGAGCTGCTGGCACAGGACGGCGCCTATGCGCACTTCCACAAACTCCAGCATCGCCACGACTTGCACGAAACGGCATGAAAATTCTCCATACCGAAGCCTCCTGCGGCTGGGGCGGCCAGGAAATCCGGATTCTGGAAGAAGCGCGCGGCATGCTCGGGCGAGGCCATGAAGTCACCCTGGCCTGCCCGCCCGAGGCGCGGATATTTTCCGAGGCGAGCCGCTATGGCGTCCCCGCCATCGCGCTACCCATCGGCCGCAAGAATCTGCGCGGCCTGTTTGCGCTGCGCCGCCATATCGGGCGGAACCGGCCCGATGTCATCAACACGCACAGCTCCACCGACACCTGGCTGACGGCGCTGGCGCGGCTGCTTCTGTCAGCGCCGCCGCCGCTGGTGCGCACTCGCCACATCTCCGCAGCAGTACCCGACAACGCCTCCTCGCACTGGCTTTACGGCAAAGCATCGGCCCATGTGGTCACCACCGGGGAACAGTTGCGGGGAACGCTGATCCGCGATCTTGGCCTGGCGCCGGATAGAGTCACATCAGTGCCGACCGGAATCGATACCAAGCGTTTCCAACCCGGAGAGCGTATCGCCGCGCGCCAAGCGCTTGGACTGGAAGTTGATGGCCGCTGGATCGGAATTGTCGCCACGTTGCGCAGTTGGAAGGGGCACATGTATCTGCTCGACGCCCTGGCCCGCCTGCCGCGTGAGGACATCCGCCTGGCCATCGTCGGCGGCGGCCCCTATCGCGAAGTCATCGCCCAGCGCGTCGAGGAACTCGGCCTCGGCGGGCGGGTGACGCTGGCCGGCGAGCAACGCAATCCGGAACAATGGCTGCGCGCCTTCGATGTGTTTTGCCTGCCCTCCTATGCCAACGAGGGTGTGCCGCAGGCGTTGATGCAGGCCATGCTGACCGGTTTGCCGGTTATCAGCACGCCGGTCGGCGCCATCACCGAGATCATCGAGGATGGCCGTACCGGGTTGATCGTAGCGCCACAGGATGCGGATGCCCTGGCTCAGGCCATCGACCGCGTTCTGGTCGATGACTCACTGGCGCGACGCCTCGGAGCCGCGGCGCGGGCCGAGGCGGTGGAACGGTTCGGCTTCGAGCACATGATCGACCGGATGGCGACGATCTTTCTGAACGCCATCAAGGAGCGGAATCCGGCATGAACGCGCCTCGACGCATCCTGGTCATCAACGTCACCCGCATCGGTGACACCCTGCTGACCACGCCGGTACTGCGCACGCTGAAGAAAGCCTGGCCGCAAGCGGAAATCACCTTCGCCGGACACAAGAAGCGCATCGAGGTGCTGCGGCACTTGCCCTTCATCCACCGCCTGACCAGCATCGACAAGAAAATCGCGCCATTTCTGGGCCGACTCGGTGGGCGCCACTACGACCTCGCTCTGGTCTATGGCAACGATGCGTCTCTGGTCGAATATGCCCTGCGGGTGGCCGACAAGGTGATCGCCTTCCGCCAGCCCTCCGAGTCTCTCAACGAACGCCTGTTCGCGATCGCGCGGGAAGATGGTTTTCAGCCCTCGCACGCGGTGACCCTGAACCTTTGTCTGGTGCGCCCGTTGGGCTTGGCTCCAGATGACTTTTATGTGTCTTACGTCGTCACCCCGGAGGAAGATGCCTGGGCGAAGGCAACCCTGGCCGAGGAAAATGCCCACGGCCACCCCCTGATCGGCATGCAGATCGCCAGCTTTCCCACCAAAAGCCACCGGGACTGGCCGATAGAGAACTTCATCGAACTGTGCCGGCGTATCCGTGACGCCCACCCGCAAGCGCATTTCCTGATTTTCGGCGGCCCACTGGAAGCCGACCGTACCAGCCGACTTCATGCCAGCCTGGACGGTCACAGCACCCTGTTTGCGGGGAGCCTGAGCCTGCGCCAGACCGGTGCGCTGATGAACCAGGTCGATCTCTATATCGGCGTCGACACCGGGCCGACGCACATCATGAGCAGCCGGCGCAAACCGATGGTGACCATGTATCACCCGACAGCGCCGAGCAGCGCCCTCGGGCCGCTGGGGCATCCCTGCTGCCATGCGATGGACCACCCCCTCGCGGAAGGCGGCAAGCCCTACCCCGACAACGGTTCGAATTTCAATACGCCCATGTCCGATATTTCAGTCGATGCGGTACTGGACAACGTCGAGGCCGCGCTTGCCGGCCATTGCCCAGTGCCTCTCCCCAACCCGGGCTTTCCTATGCCGGCCGATGCGGAATTGATTCGGAAACGCCTGAACGCGGCATAAGGAGTGTCAGTGAGCAGCCAACCCAGATTCACCGTCGCCATACCCACCTACAACCGCCGGGGCTCGTTTCTCCCCGAGGCCATTCAGGGCGTTCTTCAGCAATCGTTCGGCGACTTTGAATTGATTGTTTCGGACAACGGCTCGACGGATGGTACGGATGCATACGTTCGCTCGTTGACGGACCCCCGCATTCGATACATTCGCCACGACCAGACCATGCCAGCGGGGGAGCATTTTTCAGCCGTGGCTAAAGAAGCGGTAGGTGAGTTCCTGATCCTTCATCAGGATGACGATCTGTTGCACAAGAATTTCCTAAAAAGGGCCAATGCGGCATTTCTCGCCAATCCTGTTGCAGTCATGTACGGCAGCCCGATCTGGAGACAGGCACATGGACATGGCTATCACTCGCGCCTCATGCGCCCTCGCGAGGGTCATGACGACATGGCCATCATCCGCGACGATCAAATCGTTTTTGACGGAAACTACGCCGCCATCCAGTTTTTTGACCCTATCCGTCATTTTCTGCACCCCACCCTTGCCGTAAGCAATTCAGCATTGGTTGCTATCGGCGGGTTCGACCCCGGGGCGAACTTCCAGACCGATCTCGTCACTCAGGCACGCCTGCTTTTCAAAGGCCCCCTGATCTACGACCCGAGGCCAGGCGGGGTGTCGCGTGTCCATCCCAGCAATTTCATGCGTACCAAGGGTCGACACTTCCGCAAGATGTTTTTCCACAACAGTTATGTCGAGCTGATCCTCGCCTTCGAAAAGGCCGGCGTGCCTTGGCAGCCCCTTCTCGACGAATATCTTTCACGGTTGTCGGACAAGGAAGTTCTCGCTTGCCTGTTCGAATGGACGTATTACCGCGCGCCACTCGAATTGCAGAAAATAGGCTTCACCGCCTTACACCGTAAATCGGGAAAACGTTATCACCGCCAGTGCCTGACCAAACTTGGGCCGCGCAATCTGCTCCGGTACTGGTCGAGCCACTGGTCTACCGCCCCGGAAACCTCCTGGAGCATCGAGCCATGAAAGCCGTGATCCTCGCCGGAGGCCTCGGCACCCGTATCTCCGAGGAAACCCACCTGAAACCCAAACCGATGATCGAGATCGGCGGCAAGCCCATCCTCTGGCACATCATGAAGCTCTATTCCGCGCATGGAATCGACGACTTCATCATCTGCTGCGGCTACAAGGGCTACCTCATCAAGGAATACTTCGCCAACTATTTCCTGCACATGTCGGACGTGACTTTCGACATGCGGAACAACCAGATGGAAGTCCACCAGCGCAAGGCCGAGCCCTGGCGGGTGACACTGGTGGACACCGGCGAGGACACCCTCACCGGTGGCCGCCTGAAACGAATCTCCGACTACGTCAAGGACGAGGAAGCCTTCTGCTTCACCTACGGCGACGGCGTGGCCGACATCGACATCGCCGCCGAAGTCGCCTTCCACAAGCGTCATGGCAAGTGGGCGACCATCGCCGCCGTGCAACCGCCCGGCCGTTATGGCGCCCTGCGGATGCAGGGCGACAGCGTGGCCGGTTTCAGCGAGAAACCACGCGGCGACGGCGGCGTCATCAACGGCGGCTTCTTCGTCCTCTCGCCGCGCTGCATCGATCTGATCGACGGCGATCAATGCAGTTGGGAAGGCCATCCCCTGACCCGCCTGGCGGAGATTGAGGAACTCATGGCCTTCCGCCACGAGGGCTTCTGGCAGCCGATGGACACCCTGCGCGAGAAAAACCTGCTCGAAGAGCTCTG
>JAUXXW010000180.1 GCA_030684775.1 Pseudomonadota bacterium
TGTGGTGAGCGATAGCGAACCGCATCACCCCCCAGCACCGCGTTCAAATCCCCTCGGGCAGGCGGATACCCTCGCCGGTCATGCCGATCAATCCGTCCAGACCCGGGGGATTGGGCAGGTTACCGGGGTTTCTCGGCTGCAGGCCGGCGAGAGCATCGCGCAGGGAGGCATCGGGCGACGTGGGATTGGAGGCGGCAGGCGGCGGGGGCAGGATGGTCAGGGTGCCGCCAGCGTAGCTGAGGTGGTAACGCTGGTCGGACACCAGGCCGGACGGGGTGATGGCGTAGCTGCCCGGCGCCACCGCGCCCTGGGCATCGCCGCCATAGGCCAGGGCGCCCGCCGGGCTGGCGCCGGGGACGGAATAGCTGGCGCTGCCACCGCTCCAGGGCTGGCCGTCGTGGGGCTTGGTCACGTTGCCGGCGGTGATGGCGAGATCGGTCTGCAAGGCACGCAGCACCGGATAGGACTGGCCTTCGTAGATGCGCCAGGTGTTGGCGAAATCCCAGCCGGGGAAGCTGGCTTGTTGTTGCATCTGGGCGGTGGTGAGGCCGGTACCTCCATCGCTCGTAAATTGACCTGAGACCTGAGTGTCCCAGTAACTGTTGTTGATGACGCCGTGGTTGTCTCCCACCAGCCCGCCGCTGGAATACACAAGATACCCATTACCCGGCGACACCGATCCGGTGGTGTAGGTGTTCACAATGGTTCCTTGGTTATATCCCACCAGCCCGCCAGCATACCTACTGTCCCAGTCAGTCATGGGTAGCTGAAGGTCCGCCGCAGCATAACTGTTACGGATGACGCCAAAGTTAGCTCCCACCAGCCCTCCAATACCGTCGGTATCAAATTGAGCGCCTATGAGCTGGCCTGTCATGTAGCTGTTCGCTATGGTTCCGTCGTTCCACGCTACCAGCCCGCCAACACCCAAGACATATCGAGGGACGCTGGCATCGATAACACCGTCCATCAGGCCAAAGTCACGGACTGTGCCGCTGTTTTTGGTGATAAATCCCCAGTCGCCGTTGAGATCGAAGTAGATTCTCATCGTTAGATTGCTCACGGTATGCCCCAGGCCTGCGAGGATCCCGGAAAAGTACCCCAGCGTCTCAAACCCCACTCCGCCGTTCCATCCATTCGTTACGTTGGCATCGATGTCCATCCCAAACGCGTATTTGCCGGAGGGGTTGTTCTTCATCCCCTGCAAGGTAGTGGTGCTGGTATCCCCCGCCACCCCCAGGCTGTTGATCACCGTGTAGGTTTCTTCCGCACCCGCCACGCCAATTTTCAGCAGCGGGTTGCCGCCGGATAGCGTGACCCTGGCACCGTTCAAGGTGTAGTCCCGCCCCGCGCCGTAGCCCAGCACCAGGCCCGCCGCGTTGCCGGTGGCGGTGAGGTTGCGGTTGATCTGGATGTCCCGGTGCGCGGTCAGGGTCAGCACCGTGTCTGCGCTCCAGGTGACGGCATCGTTGACAAAAAGGTCGCCATTTCCGGCCCCGACGGGGCTGGTTTGCAGGGTGACGTTGCCCAGTTGCAGGTTGGCGGCGAGGGTGGCGCCACTGATGTCGCCGCCGCTGGCGGCCACGGTGTAGTCGGTGGGGTCGATCAGCCAGGTGCCGGCACGGCCTTGGGGGGCGCGGGTATCGACGCGGGCGGTGTCGGCGATTTTGACCTGGGCGGCGGAGGTTTCTATTTGGCCGCCGTGGGCGGTGGAATCCCCCTCACCCCCGGCCCCTCTCCCGCCTGCGGGAGAGGGGGGAAGGGCGCCGCCTTGGGCTTTCAGGGTGCCGCTCAAGTTGATGCGGCCGTTGCTCATGCCGGCGAGGAGTTCGATGCGGCCGCCGTCGCCCGAGACGGCGCTGGCGTCGATCAGGCCGCCGTTGTTGATGGCACTGCTGGCGAGGTCCGCGGCGGCTTCCGCACGCAGCAGGATGTGGCCGGATGGCGCGCGCAGGGCCTGGTGGTTTTCGATCAGGGTGCCCACCTGGGCGGCGGAGACTTCCATTTCCAGCAGGCGGTTGTCGGCAAAGCGCAGGGTGACGCTATCGCCGGCGCCGGCGAAGACGCTGCCTTTCGCGGCGCTGATGTCGCCATCGTTGCGGATGCGCGGGGCGATGAGGGCGACATAACCGCCCTCGGCGGCGCTGATGCGGCCCTGGTTGACGAGGGTTCCAGCCATGTTGCCATCCGTGAAGCGGGCATTGCCGGCGAGGAAGTCGGCGTCGGAGAGTTTGAGGGTGGAGGCGACCAGGCCGCCCACGTCCACCTGGGCGCCCGGCCCAAACAGGATGCCGTTGGGGTTGATCAGGAACACCTGGCCGTTGGCGGTCAGCCGGCCCTGGATTTCCGAGGGATGGACGCCGACCACGCGGTTGAGGGCGACGGACGCGACGGAGGGCTGCTGGAAGTTGACCTGGGCCTGGGCGCCGATGTCGAAGCCCTGCCAATTGAGGATGGCGCGCTCGCTGATCTGGCGGATGTCCATGCGCGCGTCCACCTGGCTGATGCTGGCCTGGCCGGCCACCACCTGGCCGCCGCTGGGCAAGGCGTTCGGGTCGAGGGCCTGGGCGGGATTCACCGCAAATAAGGCGGCGACGGCGGCGGAGAGTTGGGTGAAGGTGGCGGGGGAGGTGCGGGAGGTCATGTGGGTCTCCGTGGGCGGGGATGCCGGATGCGGGAATGAGGGGCGGGGGTGGTTTGATGCGGTTCGCTGGCGCTCACCACATCCTACGGGGTGGGGTGGGGCGCGCCGGGGCAGATTCGTAGCCCGGATGCAGCGCAGCGGAATCCGGGATGTTTTGTGCCGCTAATCCCGGATTCCACTGCGTTCCATCCGGGCTACCAGGTTCGGTGGTTATCGCGGGCAAGCCCGCTCCTACGGCGCGGGACTTGACCGATACGGGGCCGGAGAGCCGTGCGTAGGATGTGGTGAGCGTAGCGAACCGCATCGAACCCAGGCTCAAAAGGTCTGTTGCAGGCTGAACCAGGCGCGCAGGGCATCGCGCTCCGTGACCTGGGCGGGTGGTTCGCCGAGACGGGCGGCGAGGCTCAGGCTGGCGTTGAGGCCGCTGGCATTGCTCCAGGCGAGTTCGCCGCCGGCGCCATAGAGGCCGTAACTGTTGCGCTGGCCGGCGGCGAGGGCGCCGGGGTAGAGGTTCTGGTTGAGCTGGGCGTAGCCGGCATCGAGGAAGGCGGTGAAGCGGGTGCGCCCGGGGAGTTCCAGCGCGAGCGGGGTGGACCATTCCAAATGGGCGATGAGGCCGGCATCGGCGGCGGATTCGCCGGTGGCGTAGGCGCGCACGGCGTAGGGGCCGCCAAGGGCGAGTTTCTCGGAGGAATCGAGATTGCCGTCGGGAAGCTGGCCTTCGAGCTTGAGCGCCAGGTTGCGGCCCCCAGCCAAATCGAACCGGCTTTGCCAGTTACCGCGCAACACGGCATAACTACCCTGGGTGCGGCCGGCGGCGGCATCCGCTGCCTGTTGGGCTGGGTTGCGGCCGAGATCGAGGTCGCCCAGGGTGAGGCTGGCGCGGCCCTGGTAAAGACGCCCAGGGGTGGCGGCGAGGACGCCGCTCAAACCGAGTGTGGCGAGGTCGATGCGCTTGTCGGCGGTGTTGCCGGCGCTGGTGTCGTCCTTCAAGGCCTTGTGTTCCAGGCTGGCGCTGGCGTGGAGCTTGCCGCGCTGGTTGAGGATGAGCGGATAGGCTGCGTTGAGCGCCGTGATGCGCGAGTCGCCTTGCGCGCCCAGTGCGGCGAAAGTGCCGTCCAGGTCGTAGCGCATCCAGGTTTGGCTGATGCCCAGTTTGAGGCCGTTGTGGCCGGCCGGGCTTTGATAGCTGGCGGAAAGGTAGTCCAGGCCGGAGGCGTGGGTGAGGCGCAGACGCGCCAGGTCGCCGCGCCCGCCATTGAAGCCGATGCCAGCATTCAGCCGGACCTGGCCGCTGGATTCGGCGCCGAAGGTGTCCAGGCCGAGATCGCCCGTGATGGGCGGCAGGCCGGTGGCGTCCACCAGCAGGTCGCCGGTGCCGACGCTGACGCCGGGGCGCAGACTGGCGCGCACGCCGGCATTGCCGAGGTCTTCCAGGAGCAGCAGACCACGCTCCAGATCATCGCGGCGGATCGGCTGGCCGGCGGCCACACCCTGTTTGCCCAGTGTGGCGCGCAGGGTGTCCGGATCGGTGGCGGCGCCAGGCTGGATTTCGCCATAGCGGCCTTCCACCACCCGCAAGGTGAGGACGCCATCGGCGGCGGTCTGCGGCGGCAGGTAGGCGCGGGCGACGAAGTAGCCGGCCTCCCGGTAATGCCGGGTGACGCGGGCGGCGGCTTCGCGTGTCTGGGCGAGACTGAGTTCCCGGTCTTGCAGGTCGGCCAGCAGCGCGGCCAGGGCCTCCGGCGGGAACAGCGTGGCGCCTTCGATGCGGAACTGCTTGACGCGGATGAGCGCCCCGGCGCTGTCCGGTGCCGCTTCCGCCGGCCGGGTTTCGGGCGGGAGGGTGACGCGCGGCGGTTGCGGGACGGCTTCCGGTTGCCGCACGGTATCGAGCAAACGGCCGGCATCGGGAGAGGCGGCCAGAGCCGGAGGCGTGAAGACCAGCCCGATCAGGCCGAGTCGGGAAAGCAGGTTAGTTAAAGTGCGGTGCGGTGCGGTGCGGTGCGGTGCGCAAGATGTGTGCCACGTGTAGCCTCCCAACATTTTGATTGGGTTGAATTATTTCAGGTTTAAGGAAAATCCCCTATTACCCATTGGAAATAGGGGCAAGTGGCGCCTGACTTGTAGCCAGGGCAAATTTGTTCTGACCTTCAGCCGTCATGGCTTTTTGTGAGCCGCCCCGCCCTATGAAACAACTGCCGTAGGATGTGGTGAGCGCAGCGAACCGCATCATGCCGCGCGTGTCAGGTTGTTGCGGTTCGCGGCGCTCACCACAACCAACGCGGGGCGTCG
>JAUXXW010000196.1 GCA_030684775.1 Pseudomonadota bacterium
GAGGCCGCGCAGACCGCGCGCAACGACGCGGCGAAAGGCATGGCCGTGGTTTGCCATGCCATCGCCAGTCACGCCAGCATCTACGGCATCGACGAACAACTGGGCGAAAGCGCGCAACACATCCTCAAGACCGAACCCTCCGAGGGAGCGCTATTCAAGTTCCTTTCAGACTGGGCGCGCCGCAGCGACAAACCCATCGTCCTCTTCCTCGACGAAGCCGACGCACTGATCGGCGACACCCTCGTCTCCCTGCTGCGCCAGATTCGCGCCGGCTACGCGCAGCGCCCCAACGCCTTCCCGCAATCCATCGTGTTGTGTGGCCTGCGCGACATCAAGGATTACCGCATCCACGTCGCCAGCGGCGATGTCATCACCGGCGGCTCCGCCTTCAACATCAAGGCGAAATCCCTGCGTCTGGGCAACTTCACCGAGGCCGAGGTGCGCGCGCTCTATGAGCAACACACCACCGCCACCGGCCAGACCTTCGACCAGGCCATCTTCACGGAAGCCTGGGAAGACACCCGTGGCCAGCCCTGGCTGGTCAACGCCCTCGCCCACGAAATGACCTGGGAGGACCGCGCCGCGCGCGACCGTTCCACCCCGATCACCCTGGAGCGCTACCTCGCCGCGCGCGAGCGGCTCATCTATTCACGCGCCACCCACCTCGACCAGCTCACCGACAAACTCAGGGAGCCGCGCGTGCATGGCGTCATCGCCCCCATGCTCAGCGCCGAAAGCTCGGATGAAGCCCTCAATCCGAATGACGTTTCCTATGTCTATGACCTCGGCCTGATCGACCGCGCCATCAACGGCGAACTGCGCATCGCCAACCGCATCTATCAGGAAATCATCCCGCGCGAGCTGGCCTGGGGCAGCCAGATGGCCATCAGCAACCAGCGCCAATCCTGGTACCTCACGCCCGACCGCCACCTGGACATGGTCAAGCTCCTCGCCGCCTTCCAGCAGTTCTTCCGCGAGAACTCGGAGAGCTGGATCGAACGCTTCGACTACAAGGAAGCCGGCCCACAACTGCTGATGCAGGCCTTCCTGCAACGCATCATCAACGGCGGCGGCAGGATCAACCGCGAATACGGCCTGGGTCGGCGCCGCACCGATCTGTTGATCGAATGGCCGGTCAGCGAAGCCGAAGGCTTCCACGGCGAAGTGCAACGCATCGTCATCGAACTCAAGCTGCAACACGCCACCCTGGAAGCCGTGCTCGACAAGGGCCTGGAGCAGACCGCCGACTACGCCGACAAATGCCGCGCTGACGAAGCGCATCTGGTCCTCTTCAACCGCAACCCGAACGTGAGCTGGGACGACAAGACTTGGCGGCGGACGCAGGAACACCAGGGGCGGATCATCGAGGTGTGGGGCGCCTAGTGGTCTGCTTCCGAAATAGCGCAACATGAAACGGCGTCTTTTTCCGCGTGGCTGCGTTGCTCGTCGTTGCCATAGTCCGGGCTATGGCGCCTCCTCGCGCCTTGCCCCGCGAAAAAATCCATCCGTTTCATCCAGTCACGCCATTTCGGAAGCAGACCACTAGCCAAGGAAACAACATGGAAAAATTCTTCAACACGGCGGGGCCGATGAAGCCCGAGATTCACTACTGCATCTCCTCCTTCGAACGGATCGACTGGGACGAGATGCAGGTGCTCATCGCCAGCCAGAAATATTTCCTGCTGCACGCCCCGCGCCAGACCGGCAAGACCAGCGCCCTGCTGGAAATGATGCAGGCGCTCAACGAAGCCGGGAAATACCGGGCGCTGTACGCCAATATCGAAGGCGCGCAGGCCGCGCGCAACGATGTCGAAGCCGGCATCGCCACCGTCTGCAATGCCCTGGTGCGTTCCGCCGATGTCTATCTGCAAGAAAAGCGGTTGAGCGCCTGGCTCAACGCCGAAGGCAAGGCCATGCCCGCGCAGGATCGTTTCAGCGCCCTGCTGGCGCACT
Organism: Pseudomonadota bacterium; assembly: GCA_030684775.1. Lineage (GTDB taxonomy): Bacteria > Pseudomonadota > Gammaproteobacteria > Burkholderiales > Thiobacillaceae > PFJX01. Next base: position 1,954 of record JAUXXW010000196.1, read on the forward strand.
GGGCCGGCATCAGCGACAAGCCCCTCGTCCTGTTCTTGGATGAAGCCGACGCCCTGATCGGCGACACCCTCGTCTCCTTGCTGCGCCAGATTCGCGCCGGCTATGCGCAGCGCCCCAACGCCTTCCCGCAGTCCATCGTGTTGTGCGGCCTGCGTGACATCAAGGATTACCGCATCCACGTCGCCAGTGGCGAGGTCATCACCGGCGGCTCCGCCTTCAACATCAAGGCCAAGTCGCTGCGCCTGGGCAACTTCACCGAGGCCGAGGTGCGCGCGCTCTACCAGCAACACACCACCGCCACCGGCCAGACCTTCGACCAAGCCATCTTCACGGAAGCCTGGGAAGACACCCGTGGCCAGCCCTGGCTGGTCAACGCCCTCGCCCACGAAATAACCTGGGAGGACCGCGCCGCCCGCGACCGTTCCACCCCCATCACCCTGGAACGCTACCTCGCCGCGCGCGAGCGGCTCATCTATTCACGCGCCACCCACCTCGACCAGCTCACCGACAAGCTTCGGGAGCCGCGCGTGCATGGCGTCATATCCGCCCTGCTCTCGGGCGAACAGACCGAACTGCTGGTGCCCCACGACGATCTGCAATACGTCGAAGACCTGGGGCTGATCGTGCGCAAACCGCAAATGCACATCAGCAACCGCATCTATCGGGAAGTCATCCCGCGTGAACTCACTTCGGTGACGCAAGACACCATGGTGCAGCGCCAATCCTGGTACCTCACCCCCGACCGCCACCTGGATATGGTCAAACTCCTCGCCGCCTTCCAGCAGTTCTTCCGCGAGAACTCGGAGAGCTGGATCGAACGCTTCGACTACAAGGAGGCCGGCCCGCAACTGTTGATGCAGGCCTTCCTGCAACGCATCATCAA
>JAUXXW010000198.1 GCA_030684775.1 Pseudomonadota bacterium
GCGCCAGGCAAGGGGTTTGTGGGACGACCCCATAAATAATAAGGCACTACACCACGAATTCAGGACGGAAGCAACAAAGAATCAATGGGTTACGTGCGGAAATCAATGGGAATCGAGAGGGAGTTGTTAAACGTGGGCTAAATCCAGCAGTTGAAGCCGTAGAAGCGTAGGTTGGGCAAAGCGCAGCGTGCCCAACAACCCGTCGCCATGTTGGGTACGCTGCGCTTTGCCCAACCTACGTCTACTCACCCAGCGGGTGACACCTTCCCGAAATTCCAATAACCGCCGGGCATTCAGACCCTTTTCATCCCGGCAACTGCTGCTCCAGGATCATCGAGGTGTGCTGCGATAATCCAAAAACCTCAGTTGCAAGAGGAAATCATTCCAATTCAGTATCGCGGGCAAGCCCGCTCCTACGACGACATCACGCGAATTTATGCAATATCCGGGCTAGGTTCATCGCCGACGGTGTGATCGCCGCAGCGTGCCATACCGCGGGGGAATAGCCCCTGGAAAGGGAGCGGGCGGATTCTTTCTCTGCCCGTAATCAACCGAGATTGACCATCAGCCAAAGTGGGTCTGTAGCGCTGGCGGCGCTATGGTTGAGGCGGCATCCCCAATAAAAACGGGCCACGAAGGCCCGTTTTTATTGGTTCACGTCAGACGAGAATCAGTGCTCGCCCTTGGTCTTGCGTACCCCGGCGACGCGGTTGCCCTGTTTCTGCGGGCCACCCATGGGGAAGATGTCATGCAGATAGCGGCTGTTGCCGTGCTCCGGGCCCCAGGCCTCGCGGAAGTGTTTGACCATGTCGCGCACCTGGGCCTGGACACTGTGTTCCTCATAGAACCCGCGGATGAAGTGAACCACCTGCCAGTGTTCTTCAGTCAGCACCAAGCCTTCCTTGTCGGCCTGGGCACGGGCGAAGCCCTCGCTCCAGGTGTCCATGTCGAGAATGTAGCCTTCCTGGTCGGTCAGCACTTCCTGGCCATCGACCAGCACCGAGCAGGTGTAGATGGCGTAGGGGCTGGTGCTGTCGCGGGCATCTTCCCGGTAGTTGACTTTTTTAACGTGCAAGGCAGCTTTCGGGTCGAAACGCATGTTGGCCTCCTGCAATTCAAACGGGTTGTGGAAAATCTTGAATATATTGCTCTGGTATTGATGATCGGCGCCTGCCGGAAGCTCAACCATGACCATTGTCAATTCACCCGAGCGGCCGTGGCCGCCGGGTGAACTGAACGCCGCTGTCGTTACGCCGGACGCTTGGCGCGGACGATCTGGTAGGCGCGGAACAGATAGCCAAACGGCGCGCTCCAGATGTGAACCAGACGGGTGAACGGGAAGAACAGGAACACGCTCATGCCCAGGAACATGTGAATTTTGTAGACACTATCGACGTTGCGCAGCAGTTCCGGGTTGGGTTGCAGCGTAACCACGCTTTGCACCCATTCGGCCAGGCGCAGCATCACGGTGGCGTCGCCATGTTCGGCATGGCCGATGGAGACCGGCAGGGTGGACATGCCCACGACCAGGGTAAGCATGATCCAGCCCAGGATGTTGATGTCCATCCAGCGACTGGCGGCGCGCACCCGTTTGTTGAACATGCGGCGCATCCACAGGATGACACCACCGATCAGGGCCAAGGTACCGAAGATACCGCCAGCCAGGATGGCGATCCCCTGGTGGGCCATATCGGAGACGCCCAGCGCCAGAAACACACTATGCGGGGTCAGCAGTCCAACGAAGTGGCCGAAGAAAATGGCGATCACCCCGATGTGGAAAAAGTTGCTGGCCAGGCGCATGCCGTTCTTGGAGAGCAGTTGGCTGGAATCACTTTTCCAGGTGTATTGCTCGTGGTCGAAACGAATCCAGCTACCCAACACGAAGGTGGCCAGACAGAGGTAGGGATAAACCCCAAAAAGCATTTGATGCAGGTCCATGATCTGTACTCCTTTCAGGCAGCGGCCTTGACCAGCAGGCTGCGTTGTTCGACGAGGCGGATAAGGGGGGCGTAGGGGCTTTGCACTTCTTCCAGGTTGCTGGCGAGCTGATTGAGTATCTTGGCCCACTGCGACATGAAGATGCGTGCCTCTTCTTCCGAGAGCATTTCCGAGAATTCCAGCATCAGCGGCAGATAGTCCGGAATCTCGTTGCTGGCCCCTTCATTGGCGGCGTCATCATTTGCCGGCGCATCCTTGGTCACCATCTCCATGCCGTATTCCTTGTAGAACACGGACAAGTCGATCAGCGCCGGGCCCCGATTCTTGTCGTCGCCGAACAAGTGGTGGGTGAGATTCAGGGCATGCTCCGGGGTGAGGTCGAAGGTCTGCACATAGGCCCCCTGCAACTCGGTCAGATCGAGGCTCTCCAGATGATTGAGGAAACGATCCAGCACCAGCCATTCGGCGGCCTCGAAACCACGCTTGATTTCAACACGCAGTTCCGGGATGGCCGCCATCAGGGCCTCATCCGGGTAATCGAGCAGTTTGGATAAAACTTTGTAGAACATGGTGTTCTCCTTAACGCTCGTCGGCGGACGGGGCCGGATCGCGGGATTCCACGGTTTCGCGGCGTCGCTCCGGGAACAGGGAATTCGCGGAAATACCGGGCGAGGAATCGTTGCCGAAGGTGAAGCCGTTCTGGCCCTGGAAGGCATAGAAGTCTTCCAGTCGGACTTCTTCATGGCCGGAGGGGATCACGAAGCGGTCTTCGTAGTTGGCGATGGCCAGATAGCGATACATCTCCAGCGCCATCTCCTCACTCATGCCGATCTCGTCCAGGGCGCGGGTGTCTGCCTTGCCTTCGACGTGGATGGAACGTTGGTAGGCGCGCATCGCGATCATCCGTTTCAGGGCGGAGACGATGGGCGCTTCCTTGCCGGCGGTGAGCAGGTTGGCCAGGTATTTCACCGGCAGGCGCAGGTTTTCCACCGGCGGGATGACGCTGCCCGGATCGGAGGACAGGCCGCCCTGGTCGATGTGCGATTGCACCGGCGACAGCGGCGGCACGTACCAGACCATGGGCAGGGTGCGGAACTCGGGGTGCATCGGGAAGGCGATCTTCCAGTCCACCGCCATCTTGTAGATGGGCGATTTCTGCGCGGCGATGATCCAGTCTTCCTGGATGCCGTCGCGACGCGCGGCGGCGATCACCTCGGGATCGTTCGGGTCGAGGAAGATGTCGAGCTGGGCCTGATACAAGTCCTGCTCGTTGGGCACCGAGGCCAACTGCTCGATCTTGTCGGCGTCGTACAACATGATGCCGTTGTAGCGGATGCGGCCGACGCAGGACTCGGAACACACCGTCGGCATGCCGGATTCGACGCGCGGGTAGCAGCCGATGCACTTCTCGGCCTTGCCCGATTCCCAGTTGTAATACACCTTCTTGTACGGGCAGGAGGAAACGCACATGCGCCAGCCGCGGCACTTGTCCTGGTCCACCAGCACGATGCCGTCTTCCTCGCGCTTGTACATCGAGCCGGACGGGCAGGAAGCGACGCAGGCCGGGTTGATGCAGTGGTTGCAGATGCGCGGCAGATACATGTGGAAGGTGTTCTCGAACTGCTTGTAGATCTCCTTCTCCAGGTTGTGCATGTTGCTGTCCTTGGAGCGCTTCTCGAACTCGCCGGCAAGGTCATCTTCCCAGTTCGGGCCCCAGGTGATCTTTTCCATCTTGTCGCCGGTGATCTGTGACACCGGGCGCGCGGTGGGCGCGGCTTCCGACAACGGCGCGTTCTGCAGATGCGCGTAATCGAAGGTGAACGGCTCGTAGTAATCGTCGATTTCCGGCATGTCCGGGTTGGCGAAAATATTGGCCAGCCGTGCCAGCTTGGAGCCGGATTTCAGTTGCAGCTTGCCGTCTTTCAATTCCCAGCCGCCACGCCATTTCTTCTGGTCTTCCCAGTCTTTGGGATAACCGATGCCGGGCTTGGATTCGACGTTGTTGAACCAGACGTACTCGACGCCCTTGCGGTTGGTCCACACGTTCTTGCAGGTAACGGAACAGGTGTGGCAACCGATGCATTTATCCAGGTTGAAAACGAATGCGAATTGCGCTCTGACTTTCATTTCAATCTCCTTGTGGGAGCGGCCTTGGCCGCGATCACCGCAAATTCACGCCGCTAGGCGCTCCTACAAATTCTTGTTAACCACCAGGGCCCTCGGGAAGCGACGACCCAGCCATGAGACCCGTAACCTCTGAACCCCGGCGGTTAAACCCTTTGAATCCCCTCTCCCTCCGGGAAAGGGGAGAAATTCACTTCGGCCCAATCATTTCGGCCCCACGCCAGGCGGGTTCAACTGCGCTTCCCGTTCCGGTGTCAGCGGCCGCTCCAGCCAGTCGATGTTCTGATCCTCGACCTTGTGCAGCACCACCACTTCGTCGCGCTGGCAGCCCACCGTGCCGTAGTAGTTGAAGCCGTAGGCGAGTTGCACGTAGCCACCGACCATGTTGGTGGGCTTGACGATGACCCGGGTGACCGAGTTGAGGATGCCGCCGCGCTTGCCGGTTGAGGGGCTGCCGGGCACGTTCACGTTCTTCTCCTGGGCGTGGTACATCATCGCCATGCCACGGGGAACACGCTGCGAGACCACCGCGCGGGCCATCGTTGCGCCGTTGGCGTTGATGGCTTCGACCCAGTCGTTGTCGGCGATACCCACCGACTTCGCGTCGTCCTCGGAGATCCACACATAAGGACCGCCACGGAACAGGTTGAGCATGCGCAGGTTGTCCTGATAGGTGGAGTGGATACCCCACTTGGAGTGCGGGGTGATCCAGGACAGGGTCAGGTGCGGCTTCTTCAGCACACTGGCCGGTACCTTTTCCTTGGCCTTCATGTCCACTGGCGGGCGGAAGGTGCAGAAGCCTTCGCCGAAGTCGAGGAACCACTCATGGTCTTGATAGAAGTGGGCGCGGCCGGTCAAGGTGCGGAACGGAATGTGCTCGTGGATGTTGGTGTAGCCCGCCGTGTAGGACACATGCTCCGACTCGATCCCGGACCAGGTCGGCGCGGTGATGATCTTGCGCGGCTGTGCCTGGATGTCGCGGAAGGTGATCTTGTCCTCGTGGCGACCGGCGTAGAGGTGGTGATGGTCAATGCCGGTTTTCTTCGACAGGGCCGTCCACGACTTGTGTGCCACTTCGCCGTTGGTTTCCGGCGCCATGCGCATCACCGAATCGCATACCGCGATGTCTTCTTCCAGTGACGGCATGCCTTGCGATACGCCGGGCTCCTTCACCGTGCGGTTGAGGCTGGCGAGTTCCGCATATTCCTGATCGGTGTTCCAGTCGATGCCCTTGATGTTGTTGCCGAGCTTGACCATGAGCGGGCCGAGGCCGATGAACTTGCTGTAAGTGCTGGCGTAGTCGCGCTCCACCAGTTTGATCAGCGGCATGGTCTTGCCGGGGATCGGCTCGCAATCGCCACGCTTCCAGTCTTTCACCTGGCCCAGCGGCTGCGCCATTTCAAAGGCCGAGTCGTGCTGCATCGGCAGGGCGACCAGATCCTTGCGGGTACCCAGGTGCTTGCCCGCCAGTTTCGAGAAGGCCTTGGCGAGGTGCTTGAAAATCTGCCAGTCGGACTTCGATTCCCAGCCCGGACTCACCGCTTCACTCAGCGGGTGGATGAACGGGTGCATGTCCGTGGTGTTGAGGTCGTGCTTCTCATACCAGGTCGCGGTGGGCAGGATGATGTCGGAATAGGCGCCGGTGGAATTGAGGCGGAAGTTGATGTCCACCATCAGGTCCAGCTTGGCGGTCGGCCCCTTCTCGTGCCACTTCACTTCCTTGCAGTTGTTGCCGTCGCCACCCTCATGCAGCACGCCGTTCTGCGCGCCGAGCAGGTGCTTCAAGAAGTACTCGTGGCCCTTGGCGGAAGTGCCGATCAGGTTGGCGCGCCAGACGATCAGGTTACGCGGCCAGTTGACCGGGTTGTCCGGGTCGGCGAAGGACACATCCAGGGCGCCGGACTTGAGTTGCTCGGCGATGTACTTGGCGGCGCCGGCCTCGTCGGTGGCGCCGGCTTTTTCAGCCTCGACAGCCAATTCCAGCGGGTTGCGGTTGAAATGCGGTGCCGACGGCAACCAGCCCATGCGGGTGGCGGCGACGTTGTAGTCGGCCAGGCTGTAGCCCTTGTTGCGGTTCTTGCCGGCGGGGGACAGCAGGTCGTCGGCCTTGACCGCCTCGTAGCGCCACTGGTCGGTGTGGAAATACCAGTAGGAGGTGGAGTTCATGTGGCGTGGCGGACGATGCCAATCCAGGCCGAAGGCGATCGGCGCCCAGCCGGCCTGGGGACGCAGCTTTTCCTGGCCCACGTAGTGCGCCCAGCCGCCACCGCTTTTGCCCACACAGCCGCACATGTGCAGCAAATTCATGATCGAACGGTAGGACAGGTCGTTGTGATACCAGTGGTTGATCGCCGCGCCCATGATGATCATGGACTTGCCCTTGGTCTTGGCGGCGTTGTCGGCGAACTCACGGCCAGTGCGGATCAGGTCGGCGCGCTTGACGCCGGTGACCTTCTCGGCCCAGGCCGGGGTGTAAGCGACATCGGCCTGATCGTAGGAACTGGCGACGTTGCCGCCACCCAGGCCACGGTCGATGCCGTATTGGGCGATCTGCAGATCGAACACGGAAGTGACCAGCGCTTCCGTGCCGTCGGCCAGTTTCACCCGGCGTGCCGGGACGTTGCGCGACAGCAGATCGGGCTCATCCTCGGTGAAGTGGGGGAAGGCCACCGAAACGATTTCCACGCCGTCCTTGCCTTGGCAGGTGAGTTCGGCGCGCATGGCGGAGCCGTCGGACTGCTTTTCCAGCAGGTTCCACTTGCCTACGTTTTTTTCACCCTCAGCCCAGCGGAAACCAATAGAGCCGTTGGGCACCACGAAAGCGCCGGACATCTCGTCCCAGACGATGGTCTTCCACTCGGGGTTGTTGGTCTCATTCATGCCGCCCAGGTCGGAGGCGCGCAGGTTGCGGTCGGTAACATATTGGTTGGCAACACCTCCGCCTTCATGCTCGCGCAAAACCACCTGCATCGGCAGGTCGGTGTACTTGCGGGCGTATTCCTGGAAGTAAGGAATCTGCTTGTCGATATAGAACTCGCGCAGGGCGACGTGGCCCATCGCCAGGAAGGCGGCGGAGTCGGTACCCTGCTTCACCGGCATCCAGAGGTCGGCGAACTTGACGTATTCGGCATAGTCCGGCGCCATCGACACGATCTTGGTGCCCTTGTAGCGGGTCTCGATGGCGAAGTGCGCGTCCGGCGTGCGGGTCATCGGCAGGTTGGCGCCGGTGATGATCAGGTAGGTCGAGTTGTACCAGTCGGCCGCTTCCGGCACATCGGTCTGCTCGCCCCAGGTCTGCGGCGACGCGGCGGGCAGGTCGCAGTACCAGTCATAGAAGGAACCGCAGGCGGCGCCGATCAGGGACAGATAACGCGAACCGGCGGCGTAGGAAATCATCGACATGGCGGGAATCGGCGAGAAACCGTAGATCCGGTCCGGGCCCCACTTGTTGATGGTGTAGACGTTGGCGGCGGCGACAATTTCGGTGATCTCGTCCCAGTTTGTCCGCACGAAGCCGCCAAGGCCGCGCACGCTGGTGTATTTCAGACGCTTGGCCGGGTCGGCCTGGATCGCCGCCCAGGCTTCCACCGGGTCTTTCCCGGTCTTGCGCTCGGCACGGTACAAGTCGAGCAGACGACCACGAATCATCGGATGCTTGATCCGGTGCGGGCTGTACAGATACCAGGAGAAGCTGGCGCCACGCTGGCAGCCGCGCGGCTCATGGTTGGGCAGGTCGTCGCGGGTGCGCGGGTAGTCGGTCTGCTGCATCTCGAACGACACCAGGCCGTTCTTCACGAAAATCTTCCAGGAACAGCCGCCGGTACAGTTCACGCCGTGGGTGGAACGCACCACCTTGTCATGGCGCCAGCGGTTGCGATAAGCGTCTTCCCACTTGCGGTCTTCGATGGTCATCACACCGTGGTCGCCGGAGAACGGCTCGCGCGGGTGGGTGAAATAGGTCAGGCGATCGAGAAAGTGACTCATGAAACTCTCCTTGTTGCGACTTTCGTAGGTTGGGCAAAGCGCAGCGTGCCCAACATCTCTGTGACGGTAGTGTTGGGCACGCCTGCGGCTTTGCCCAACCTACGGGTTATTACGCGGTATTAGGGGTTACGAATCTCGGAATTCTTGCGCAGGTAGAACCACCAGTTGATGATCAGGCACACCGCGTAGAACGCGGCGAAGCCGTACATGGCCATTTCCGGGGTGCCGGCCTTGATCTGGCCGCCGATTACCACCGGGGCGATGAAGGCGCCATAGGCGGCGACCGCCGAGGTCCAGCCCAGCACCGGGCCGGCCTGTTGCCGGTCGAAGATCACGCCGACGGTACGGAAGGTGGAGCCGTTGCCGATGCCGGTGGCGGCGAACAGGATCACGAAAGTGACCATGAACTGCATGAAGTAGATTTCCGGCGTGGCGGACTGGTAGGCCTGCATCATGATGTAGCCGGCGTAGGCGGAGGCCGCCACCATGACCACGGAGATCACCTGGGTGACGATGGAGCCGCCCACCTTGTCGGAGATCCAGCCGCCCAGGGGACGGATCAGGGCGCCGACGAAGGGGCCGATCCAGGCGTAGGTCAGCGCGGAAGGGCCGTTGGGGTTCTTCATGTGCTCCCAGACGCCGGCGTCGTTGAGGATATGGATGTCGCCGAAGATCACCTTGATCGACAGGGGCACGGCCATGGAGAAGCCGATGAAGGAGCCGAAGGTGACGATGTACAGCGCGGTCATCGACCAGGTGTGCTTGTTCTTGAAGATTTCGAACTGCTTGGCGATGTTGCCCTTCATCTCGCCGAAAGCGGCGAGCTTCATCACCAGCAGGGTGGCCGCGATGATCAGCGGCAGCGCCACCCACATGTTGAGCAGACCCAGGCCGGTCGGCGCCGGCAGATAGAGATAGAGACCGAGCGCGGCGGTGAAGAAGGCCAGGCCATAGAGCCAGAGCACCTTGATGAAGGCGGCGATGGTGCCGCCGATCTTCGGGGAGATCACCAGCAGGTTGTTCATGCCGAAGAAGCCGAGGAAGGCCAGCGGCACCAATGCCACCAGCCAGATGAAGCCGGCGTTCTGAATCCAGGTATCGGTGCCGGCCAGAATCTTGCCGAAGATCCAGCCGGAATCCTTGGCCAGGGCCATGGGATCACCGGCGAGCGCGCCGAACACACCCACGGTCATCACCAGCGGAATCACAACCTGCATGGTGGTGACGCCGAAGTTGCCCAGACCCGCGTTCAAACCCAGCGCCGTGCCTTGCAGGCGCTTCGGGAAGAAGGTGCTGATGTTGGACATGGAGGCCGCGAAGTTGCCACCGCCGATGCCAGACAACAAAGCCAGGAGCTGGAATGACAACAGCGAGGTATTTTTGTCCATCAGCGCGATGCCGGTGCCGATGGCCGGGATCATCAACAAAGCGGTGGTCAGGAAGATGACGTTACGCCCACCGCCCAGCCGAATCATGAACGAGGCGGGAATGCGCAGCGTGGCGCCGGACAAACCGGCGATGGCGGTCAGGGTGAACAGCTCTTCCTGCTTGAAGGGAAAGCCCAGGTTGGACATCTGCACCGTGATGATGCCCCACATCAGCCAGACGGCGAATCCCATCAACAGGCTGGGGATGGAAATCCACAGGTTGCGGTAGGCGATGCTCTTGCCGGTGGATTCCCAGAACTTCTGGTCCTCCACGTCCCAATCTTTGATGTTTGTGCTCATCTTGGTTCTCCGTTGCGTGCGTTGAAGTGGTGGGTTATTCCAGCGTGTCGGCCTGGGCCGGCTGCGGTTTCTTGACCAGGTGGTCCATCTTGCGTACCTCGGTGGTGTACATCCAGATCAGCGATACCCAGACCACGCCATACATGAGCATGAAGGCCGAGGAACGGATGCCGGTAAGGTCGACCAGGGCGCCGAACATGATCGGCAGCAGGAAGCCGCCGAGGCCGCCCATGAGGCCGACGATGCCGGAGATGACGCCGATGTTGTTTGGGTACTCGTCGGAGATGTACTTGAACACCGAGGCCTTGCCGAAGGCGAAGGCGACGCCGACGGTGAACAACAGGGCGGTGAAGATTTCCGGGCTGAGATGGATGCTGTAGATCTGCGGGCCGGTCACGGTCTTCACGGTGAATTCGGTCTGCGGATAGGACATGATGAACAGGCAGATCCAGGACACCCAGAGCACCCACCAGGTCACCCGGTGCGCGCCCCATTTGTCCGACATCCAGCCGCCCACGGCGCGCAGGATGCCGCCGGGCAGAGAGAAGGCCGCCGCCAGCAGCGCCGCCGTCTTCAAGTCGAAACCGTATTCGGTGATGTAGTACTTGGTCATCCACAAGGCCAGCGCCACATAGCCGCCGAAGACGATGGAGTAGTACTGGCAGTACTTCCACACCACCGGGTCTTTCAGCGCCCTGAGCTGGTCGCGCACGGTGACGTGGGCCGGCACTTTGTGCGCGGGGTCGTCGTAGGAGAACAGCCAGAACAGGATCGCGGTGACCAGCATGGCGGCGGCGTAGACCTGCGGCACCATGGTCCAGCCGTAGGCGACGACGATGCTGGGCGCCACCAGCTTGGTCACTGCCGCGCCGACGTTGCCGGCGCCGAACACACCCATCGCCATGCCCTGGCGTTCCTTTTCAAACCAGCGCGCGCAGTAGGCGATACCGACCGAGAAGGAGCCGCCGCACAAGCCGACGAACAGACCGATGACCAGAAAGTGCCAGAACTGGGTGGCGTATTCGATCATCCAGATCGGCCCGACCGTGGAAAGCATCAGCACGAAAAAGACGATGCGGCCGCCGAATTTGTCGGTCCACATGCCCAGCGGCAGGCGAATCAACGAGCCGGTGAGCACCGGGGTGGCGATCAGGATACCGAACTGGGTCTCGTTGAGACCGAGTTGCGCCTTGATGGGAATGCCGATGACGGCAAACATCATCCAGACGGCGAAACACACCGTAAATGCCAATGTACTCATGACAAGTACAGAGAGCTGTTGCTGCGAGCGTGGCGTCATTGCGTCCCCCATCAGATCAAAAAACCGTGATGTCCGAAATGGATAGGGCGCAGTTTCCGCGCATGAAAACCGTCTTGAAAGAGGGGGTAGAGCAGAGCGAGGTACGCCATATACCTCTTAAGTGATAGGGTGGTAACCAAGTAAATCGTTGTTATCTATGCGATTTACACAGCTTGAATGGCTTACGAGATAAACCCTGGCGCAGTGGTGGTATTTCCTCAACCTGGGCGAAAGACTAAAAGGAGTAGCAGGTCTCCTATTCGCAACCTGCTGAAATACGCCTCTCGATACCCACCCTTAAACGCCCATGCGCAAAACCCGCCCCAAGCTTCTTTCCTGGAAGATTCTGCAAAACTCCCTGATTCTGCGCATAGGCGGCGCCATCGCGGCGATCGCCCTGTTGGCCATCGTGGGCATGTCGGTATCCGGGCTGGTGGCGGAATCCACCCAGGGCAGCGGCGAGGCGATCAACCGAGCCGGCAGCCTGCGCATGCAGAGCTGGCGCATGGCCAGCCTCTACCTCGCGGTGCCCTTGCCGGAAGGACGCGATGGCGCCACCCGCATGGCCAAAGCCATTCGTAGATTCGAGACCACGCTGGCCGACCCCGCCATTCATGCCATGTTGCCGCGCGCGGGCGACACGCAACTGGTAACGACCTGGCAACTCATTCTCAAGGAATGGCAAATAACCATCCGTCCACGTTTCCTGGCGGTGGCTGACGGCCAGGCCGCGCATCCCGAAGTAGCCGCGCGCGACGCTCTGCTCGCCGACATGACCCGTTTCGTCGACCACCTGGACCGTCTGGTCAAACAGATGGAAAACACCACCGAAGCCAAGATCCGCGTCATGCGCCTGGTACTGAGCGTCGCCCTGCTGCTCACCGTGATGGTCGTGCTGCTCGCCGTCTGGCTGATCCACATGCACCTGGTACAGCCGTTGAAGCGCCTGCTGGCCTTGTCCAGCAGCATCGGCCAGGGCGATCTTTCGGCACGCACGCCCTATACCGGGGAAGATGAACTGGGCCAACTCGGGCGCGCCTTCAATCTGATGACGGAAGATCTGTCCAAGCTCTATCAGGACATGGAACTGCGGGTACAACAGAAAACCGCGGAGCTGACCCGCAGCAACCAATCGCTGGAACTGCTCTACCACTCCATCGCCCGCCTGCACGGCGCGCCACCCGGACGCGAAGCCTATCTGGCGGTATTGCGCGACATCGAGGAACTGCTCGGCCTCGGCCACGGCATCGTCTGCCTGGGCGAGCACGGCGGCAGCGGTGGTCGGGCAGTGGCCAGCACCATGCAAGCCGAGGATGACAAATCCGGCGCCAACCCCTGCGCCAAGGCGGAATGCCTGTGGTGCCACGCCAGCGAGCAAACCCGCATCAGCATCACGGAAAACTTCCACCGCCATCTCACCCTGCCCTTGTCCGACGCCGAGCGCCAATATGGTGTGCTGATCCTGGAAATCCCCGAGGGCAAGCAGCTCGACGCCTGGCAGGTGCAGTTGCTGGAAGCGCTGTCACGCCACATCGGCGTCGCCATCGGCGCCGAGCGGCGGATCGAGCAGAACCGCCGTGTCGCCCTGCTGGAAGAGCGCGCGGTCATCGCCCGCGAACTGCACGACTCCCTGGCGCAATCGCTGGCCTACATGAAAATCCAGGTCAGCCGCCTGAAAGCCGCCATGACGACCTGCCCCGGGGTGAACCCCCTCACCGACGAAGTGCTGGAGGAATTGCGTACCGGCCTCTCCGCCGCCTACACCCAGTTGCGTGAACTCCTCGCCACCTTCCGCCTCAAGATGGAAGGCCAGAACCTGCATTCCGCGCTGGAACAGACCGTGGCCGAATTCGCCCAGCGCGGCGATCTGGAGATCGAACTCGATATGGCGCTGGACCCCTGCCCGCTCTCGCCCAACGAAGAAATCCATATCCTGCAGATCGTCCGCGAAGCGCTCGCCAATGTCTTGCACCACGCCAACGCCACGCTCGCGCGCGTTACCCTCGCCTGCCAACCGGAAGGCACGGTTCGCCTCTTGGTGGACGACAATGGCAAAGGCATCGTCAAACCGGCCGACCCGCACCACTACGGCATGACCATCATGGAAGAACGCGCGCGTACCCTGCATGGCCGCCTGAACTTCGAAGCACTGCCTGAAGAAGGCACTCGCGTGGTGCTGGAATTCACCCCGAGCCGAGGCGCGGCTGGCGCCAAGCGCGGCACGCCCCACACAAATCGAGACTAAAGGAATCACCCACATGCCCGACTCCGCCCCGCAACGCCTCCTCATCATCGACGACCACCCCCTGTTCCGCCGAGGCGTCATGCAACTGGTGCAGATGGCCGGCCAGTTCGAGGTCGTGGGGGAAGCCTCCAGCGGCCAGGAAGGCATCGACATGGCAAAACGCCTCGAACCCGACATGGTCTTGCTCGACCTCAACATGAAGGACATGAGCGGCCTGGACGTGCTCAAGGTACTGAAATCCTGGGACAACGACCCGCGCGTGGTCATGCTCACCGTCTCCGACCAGACAGAAGACCTGATCGGCGCCCTGCGCGCCGGCGCCGACGGCTACTTATTGAAGGAAATGGACCCAGAAGAACTGGTCGGCAAACTCAAGGAAGCCGCCGCCGGCCAAGTGACGCTGACCGAACGCCTCACCCGCCTCCTCGCCCACTCGCTACGCGAAGACAACCGCCCCAAAGACCCCGACCAGGCCGGCCTCACCGAACAGGAAGGCCGCATCCTGGAACAAATCTCCCTGGGCAAGAGCAACAAACTCATCGCCCGCGAACTCAACATCGCCGAAGGCACGGTCAAGGTCCACGTCAAACACCTGCTACGCAAACTCAACCTGCGCTCAAGAGTGGAAGCGGCAGTGTGGGCGGTAGAGAAAAAGCGCGGCGCATAACCCCCCAATAACGTAGGGCGGAAAAGCGGCCTCATCGCGCCTTCCGCCGAATGGGAAAAGCGGCCTCATCGCGCCTTCCGCCGGGGTTTGTCGGAAGGCGCCGGCCCGTCGGCTTTTCCGACCTACGCGGTCTGACGAAGCAATAGACAACACACATGCCGGGAATCGAATTGTACTTGTGCAACCATTGCACTAGCATCCAGTCTCATGCCAGTCATACAGCGCTTTTCAAATTGTCGGGTTGCCATCAATCCACGCGACCACGCGCCACCACACTTTCATGTCGTGCTCAACGATGGGCGTGAAGCCTGGGTCGCCATCGCCACGCTGGAAATTCTTCACGGCAAAGTGGCCGCGCGCGAGATACCCGATGTGCTGGCCTGGGCCAGGACCAACCAGTCCATGCTGACCAGGAAATTCGAGGAACTACAACAATGAGCAAAGACCATTTTCAACTGACCAACGTGATCCCTCTGCCGAACCACCGGCTGCGTCTGACATACGCGGATGGCCAAACATTCGAGGTCGGTCTTGGCGAGTGGATCGCCACATCGCCCATCCTGCACCCCCTTGAGGAGACGGCGCTGTTCGCCCAGGCACGGATCGGTTTTGCCGGCAGGACGGTGGAGTGGATTGAGGACGAACTCGATCTCGGTGCCGACAATCTGCGCAACCTCGCCATTGAACAGGCCGGCGGCATTGGCCACGAACGCATCTGGAACTGGTTGCACGAAACCGGCCTGACGCTGGAGCAGGCCGCCAATGCGCTGGGCATTTCACGCCGAATGTTGATCTATTACCGTGACGGAGAGAAACCCATTCCTCGTTCGATCTGGCTGGCGTGCCTGGGTTGGGAGGCCGTGCGCCCGAAGGGTGAAAGCCTGCCGCGGCAGATTCCAACCGTGCGTGAATATGCGGCGATGCATGGGTGATTGATTTATTGAGGGAGGAATTGCGAGCCGGGGCTTTTTTCGCCAGGGTTTGGCGGAAGGCGCAATGAAGCCGCTGTGAACGGCTATCGAGATCCGCCTATATCTGGCGGAATGCGTGCTGTGGTCATGTGACTGACGAGGGAACACGTTGGCGAATGTAGGCTGGTGGGGATCGGAACCTGATGCGCGAAGTGGGGGTGTTGGAAGGCGCCCGGAGGGCGACTGGAAACACCCCCAGTCCGCGCGGCGGCAAGTCGGGTGGGAAGGAGGGAGGCCAGCGAGCCGCTGATGTAGCGGGTACTGGGCGGATGCGCTAGAAAGCACGTCTGCCGAAGGAAGCAGGCGCGACAGCGGCCCCAAACCTGCAAGTTCTGTACCGATGTCGCGCCCCGTGCCCAGGCGGGCGACGTTGCGTGGAAAGTGTTTCACCCATCGCCCGATCCTGTCGAGCACCCATCGGCCCCTATCGCCGATGGAACCGCCAGGACGACGCTACCTCTGTGCCCGCTGCCGCTGCGCTGTGCTGATTTGCAGCCGCTGTGATCGCGGCCAGCGCTACTGTGCGGGCGGCTGTGCCGAGGTCGCCCGCACTGGCTCTCTGCGTGCCGCCGGCCAGCGCTACCAGGCGAGCCCGCGTGGCCGTCGTACCCATGCCGAGCGTCAGTGTCGCTACCGGATGCGGCAACAGAAAGTGACGCATCACGGTTCCCCACTCCCGCCCCCTCCGGCTCTACTGCCTCCCCATCCGAAAGCGAGCGAATCCGACGCGCCGGCACCCTGGCACTGCCATTTCTGTGGTTGTGACTTGGTGGAACAGGTGCGGCTTGGCTTCCTGCGCCGCCGGATACGCCGTCCCTCACCCTCATCCGACCGGAGCGCATTCCCTCATGGCCCTGCCCCCTGAACTCGAAGCCCAGATTTTGCGTTACCACCATGTCGAGCAATGGCGCATCGGCACCATCGCCCGGCAACTGCGCGTCCATCACGGCAGCGTCGAGCGTGTCCTGCGCCAGGCCGGCCTGCCGCGCATCGGCACCGCGCGGCCTTCCCGCATCGACCCCTGGCTGCCCTTCATCCACGAAACCCTGGAGAAATTCCCCAGCCTCACCGCCAGCCGGCTCTACGCCATGGTCCGCGAGCGCGGCTACAGCGGCGGCCCCGACCACTTCCGCCATCTCATCGCCCAGCACCGCCCCCGGCCCGCGGCGGAGGCCTACCTGCGCCTGGTGACGTTGCCGGGCGAGCAGGCCCAGGTGGATTGGGGCCACTTCGGCCACCTTCAGATCGGCCGCGCCCGGCGGCCCCTGATGGCCTTTGTCATGGTGCTGTCCTGGTCGCGGCGCATCCACCTGCGCTTCTTCCTCGATGCCCGCATGGAGAACTTCCTGCGTGGCCATGTCAGCGCCTTCGAGGCGTGGGGTGGCTTGCCCAGGGTCTTGCTCTACGACAACCTGAAGAGCGCGGTACTGGAGCGGGTAGGCGACGCGATCCGTTTCCACCCCACCTTGCTCGCCTTCGCCGGCCACTACCGCTACGAGCCCCGCGCGGCGGGGGATGAACTGGCTGGCGCAGGCGGTACCGGCCAGCCGGGCGTTGCTCACCCAAGCCGCCGAACGGGGCGATAACCTGGGGGCGATCACCGCCGCCCTGGGGCGTCTGGTGCAGCGCTACGGTGCCGCCGAAGTGGAAACGGCGGTGCTCGCGGCCCTGGCGCGCGGGGTGCCGCATCCCAACGCGGTGCGTCTGGCACTGGAGGCCCAGCGGGAAGCCCGCGACCGGCCGCCGCCGGTGGCGGCCTGCCTGCCGGCGCATGTCGTTGCCAAGGACACGACGGTGCAACCCCATCGGCTGGATACCTACGATCAACTGGCACAACCCTCGGGAGAACAGGATGATGCTTGAGAACCTGCGGGAACGCGCGACGGCGTTGCGCCTGAATGGCCTGTTGGCACATTGGCCCGAGGTGGCGACGGCCGACTGGCTGGCGCCGTTGCTCCAGTGGGAAGAGGCAGAGCGAAGCCGGCGCAGCCTGGAACGGCGGCTGGCCTCGGCCCACATCGGCCGCTTCAAGCCGCTGGCGGATTTCGACTGGGCCTGGCCCACCCGCTGCGACCGGGCCTCGGTCGAGGCGCTGATGGCGCTCGAATTCCTCGCGGAAGCCGCCAACGTGGTGCTGGTCGGCCCCAACGGGGTGGGGAAATCGACGCTGGCGCGGAACATCGCGCATCAGGCGCTGATCCAGGGCCACACCGTGCGCTTCACCACCGCCGGCGACCTGCTGGGCGAACTCGCGGCGCTGGACAGCGATACCGCCCTGCGCCGTCGCCTGCGCCACTACGCCAGTCCGGATTTGCTGGTTATCGACGAAATCGGCTACCTGTCCTACTCGAACCGCCACGCGGATTTGCTGTTCGAACTGGTGAGCCGGCGCTACGAGGCCAAAAGTACGCTGGTGACGACGAACAAGCCGTTCGCGCAGTGGGCCGAGGTCTTCCCGAACGCGGCCTGCGTGGTGTCGCTGGTGGACCGCCTGGTGCACCACGCGGAGGTGGTCGTCATCAAGGGCGAGTCGTACCGCCTGAAGGAGGCGAAGGAACATTCAGAACAGCGCGGCCGCCAACGCCGCAAGGGGGCGCCATGAAACCCTGGCTTCTTCCCTCCGGCCGGCAGCGCGGCATCGCGTTCCTCCTGCCCGACGACTGGTCGCCTGAACAGGCCCAGGCCGTGCTCGAACTGCTCGACGACCTGCGCGAGGTGATCTGGCAACACTATCTGATTCCCGTGCAGGAATTGCTCGCCGAAGAGCGCGACACGGGCCTCGCGCCAGATTCATGGAACAGCGACGAGGACGATCCGCCGTTCTGATCCAG
>JAUXXW010000202.1 GCA_030684775.1 Pseudomonadota bacterium
CTGCGCTTTGCACCCGCAAGGGGCACGCCGGATTCGTAAGCCGCTAAAGCGGACAACGACTCCGCTGCCCAACCTACGTCTACTCACCCAGTGGGTGACACACTCTTATTCTCGAAACCCCTAGAACCGCCGGGCATTCAGACCATTTTCATCCCGGCAACTGCTGTTTCCAGCATAAAGCTCGAACCCGACGAAGAGCCGGTCTGGCTGGCCGGCTATTTGGCCGCGAGCCGCCACAGCGACGTCACTTCCGCCGCGCGGGCGGCGTGGAGCGGGTCGCTGGCATCGGCGGCGCGGGGATGTTCCGGGCGGACATCGACCCGGCCGAGGACTTTCAGGCCGGCCGCGTCGAAGGCGGCGAGCAGTTCAGCGCGGGAGCGCAGGCCCAGGTGTTCGGCGAGATCCGAGAGGATCAGCCAGCCTTCGCCTTGCGGCGTCAGGTGCGCGGCCAAGCCGTTGATGAAACCGAGCAGCATGCGGCTTTCCGGGTCGTATACCGCGCACTCGATCGGCGAACTGGGGCGCGCCGGGAGCCAGGGCGGGTTGCAGACCACGAGCGGCGCGCGCCCGGGAGGAAAGAGATCCGCCTGGATGATCTCCACCTGTCCGGCGTATCCGAGCCGCGCGATGTTTTCGCGGGCGCAGGCCAGGGCGCGCGGGTCCTGATCGGTCGCCACGACGCGGGCGATGCCGCGCCGGGCCAGCAGGGTGGCCAGGACGCCGGTTCCGGTGCCGATATCGAAGGCCAGCGTCGTTGCCGAAAGCGGCGTGGTGGCCACCAGTCCCACATACTCGCCGCGAATCGGGGCGAACACGCCGTAATGCGGGTGGATGCGGTCGCCCAGGGCGGCAACCGCCACCCCTTTCCGGCGCCACTCGTGCGCGCCGATCAGGCCGAGCAGTTCGCGCAGCGAGACCACCGAGGGCGTGTCACCCGGGCCGTAGGCTTCCAGGCAAGCTTGCCGCAGGTCGGGCGCGCGCCGCAGTGGGACGCTGTAGTCGGCTTCCAGCGGCAGCAGCAGCATCGCCAGGATGCGCGCGCGCCGCGATTGGGCCTGGCGGTGCTGATTGAACGCGTCGACCGGCGCGGTGGCCGCCGCCGGAGATGCCTTGCGCGGCTTGCGTTCGACGCGCCGGGCCAGTGCTTGCAGCAATTGCCGCGCATTCTGGAAATCGCCGCGCCACAACATCGCGGTGCCCTCGCAAGCGAGACGAAAGGCCGCGTCGGCCGTGACGCGGTCGTCGGCGATGACCACGCGCCTGGGCGGCGGATGGCCGCTCTCCGAACGCCACCGCGCCGAACGGGCTTCACCGTCCTCATTCCAGTGAATGGCTGGGTATGCACTTGCGCTGATATTCACGACGACACCGTCTCCTGCCCGAAGGGAACCTGATGCGGCAGCATGGCGGCTTCAAGGGTTAAAGGGAAGCGAAGCGCCTTTGGGCAAAGCGAAGCGTGCCCCCGCAAGGGGGACGCCGGATTTGTAGGCGCTGAAGCGCCAACGACTCCGCTGCCCAACGAACCGTCGCGATGTTGGGCACGCTTCGCTTTGCCCAACCTACGTCACTTTCCCACTCGCCGCGAGCATGTGGTCGGCCGGCTCGTTGGAGTCGAAGTGCAACAAAACCTTGCCCGGATCGAGCTGGCTGCCCGGTGGCGATGTTGGGCACGCTTCGCTTTGCCCAACCTACGTCACTTCAACAGCCAACGGTGACATGGCCTTCCCGAACGTCGGCGCCTTACTTTTTCTGCGTCGCCAGTTTTTCGTACAACTGGCCCAGGTTGAGCTGCGCCTTGGCGTAGCCCTGTTCGGCGGATTTCTGGAACCAGGCCAGGGCTTCGGCTTCGTTCTTGTCCATGCCCAGGCCGTCGCGGTAGAGCACGCCCAGGTTGTGCTGGGCGACCTTGTCGCCGGCTTCGGCGGCCTTGCGGTACCAGCGCGCGGCATCAGTCATGTTCTTGCCCTGTTCCTGGAGCACGCCGAGGTTGTTCTGCGCGGTGATGTCGCCGGCTTCAGCGGCGCGGGTCAGCCAGTTAACTGCCTCCTCGGTCTTGCCGCTCTTCTGCAACAGCCAGCCGAGGCGGCTTTGCGCCAGGACGACCCCCTTTTCGGCGGCCTTGCCATACAGCGAAAGGGCCTCCGTTTCGTTGCGTGTCTGCCCCTGCCCCTGTTCCGCCATCAGCGCCAGGTTGTACCAGGCCAGGGGTTCGTTTTTGGCGCTGGCTTTGAGCAGCCACTCGCGCGCCTTGGCGAAGTCGGCGGCGACACCCTGGCCCTCGCGGTAGAGACGGCCCAGGTTGTTCTGGGCGGCGGCGTCACCGGCGGCGGCGGCGCGTTCGTACCAGGGCAGCGCGGCGGCGAGATTGGCGCCCGAATTGGCAACCGAATTGGCCTGGCCCAGCGCGCCGGTTTCCAGCAGCCAGCCCAGGTGGGTGGCGGAGGGCGCGTCCCCGGCTTCGGCGGCCAAGCGGAACCAGCGAGCGGATTCCACCATGTTTTTCGGGACACCCTGGCCCTTCTCGAACATCCAGCCGAGGCGGTTCTGCGATTGCACATGGCCCTGGCTGCCGGCCAGCGCCAGCCAGTTGGCGGCGGTGAGCAGATCCTGTTTGATGTCGCCCAAACCTTCCTTGTAAATCAGGCCGAGGTTGCCCTGGGCCTCGGCGTTGCCGGCCTCGGCGGCCTTGGTGAACCAGGCCACCGCTTCCGGGTAGTTCGTCTTGGTGCCCAGGCCATAGGCGAGTTTGATGCCCAGGTTGTTCTGGGCCGGCACGTCGCCCAGTTCGGCGGCGCGCCGGGTCCAGGTAAAGGCGGCTTCCGGGTTGACCGGGACGCCGATGCCTTTTTCGTACATGGTGGCCAGTTGCGATTGGGCGGCGGCGAGGTTCAGCTCGGCCGCGCCGGCCATCAGGCGGGCGGCCTGATCGACGTCCTTGGTCACGCCATCGCCACGCAGGAGCATCAGGCCCAGGTTGTAGAGGCCGATCGGCTCGTTCTGTTTCGCGGCGAGTTCGTACCACTTGGCCGCCTGGCCAAGATCCTTGGCCACGCCCAGGCCCTGCTCGAACAGCCAGCCCATTTTGGTCTGCGCCTCGGCATCGCCCGCGCTGGCGGCCATCTGGTAGTAGCGCAGCGCCATCTGCATGGCCTGCATGGGATCGGGCACGACCACGGGGGCGGCGGCCAGCAGGGGGGCGGCGTGCAGGGCAAGCAGCAGGGGCAAAGTGCGAAGTTTCATGGCGAAGTCCTCTTTATGATCAGGGTTTGCTCTGGGCGTTCAGGCGGTAGTCCACCGGGACGTCGATCCAGGCCGTGACCGGCTGGCCGTTCTTGCGGGCGGGTTTGAAACGGTATTTGGCGAGTTGTTCCCGCGCATCCACGTCGAGTATGCCGGAACCGCTGCTCTGCTTGATCCACATCTGCCCCGGCGTGCCGTCGGCCATGACCTGTACCCGCACCGTCGCGCGGCCTTCGTGGCCGTAAGCCCAGGCGCGAATGGGGAAGGAAAAGCTGGGGTTTTCGTTGGCGTAGGCGGGTTTCTCGGTGATCTCCTGCGCGGTATCGCGCGGGCGATTGTCCGGCTGAACATGGCCGGGGAGCGGGCAATAGGTGGAAGGGGCCAGCACATCGAGCGGCCGCACCTGGCTATCCGCGCGGATCTGCTGGACGGCCGCCACACGCACCCCTTGCAATGAGCCGGTGCCGGCGGGATTGGCGCCGCCACCGCCGACGCTGGCCTGACGGCTGGCGTTGGAGAGGGCGGGCGCCGCGTCACCGCGAGCTTGTAACGACGCGCCGGCGCCACCACCGGCCTGGACCAGAGCGGTCCCAGTGTTGTGCGTGGGGCCGCCGCTGCCGCCTTCGCCGGCCTGGGCGCGGAAGCTGGAGCGGGCGCCGCCCGGACGCATTTCGAGGATGGCGGGCACGGCCTGCATGGCCAAGGCCAGACGCGGCGCGCTGCCGGGTTCGCCGAGGGCGAGGGCGGCGGGCGCGGCCGGGCCGCTGCTGAATCCCGACGCGGAGACGGCCAGGCCTGGCGCCGCCGCGCCCGGGGAGGCACTGCCGGCGAACTTGCCGACACCAGTGAGACCGGCGCCGGCCAGGCCATGTGTGGCACCGCCGGTACTCGGCGGTTCACCCGCCGGGGCGCGGCCGACGTTGCCGGGTGTGCCGTCGGCGCCGCCACGATCCAGCGTGGCGACGTGACCGGCGGCGGCCGGCTTGGCGTCAACGGCTGTCCGAGACAGCTTGTCGCCTCCCGGCGTCGCGCCGGTTACGGCGGCCGCCGTCCCGGTCGCGGCCTCGCCGCCGCCGGGGCGGGTCT
>JAUXXW010000208.1 GCA_030684775.1 Pseudomonadota bacterium
CGCGTGGCGACCCGCCCGCGATGGCGCGGGGTTGACATGAGCGCCGTTGGGCAAAGCGAAGCGTGCCCAACCTCGCGGTGGTTCGTTGGGCACGCTACGCTTTGCCCAACCTACGGGGCTTCTAGTGGTTGTCGGTGACAACCGGATAAGCACGAAACGAACTCGGACAAACATCATGATTAGCGAACAAGAAATTCTTAGCGCCAGTGTTCTGATCGTGGACGACCAGGAAGCCAATGTGCAGTTGCTGGAGGATTTGCTGCGTGAGGCCGGCTACCAGAACGTGGACACGACCATGAATCCGCACGAAGTCTGCGCGCTGCATCGCCATATCCACTACGACCTGATCCTGCTCGACCTGCAGATGCCCGGCATGGATGGATTCCAGGTGATGGAAGGTCTCAAGACCAACGCAGCGGATGGCTACCTGCCGGTGCTGGTGATTACCGCCCAACCCGGCCACAAGCTGCGCGCCCTGCAGGCGGGTGCGAGGGACTTCATCAGCAAGCCGTTCGATCTGGTCGAAGTCAGGACGCGCATCCGCAACATGCTGGAAGTGCGCCTGTTGTACAAAAAACTCGAGGACTACAACCAGGAACTGGAACAGACGGTGCGGGAACGGACCGCCCAACTGCGCGAGAGCGAAGCGCGCTATCGCAGCCTCACCGAACTGGCCTCCGACTGGTACTGGGAGCAGGACGAGAACATGCACTTCACCAAGGTTTCCGGCCCGGTACTGGAGATGCTCGGCATCCAGGTGGACGGCCTGGCGGGCGATGTCGGGGCGGTTCAGGCGGCAGGCTGGAACGAGGCGGAGCGAGAGACCCTGCAGACGACCATCGCCACCCACCAACCCTTCCTGGATTTCCTGTTCAGCCGCGTCAACGCCGATGGCTCGAAACAACAGTTCCGGGTGAGTGGCGAGCCGATGTTCACCCAATCCAGTCGCTTCATTGGTTATCGTGGAATCGGCGTGGAAATCACCAACCAGTCATAGACGCTCAGTGATGTCCACATCCCCCAGCCCAAATCAGAACCATCTACTCGCCGCCCAGCCCACGGCGGAATTCGAGCCCCTGGCCGCGCATCTGCAACTGGTCCCGTTGCCGCTCGGTGAAATGCTCTATGAACCCGGCGGCCAGATGCGGCACGCCTATTTCCCCACCAGCGCCATCGTCTCGCTGCATTACGTCATGGCGGATGGCGCTTCGGCCGAATCCGCCGGCGTGGGCAATGAGGGCGTTGTCGGTGTTTCGCTGTTCATGGGTGGAAATACCACGTCCAGCGCGGCCGTGGTGCAAACCGCCGGCCACGCCTACCGGCTGGAGAGCCGCAAGCTGGTTGAGGCATTCAACCGCGCCGGTCTGATGCAGCGCTTGTTGCTGCGCTACACCCAGGCGCTGATGACCCAGATGGCGCAGACCGCGGCCTGTAATCGGCATCATTCGGTGGAACAACAACTCTGCCGCTGGTTGTTGCTGACGCTCGATTGTATGGCGACGGGTGAGTTGGTCATGACCCAGGAATTGATCGCCAGCATGCTCGGCGTGCGCCGCGAAGGCATCACCGAGGCCGCCGGCAATTTGCAGCACGCGGGGGTGATCAGTTACCGCCGCGGCCACATCACCGTGCTCGATCGCCACGGCCTGGAGACGCGCGTGTGCGAATGCTATGCGGTGGTCAAGACGGAATTGGACCGACTGCTGTCCGACGTGCGCTATCGCCAGGGCGCAGATACCGGCGCCCACTGAACGCTGGGTGAACGTAGGTTGGGCAAAGCGCAGCGTGCCCAACATGGCGATGGGTTGTTGGGCACGCTGCGCTTTGCCCAACCTACGCGTCTACGGCTTCAACCGCCGTTTCCAGGATTAATACTTGCCGCTGTCGCTGGAGTTGCCTTTGGCCGCGTCCTGGATGTTTTCACCCACTTGCTCGATCTTCTCCCCGGCTGTTTCCGCCGCGTCGTCGATCTTCTGGCCGGCCACTTCCGCCGGGCCTTCCTGTTTCTGGCAACCGGGCAGCGCGATCAGCAGCACGCTGACGGCCAAGCCGGCGCCGAGGATTTTTCCGAATTTCGTCATGGTGTTCTCCTGTGGGTACGCTTGCCCGTGGGCGAGCGGTGGTGGTCGCGTAGCGTACCGACCAGGCTGGTCGGTACGCCGCGCGGGTCACATATCACTTCCCGACTTCGTGGCCGATCACACCGCCGACGGCGGTGTTCTTGTCCTGTGCGGACATCCCGGCACAACCGCCAAGAAGCATGGCTGCGACAGCGGCACTGAGCGCGAATTTCTGCATGGATTTCATGTGATTACCTCTATCTGAATAGGGTCCTCCCGCTACGGCGTAGCGGGCGGTTCCGACTGACGATTTACCGAAGCTCGTTTTGGCTTGATACACCCCGCCTGGATCACGTTGCCCGCGACCTTCGCTGGTTTGGCTCCGATGCTTCGATATTGGGGCGCGCATTCGCCGCCGTCTGTCTGCTGACGCACATAAGCGATCGGTTATCACCGCGGCGACATCACGATTCTCGACCGCGCCGGCCTGGAAGCCGTTTCCCGCGTCGGCTATGCGGCCGACAAGGTTCCCCCCTTTTTCAAAGGGGGGTTGGGGGGATTTTCGGACGCTTGCACTGGCACAACCCTTGGGTAAATCCCCCTCAGTCCCCCTTTGAAAAAGGGGGAAGCCATGGTCATGAGTACGTTGCTGGTCGTGCTGCCTGGATGCCAGAAGAAGGAAGGCCCGGCGGAGCGCGCCGGCAAGGAACTCGATATGGCGGTAGAAAAAGCGGGCAACGAAGTCGACAAGGCGGCTGAGAAGGTCGGAGAGCAGGTGGAAAAAGCCGGCGACAAGATCCAGGACGCGGCCAAGGGCAATCAGTAGCCCCCGTTCCATTGAACGCCAAGGAATAGCGCGCGATGCCCACTGAACAACGCCTACGGCAATTCGCGCAGTTGGCCGCGATTGGTCTCGTCGTCGTCGGTTGCTATCTGGTACTGCTCCCGTTCCTGCCCGCCATCCTGTTCGCGGTGGTGGTGTGTATTTCCACCTGGCCGTTGTATGAGCGGGTGCGGCGGGCCTTACGGGGCAGATCCACCCTGGCGGCCCTGGTGATGGTGCTGCTGTTGATCGTGCTGGTGATCGGGCCGGTCGGCCTTGCTGGTCACCCGACTCACGAACAGCGTGACGACCCTCGCCGAGGCGGCCGGGACTTTATTGGACAATGGGCCTATCCATGCGCCGGCCTGGCTCAAGGACATCCCCATCGTCGGCGCGCAACTCGACGACTACTGGCAGGGGCTGGCCGGCGGTCGGGAAGAGGCGGCGGCGCTGTTCCACGGCCTGCTGGAACCGGCCAAGGATTTCCTCCTGATTGCCGGCAAAGCCATTGACCAAAGCCTGCTGCAGATGACCTTCGCCATCTTCATCGGCTTCTTTTTCTTTCGTGACGGTGACGCCCTGGTGGAGACACTGCGATTCGGGTTGGAAAAGCTCGCTGGGCACGTCGGCACCGATATGCTGGCAACCATTCGCACCACCGTGGCGGGCGTCGTACATGGCATTTTCGGCACGGCGCTGGCGCAGGCCCTGGTCGCCTGGATCGGGTTCCTCATCGCCGGCGTGCCGGGCGCCTTCCTGCTTGCCGTAGCCACCTTTTTCCTTTCCATGGTTCCAGTCGGCCCGCCATTGGTCTGGGGCGGCGCCACTTTCTGGCTGTTCAATCAGGGCGACACGGGCTGGGCGATATTCATGGCCCTGTGGGGGATCTTGGTGGTCAGCAGCATCGACAACTTCGTCAAACCCTATCTGATCAGCCTCGGCAGCGGTTTTCCCCTGCTCTTGATCATCCTGGGCGTGTTCTGGGGTGTTGTCGCCTTCGGCTTCATCGGCATCTTCATCGGCCCGCCGCTGCTCGCGCTTGGTCTGACCCTGGTACGGCTGTGGACGACCGCGCCGTTGCCGAAGCCCGAGGCCGCTGCTACGGAGCCAACGCCATAGGCTTGAAGCCATGTCGCGGCGGAGTCGGCGACTCGGAATGATCCTAAATCCAGCCGTTGAAGCGGTAAAAGCGTAGGTTGGGCAAAGCGAAGCGTGCCCAACATGGCGACGGGTTGTTGGGCACGCTGCGCTTTGCCCAACCTACGTCTGCTGTTGGGCTTCCTGACGTCAGCCCAAGCTACGGCTGCGTCGTAGGCCTGATCGGAAAACGATGCAGGCTGGCCCTGAAGGATACCGGCCCGGTGGGCCATAAAGCCTGCGCTACAGCTTCACTCGTCGTGTTCTTCGACGCCAAACAGTTGCTTTTTCATGGCGTGTAGCCGGTCGCGCAGTTCTGCGGCTTTCTCGAACTCCAGGTTCTTCGCGGCGCTGAGCATGTCTTTTTCCAGGCGTTTGATTTCGCGCGCCAGGTCTTTCTCGCTCATGACTTCGTATTTTGCCCGGCCTTGCGCGGCCTTCAGTTCCTGGTTCGCGGCGTCGGGGTTGTAGATGCCGTCGATGATGTCCTTGATGCGCTTGACCACGCCCTTGGGGGTGATGCCGTGGGCGAGGTTGAAGGCGATCTGCTTGGCACGGCGGCGGTCGGTTTCGTCGATGGCGCGGCGCATGGAGTTGGTGATGCGGTCGGCGTAGAGGATGGCGGTGCCGTTGAGGTGGCGGGCGGCGCGGCCGATGGTCTGGATCAAGGAACGTTCGGAACGCAGAAAGCCTTCCTTGTCGGCGTCGAGGATGGCGACAAGGGAGACCTCGGGAATATCCAGTCCCTCGCGCAACAGGTTGATGCCGATCAGCACGTCGAACACGCCTAGACGCAGGTCGCGGATGATTTCCACCCGCTCGACGGTGTCGATGTCCGAGTGCAGGTAGCGTACCCGGATGCCGTGTTCGGAGAGGTATTCGGTGAGTTGCTCCGACATGCGCTTGGTCAGGGTGGTGGCCATCACCCGCTCGCCGCGCGCGGTACGTTCGTTGATGGCGGACATGAGGTCGTCCACCTGGGTGCCGACCGGGCGGATTTCGATGATCGGGTCGATCAGGCCGGTGGGGCGCACCACTTGTTCCACCACCTGTTGCTGGTGTTCCTTTTCGTAGGTGCTGGGGGTGGCAGAGACGAACACGGTCTGGCGCATGATGGTTTCGAACTCGTCGAACCGTAGCGGCCGGTTGTCCAGCGCCGAGGGCAGGCGAAAGCCGTAATCGACCAGGTTTTCCTTGCGCGCGCGATCGCCCTTGAACATGGCGCCCACCTGCGGCACGGTGACGTGCGATTCGTCGATGAACATCACCGCGTTGGCCGGCAAATAGTCGATCAGGGTCGGCGGCGGGTCGCCGGGGTTGCGCCCGGAAAGATGCCGCGAGTAGTTCTCGATGCCTTTGCAGAAGCCGAGTTCAGCCAGGAGTTCCAGGTCGAAACGGGTGCGCTGTTCGATCCGCTGCGCTTCCACCAGCTTGTTGTTTTTGTGGAAGAACTCCAGGCGTTCGGCCAGTTCCAGCTTGATCTTGTCCACCGCCTTCAGCACCACGTCGCGCGGCGTGACGTAGTGGCTGGAGGGGTAGACGGTGAAGCGGGCGGCTTTGTGCAGCACCTGGCCGGTGAGCGGGTCGAACAGGCTGATGCTCTCCACCTCGTCGTCGAACAGGGAGACGCGTACCGCCGTTTCCGCGTGTTCCGCCGGGAAGATGTCGATCACGTCGCCCTTCACCCGGAACACGCCGCGCTTGAATTCCATTTCATTGCGCGTGTACTGCATCTCGGTCAGCCGGCGCAGGATCGCCCGTTGCTCGATGCGCTCGCCCTGGCGCAGGTGCAGGATCATGCCGTGGTAATCGACCGGGTCGCCGATGCCGTAGATCGCCGAGACGGTGGCGACGATCACGCAGTCTTCCCGCTCCAGCAGCGCCTTGGTGGCGGAGAGCCGCATCTGTTCGATGTGCTCGTTGATGCTGGAATCCTTCTCGATGAACAGATCGCGCGAGGGCACATAGGCCTCGGGCTGGTAGTAGTCGTAGTAGGAGACGAAGTACTCGACCGCGTTGTCCGGGAAGAACTCGCGGAACTCGGAATACAACTGCGCCGCCAGCGTTTTATTCGGCGCCATCACGAAGGCCGGTCGCCCCAGGCGGGCGATGACGTTGGCCATGGTGTAGGTCTTGCCCGAGCCGGTCACCCCGAGCAGGGTCTGGAAGCGCTGCCCCTGGTCGATACCCGTCACCAGTTGCTCGATCGCGACAGGTTGATCGCCGGCCGGCGGGAACGGTTGATGCAGTGCAAAAGGGCTATTGGGATAAGTAATCGCCAAGTTAGAATCCGCGCGCTAAAAAACGGTCCATCCTAGCATCCCGGCGCGACCTGCCGCGCCGCCATCCAGTAGAGGCTATCCGTGGAACTCTCCCGCCGCGTTCAGAACATCAAACCGTCGCCGACCCTGGCGGTCGCCGCCAAGGCCGCGAAACTCAAGGCCGAAGGCCATGACATCATCGGCCTCGGCGTCGGCGAACCCGATTTCGACACGCCGCAGCACATCAAGGACGCGGCCATCGCCGCCATCCACGCCGGCTTCACCAAATACACCGCCGTCGGCGGCACGCCCAGCCTGAAAAAAGCCGTCATCGCCAAATTCAAGCGGGAAAACGGCCTCGACTACCAGGCCAACCAGATTCTGGTGTCCTGCGGCGGCAAGCAGAGCTTCTACAACCTGGCGCAGGCGGTCATCAACCCGGGAGACGAAGTCATCATCCCGGCGCCTTACTGGGTGTCCTACCCGGACATGGTGATATTGGCCGATGGCGTGCCGGTCATCGTCGATGCCGGCATCGAACAGGCTTTCAAAATCACCCCGGCGCAACTGGAAGCGGCGATCACCGCGAAGACCAAGATGCTGGTCATCAACAGCCCCTCCAACCCCAGCGGCGCGGTCTACGGCAAGGAAGAACTCGCCGCCCTGGGCGAAGTGCTGCGCCGCCACCCGCAAGTACTGATCGCCAGCGACGACATGTACGAACACATCCTCATGGCCGATGGCGAGTACAGCAACATCGTCAACGCCTGCCCCGACCTTTATGACCGCACCATGGTGCTCAACGGCGTCTCCAAGGCCTACGCCATGACCGGCTGGCGCATCGGCTATGCCGCCGGCCCGGCCAAGATCATCGCGGCGATGGAAAACATCCAGTCACAAAGCACCTCCAACCCCACTTCCATCTCGCAAGTGGCGGCGGAAATGGCGCTCAACGGCGACCAGGCCTGCATCGCCCCCATGCTTGCCGCCTTCCGTGAACGCCATCGCTACGTGGTCGACGCCCTCAACGCCATTCCCGGCGTGAGCTGTGTCGACAGCGGTGGCGCTTTCTACGCCTTCCCCGATGCCGGTGTGGCCATCGCCAAACTACACGCCGAAGGCAAACTCAAGGAAGCCACCGACATGGCCCTGTCCGAGCGCCTGCTCGAATTCGGCGTCGCCCTGGTGCCCGGCTCCGCCTTCGGCAGCGAAGGCTGCATCCGCATCTCCTTCGCCACCTCGATGGATAACCTGAAAAAGGCCCTCTCACGTATCGCCCAGGCACTCGCCTGAAGCACAAATAAACAGGCGAAAACCCGCTCCAGATATTGACCGGAAGCCGCGCCATCCTTATTATCGCGGCCTCCCAATTCCTCGATAGCTCAGTTGGTAGAGCAACGGACTGTTAATCCGTGTGTCCCTGGTTCGAGCCCAGGTCGGGGAGCCAAATAATCAAAGACTTAGGCCACCTTAATCGGTGGCCTTTGTCGTTTCTGGAATCTGTGTAGCCACCATGTAGCTTGATTCGGTCAATCCGCATCAAGCTGTGCGTGCCGGGTCAGGTGGCGATGCGATTGGTTACGCTGTAACCGCTTCGCCCACATAGACGCGGTGCTGGTCGGCATCCATGCTGGCGGTTACCCGGCGTTGTTCGTCCAGGATCAGACGTTCCAGCATAGCGGCCTGAGTGATGCCTTGATGCTTGGACAGCCGCTCAAGGGCGCGCTTGGCGTGCAAGCTGATAACGGCCTGTAGCCGCTCGCCGTCGCCCTCCTTGATCTTTCTAACCCGATAAGCGGCCTGTTTCTCCGCGTTGGTCATGGCCATGCTGCCCTCCATCTGGTTACAGTGTAACTACAGGATGGCACGGTTACGGCGTAACCGAAAGCCGAAAAAAAACCCGGCGCGCGGCCGGGCAGAAAGCCGGGCGTTGCGCCTGGCAGGGAAGTAGATCAATTATCGGCGCGGATCAGCCCCCTTCAACCGGATCGACCGGAATACCCAGCCGCTCGCGCCGGCCGATCAGGAAGGCGTCGCGTTCCTTTGCTCGTTCCAGCGCCCGCGCGTACATCGCATCAAGTACTTCCTTCGGCGGGAACACGTTGAGGTTTACGTCGGACTGCACTTCAACACGGTCGCGCCAGTGTTTCGGCTGGCGGTTCTTGAGCCAGTAAATTTGAGCCAGCACATCGGGGGCAAGCTGCTTTCTCAACGTGACAACCTGGTCGCCCACCACGCGGGCTTCTTCGATGAAATGCCCGCCCGTCGCCGATTTGTAGAGGGCGGCGGCCACGGCGGAATCGGCAAATTCTTTGCCGTTTTTTACGGACTCAAGAAATGCCGGATGCCGGCGCTTCCATGAGTTGATGGTTTGCTCGCTTACCTCGAACATTTCGGCCAGCCGGGCATCGTCGGCGCCCAGCAGGCAAAACGCTTCGGCTTGGGCCGCGAAGATGGCGCGGTATTGGGTCGGTCGGCCCCGCTTGGCGGCGGCCTTCGGTTTCTTTGTGGTCATGGTCTACTCCCTTCCCCGGCGCGCGGCCGGGGCTTTGTGGTGGTCAGGCGGCGATGGCTTCCGGTTCGGCCAGGCCAGCGGCGGCGGACAGGGTGGTTCCTTCGAGCAGGCGCGGATCGTGGAAAGGCCAGGCGGCGAGATAGGCGTCGATGCGGGTGCTTTCGGCGGTCAGGGTCTCGATTTCCGCGCGCCAGGCGGCGATCTCTTCCGGCGAGTGCGGCAAGCCGATTTGCCCAATCTGGTCGTAGGTGAGCCCTACATCGCGGTATTGCTTGATAGCGGCCTCGCGCAGGCCATCGGCGCTACGGATTTTCCCGCGCAGCCCCGCGATGGTTTCCACGATTTCAAAATGCCGCTTCCCGGCCAGATGGATCATGGCGGCGGATTCAGCCTTGACCGCCTTGCCGTGGGCCTCGAATTCGGCCCTGAGTGCGGCCTTGGCGACGCCATCGGCCTTGAGGCCCGAAAGCACGCCTTCGAGATACGCGGCGGGGTCATCGTGCCGCACGGCTTCAGCCATCGCGGCGAAAGTGCCGTTGCGCGTCAGGTTGTCGATTTTTTGATGGGCGCAGCGTTCGGCCAGTTTCCAGGCTTCGCGCGGGGCGGCGAGCAAGAGGTCATTCGTGGTCGTGGCGTTGGTCTTCATGGGTGTTGCTCCTTGCTGGGGTTGCGCCAAGCGGCGCGGGTTGGGATTCAGTGGATTCGGGACTGGGCGCGCAGGGCTTGGGCTACCCATTTGTTTCAAGGTCGGCAATGGCCGCCACCTCCGCGCTGTGCCCACGAAGGCCCGGCACTTCGGAGACACCCAAGTCGAGATGAAACCGATGAAGCTCCAATCTGGCGGTGCGCGCGGTTTCGGCGAGTTTTTCGATTTT
Organism: Pseudomonadota bacterium; assembly: GCA_030684775.1. GTDB lineage: Bacteria > Pseudomonadota > Gammaproteobacteria > Burkholderiales > Thiobacillaceae > PFJX01. Next base: position 9,672 of record JAUXXW010000208.1, read on the forward strand.
GTAGACCAGCCGGGCACCGCCGATCAGGTCATCAAAGCTGGGGTTCGTTGCCCGAATCCTCGCCAGCGCGGCCGTCAGCTCATCGGCCAGGGCGGCAAGCGCTTGGATGTGCCGGGTCGTGACAGCGGCGCGCTTGCCGAAGGCGCGAATCTCGGCCGCTTGCTCCCGGTAACGGCTCTCGAATTCGCGAAACAGCCACTTGCTGACGCCACGTTCATAGGCATGTTCGAGCCAACTTTCTTCCCAATCGTCGGTCAGGCCAAAGAGGAAGTCGGTCGATACCTCGTAAACCTCAGCCGCGCGCCGTGGCAGCCAAAAAGCAATCCGCGTAATGTCTTCCGCGCGCTCGATTTTTTGGAGCTTTGCGGCTGAAATGCCCAGCAAGCGAGCGGCCTCGGCCTGAGTCCAGCCGGCAATCTGCCGGGCCTCGGCGAGGCGGAGTCCGATGGCGCGCGCCAGCTGCGCCGATTCAAGCAGGCTGGAGTCTTTGTCGTCGCCGCCGCCGTCATCCGCGCACTCTGGCGGCTCTGGCTGCATCGTTTCGGCCACGGGTAGGGGTGAGCATGGCGCCGGGTCTTTCGTGGCGTCCTCGGGCTCGCTGGCGGGTTCTGTCCATGCTTGCGGTGTGATGGCGAGGATGGCGGCGGTGAGGCGGGTCAGGGCGGGCGAGTGGGTCA
>JAUXXW010000211.1 GCA_030684775.1 Pseudomonadota bacterium
CTGGCAACACTATCTGATTCCCGTGCAGGAATTGCTCGCCGAAGAGCGCGACACGGGCCTCGCGCCAGATTCATGGAACAGCGACGAGGACGATCCGCCGTTCTGATCCAGCAGCACGTTCCCCAATAGCGAAGGGGCCCAGCTGGGCCCCTTCTCCGTTTCCTGTTGGTACCTGCTGGGAATTCCGCCAGATTTAGGCGGAATTAGTCAGCCGGTAACAGCGGGGAAGATGGTGGATGCGCTTCGCTTATCCACCCTACGGAATCAATGGCTTGTATCGCGTTTCTGTACTGCCCAATTACTCATGGCGGCACAGATGTTGACTGTAGATCGGGTTAGGCGCGTCTTTTCACGCCGTAACCCGACTGCAACGCCGTCATGTTGGGTTACGCCCTGTTGGTGAAGTCAGCGGGTTCGACACGCTCAATTACTGAGACGTGTGGTCTTTGTCCGAGAGGACTTGGTTTTCCTTTACCGCAAGCGTGCTCGCCCCGTCCTCCTCCCATCCATAGCCGGGCAGCATGGAAAGGCCGGTTGCTTCCGCCGTAGGCTCGCGGGACTCGACCGGATCGGACAGCCGCATGAAACGACCGATCACCACGCTGACCACGACCGCCACCCCCAGCCAGGCCGACAAGCCGATCAGCAGATCGCTCATGGCGCCTCCTTGTCTTCTGATTCGGGTGGCTCGGGCAACAATATCTGTTCCAGCGTCAGCCCCAGCAAAGAGCCCAGCTTGGCTGCGGTGGCAACCGATGGACATTGCAGCCGCCGCTCCATTCTTGAAATGGAAGCGGCGGACACCCCCACCATGTCGGCAACTTCGTAGATGGACAACTCCCGCTCGCGGCGGGCCTTACGCAACGGACTCATCCCTATCCCCCATTTTTGTTGTTACCTCCCCCGCAAAATCCCTGCCTCTGTGGGAGTCTTTGCGCCTCAGCGGGCTTGCTATAACGCGAAGCTCCGGTCATCGAGGCAATCTAATGTGGCATTATTGTTCCGATATACGCAACCATAGTCAATCGCCCTGTTGCGCAACACATATCATTTTTTCGTTTTTTTGCGGAAGGAACACATGCCGTGACCACATCAGGTCGCTGACTTGTCGGGACGGCCTAGCGGCATTGCTAGGACGCGCCGGCGGCAAATTCCGCCACATTCCCCAAGCTTTCCCGCCAGACAACATCCATGCCCATCCACCTCCGCCCCCTGTCGAACGAAATCGGCGTATTTACCCGCTCCCAAGAGCGATTCCTCGCCATCGCCAAGGCTCTGGACGAACCCTGTGTCTGGCTCACGCAGGCGGATACCGCCGACCTCCAACTCAGCTACGAAGTCGTGATCATCGACGCACATCCTGTGCCGGTTGAACCCAGATCCACCGCTCGTGACGCAACAAGCGCGCCCACGCGGGAACAACCGCCCCCAGCCGATGATGCCGCCACCTGGCGCCAACCCGGCCTGGTCGTCTACCAGTGCCCGGACACCACGGACTGACAAGCGCGGCGGGCGGAAGTAGTCTTGCGCCAGGCGCGGCTACCGATAGAGAGAACGAGGGAAAGACTCATGCAGGAAAAACTTTTTCGCGTCCAATCGCTGGTCGAGGACCGTAACGATTACACGGTCCTCTCCGACTTCGAACGCATCCTCAAAGCCCCCTCCCTGGACACCCTGGGCCGCGAGGTGCGCCGGGTGACGCGCCATTTGGGCTTTGAACACTTTCTCTATGGGATACGTCACGTCCCCCCCGAGGGGGAAACTTGCCAATTCATTTTGAGCGGGTATCCGACGGAGTGGATGAATCACTACCAATCCGAGGGGTACGCCGATATTGATCCGGTAGTCGCTCACTCCTATCGCTATGCGATACCGCTAGTCTGGCGCGAAGAGACCTTCGATAGCCCGGAACGCAAATTGTTCATGGAAGATGCACGTTCTTACGGTCTCGGTAGCGGATTGAGTGTGCCTATTGGCACTCTATCCAACGAAATGGCACTGGTAAGCATCGCGAACCCGGAAATCAACGCTGACGCGCGCACCCACAGCGCGCATGTGGTCGGTACCGTATACGTAATGTCTGCCTACCTGCATGAAGCGGTACGTCGACTAGTTCTAGCCCCTCCTGCGTATGATCTCGAGCCGCCCATTCTCACGCCGAGAGAACTGGAATGCCTACGTAGATGGGCCAATGGTAAAACCGCCGTTCAGATTGGCGACCTCATGAAAATCTCAGTTTCGGGTGTGCATTTCCATATGCAGAACATCAGACGCAAGTTGGGTGTGCGCTCTAAACATCAGGCTATCGCTCGCGCGATCTTGCAGGGACTCATCAACCCCTGATCGGCGGGTACAGCCCACCCGCTTGCCATCCTTCCCGGGTTCGCAACTCATCTTCTTCAAATAACCTATCACTACTACTAGCTATTAGTACGAGGTTTTGCCTGTGTTATCGAGTCCCCTTTTTATCAATTCAAGGAGACCACCATGCAAGCCTTTGTTGCCCACCCCCGAATGGGGAAAGTCAATGCAGTCCACCTCGATTCGATCTACCAACTGCGCTACCGGGCCTTCCGGGAACGTTTGAACTGGGAGGTCGCGACCGTGAACGAACGTGAGCGTGATCACTACGACGACCAGCACCCCGTGTATGTCATGGTGCGTGATGCGCAACAGGTTCTCGCCTGTGCCCGCCTGTTGCCCACGACCGGGCCTTACATGCTCCAGGACACCTTTCCCCAATTGCTCACAGGCCGGTCCGCGCCCGTGGATGACGCGATATGGGAAATCAGCCGCTTCGCAGTTACGAATGGCGCGCGCGCCGGCCTGGGTTTCACCACTCTGCCCGCCGCGCTGATTCGTCAGATCATCTGCTTTGCTGTCCTAAACGGCATCCGCGAATACGTCTTCGTCACCACAGTCGCTTTCGAGCGCCTGCTGGTGCGCATGGGCGTACATCTGGAACGTTTTGGACCGCCGCAGCAGATCGGCATCGAAAAAAGCGTGGCCTTGCGCGTGTTCATGGACGAACAAACCATCCATGCCACCCGTGCCGACTGTGAAATCGACCCGTTCCTGGGGGCGCCGACCGCGGAGGACCTGCTTGATCGAGAGCCAACAGCAGGCACCTATCAGTACTACTAGCACGACCTAGCCTGCGCACGCGCCAATATCGTGCGCAGGCCACATCGATAATCGATGTCCGATAGAGAAAAAAATACGGTTTGCCGGTGGTGTTGCGTCTAACGTGTTGCATAAAATGCAACGTGTAGTCAGCCCACCCTATCAATATGATAAATATGGAATTTTTGAAAAAACGCCAACTTTTCCCAGTGGATTTTCCTGTGCGATACACAGGCTTGGCCCGATGAAAATAGGCGCAACCATAGAGCAACTTCGCATCGCGCGAGGCTGGTCGCAGGATGAACTCGCGGAGCGAGTGGGCATCACGAAATCCAGCCTGTCGCGCATGGAACATGACAATCAGTGGCCGCGTCCGGAAACGCTGGAGGCGGTGACAAGCGCGCTGGACATCAAGATTTACCAGTTGTTCGCCCTGGCCGACGCGGAGCCGCTGCCTACCGCGCCATCCTCCTGGGTGCGGGACGAACAGGAGATTGTCCACGCCTACCGGGCGATGGAACCGGATGCGCGCAAGCAATACCGCGAACTGGCCCGCATCCTGGCCGACAAAGGACGGACGGAAGGCTGACGTGGCTTGGTGGATGCGCTATCGCTTATCCACCCTACCCCTCGATTCCCCTCCCGCGTAGGGTGGATAAGCGATAGCGCATCCACCGTCCATCTGTCACGCCGTGCGGTGGATGCGCTACGCTTATCCACCCTACATGTCAGCAAACACACCCGCTCCATGAGCACCTACCATCGTCTCCTCATCCCGGGCGGCGTTTACTTCTTCACCGTCGTCACTCGTGATCGCGCACCCCGTTTCGCCGACCCCGTGAATGTCGCCCACCTGCGCGAGGCCTTCCGGAAGGTAAGGGCGGCAAGGCCTTTCGTGATGGAAGCGGTGGTCATCCTTCCCGACCATCTCCATTGCCTCTGGCGCTTACCGCCCGGTGATGACGACTTCTCCGGCCGCTGGCGTGAAATCAAGAAAACCGCGTCCCGACGTATCGACCCCAGCATCAACGCACGCGGCGAGCGGCCAGTCTGGCAACGGCGTTTTTGGGAACACGCCATCCGCTGTCGAGGCGGATTGGCGCACGCATATCGATTACATCCACTACAACCCGGTGAAACACGGCCTGGTCGCGTGTCCGGCGGATTGGCCGTGGTCGTCATTCAGGCGGGCGGTGGAGAGTGGATGGTATGAACCCACTTGGGGTGAGCGGGAACCGGAAAACATTGCAGACATGGAATTGGAGTGAGGAGGATGGCGGAAGCGGATGAGGGACACGCAAGATCAACAGGTAGGGTGGATAAGCGATAGCGCATCCACCTTCCGCCGCCCCGTCGTGGTGGATGCGCTATCGCTTATCCACCCTATCGCCAGGCTAAGCCCTCCTCCTGCGATTACCATCGCGCCATGCAACTCGAATTCCATGCCAGTCCTGAAGACCGCCGGGTAGCCGCCTTGGCGGCGGCGGCCATTGGCCTGACCCTGGTGGAAGCGGCGATTCCGCTGCCGATTCCCGGCATCAAACCCGGCCTCGCCAACATCGTCACCCTGGTGGTGTTGTATCGCTACGGCTGGCGCATGGCGGCCTGGGTGGCGGGCCTGCGCATCGTCGCCGGGGCGTTGGCGCTGGGCCAGTTCCTGACCCCGGCTTTCGTGATGAGCTTGTCCGGCGGTGTCGCCAGCCTGTTGCTGCTGGCCCTGGCGGTTCGTCTGCCGGCACGTTGGTTCGGCCCGATCGGTTTGTCCATGCTGGCCGCTTTCGTCCACATCGGCGCGCAACTGCTGGTCGTGGATGCCTGGCTGCTGCCGGGGGCCAGCATTCTCGGCCTGATGCCGCTGTTCCTCACCGCCGCCTGGGTGACCGGCCTGGTGAATGGCCTGGCGGCGGCGCATCTGCTCACGCAAGCGCGCGGGTTGGGCAAAACATAGCGTGGCCAACCTACAATGGCTCACCCCTTACTCGCGACTTCCCATGACCCGCATCACGCTCGCCCTCACCGGCGCCTCCGGCATGTCTTACGGCCTGCGCCTGCTGGAATGCCTGCTGCGCGCCGGCTGTCAGGTCGACCTGCTGATCTCGCAGGCCGCGCGCATCGTCGCCAAACAGGAGCTCGATCTCCAGCTTCCCACCGGCAACGCCGAGGTGGCTGATTTTTTCAATGCTCGCTTTAGTGAACACGGCGGTGAACACGGCGGCAGCCTCACGGCCTACGGCAAGGAGGAGTGGTTCGCGCCCGCCGCGTCCGGCTCCAATCCGGCCACCGCGATGGTGATCTGCCCGTGCACGATGGGCACGCTGGCAGCCATCGCCCAGGGCCTCGCCGACAACCTGATCGAGCGCGCCGCCGATGTGATGCTCAAGGAAAAGCGGCCGCTGATCCTGGTGCCACGCGAAACCCCGTTTTCGCTCATCCACCTGCGCAACATGACCACGCTGGCGGAAGCCGGCGCCACGATACTTCCCGCCAACCCCGGCTTCTACCATCGCCCCAGCAGCGTGGAACAGGTGGTGGACTTCATCGTCGCGCGCGTCCTCGATCACCTCGGTTTCAAGCATGAACTGATGAAACCCTGGGGCGCGCGTGAGTAAGCCGCTCAGTTCCCCACTCGCACGGCTACGTGGCCTCATTGCGCCGCAAACACTTGGCCGCGACCTGCCGCTGTTTCCCCTCAACACCGTCCTGTTTCCCGGCGGACGCTTGCGCCTAAAGGTGTTCGAGGCGCGCTATCTCGATATGGCCGCCGACTGCCTGCGTGAGTCGCGGCCGTTCGGCGTCTGCCTCATCAAGCAAGGCGGCGAGGTGGGGCCGGCGGCGCTGCCGGAAGCGGTCGGCTGCCACGCCCGCATCGTCACGGCCGATATGGGCAACCCCGTGGATAGCCCCGGCGTGATGCTTGTCGAAGCGCGCGGAGAGGGGCGCTTTGTCGTGGAAAGCACCCGGCTGGAAGCCAATCAACTCCTGATCGGCCAAGTGCGCGACAAGGATGATGAAGCGCGGATGCCGGTGCCCGCCTACTGCCGTGGCGCGCTTACGTTTTTGCGCGCCCTGGCGGCGCGGGTGCCGGATTCGGGTCTGGACAAAATTCAGGAGGACGCCACCTGGGTCAGCTTCCGCCTGGCCGAGGTGTTGCCGCTGAAAGCCAGCGCGCGCCAGGCGATGCTGGAAATGAACGATGGCGTGAAACGGCTGGAAATCCTGCTGGAATTCATGCGCCGCAATGACTTGGCGTAGGTTGGGCAAAGCGCAGCGTGCCCAACACCCTGTCGCCATGTTGGGCACGCTGCGCTTTGCCCAACCTACAACCTGGGGATCTAAATGGCGAAATTCTACGAATCGTTGACGCCGGAACTGACGGCCTTCATCAAGAAACAACATATCTTTTTCGTGGCCACCGCCGCGCCCGGCGCCCGCATCAACCTCTCGCCCAAGGGCCTGGACAGTCTGCGCATACTGGATGAACACACCCTGGCCTACCTCGACCTCACCGGCAGCAGCGCGGAAACCGCCGCCCACCTGCGCACCGCCCCACGCATGACCATGATGTTCTGCGGCTTTGCCACCGACGCCCTGCTCCTGCGCGTCTATGGCCAGGGCGAAAGTGTGTTGCCGCGTGACCAGCGCTGGGCGGAATTGCGCGCGCTGTTTCCGGCACATCCCGGCGCGCGCCAGATCGTGCTCATGGAAGTGGAGTCGGCGCAGACCTCGTGCGGCGCCGGGGTGCCGCTGATGGGCTATGCCGGCGAGCGCGGCACCTTGTCGGAATGGGCGCGCAAGAAAGGCGAGGACGGCATGGCCGACTATCGCCGCGAGAAAAACGCCCACAGCATCGACGGCCTGCCGACCGGGTTGGTGGACGTGTAGGTCGGGTTAGGCGCGGCGTTTCGCGCCGTAACCCGACATTCGGCGGTGAGCAAGGTAGGGTGGATAAGCGATAGCGCATCCACCAATGGCGGCGGTGATGGTGGATGCGCTATCGCTTATCCACCCTACGGAATTTCCAATCAGGCCTACGAAGCCGGCGAGAGAGCGTGGTTGTTGCCGCAGGGGTTCGGCGGCATTACAACCACGGCCTACCCCTTGCGGGTGCGCCGGCGCTACAGACATCCCCCGGCTAAGGGCGATCTGGATTAAATCCGTGAGCCGCGCTCGACGATGATGCCCAGCTCCTTCACCCCGCGCAGGATGGCGAGCTTGCGCACGGTGACTTTCACCCAGGGCGCGCCGAATTCGCCGCGCACGATCTCGGCGATGTGTTCGCCCAGGGTTTCCACCAGACGAATTTCGCGTTGCGCCACACTTTCCTGGATGCGCTCGGCCACCTGACCATAGTGGATGGTGTCGCCGATCTGGTCGGTATGGCCGGCCTTGTGGTCGTAGAGACCGATCTCCAGATCGATCATCACCGGCTGCGGCGCTTTGCGCTCCCATTCATAGAGCCCGATAATCAGCTCCAGGCGGAAATCCCGCAGAAACAGTATGTCCATCCAACCCCCGGCCGATATACGCAAAATGGCCGCGCATTTTACGCAAATGACTGCTCATCTGACTGAACTCACGTTATTTCTGGTTGCCGCCTATCTGCTTGGCTCGATTTCCTTCGCGATCGTGGTCGCGCGCGTCTACGGCCTGCCCGACCCGCGCAGCCATGGTTCCGGCAATCCCGGCGCCACCAACATGATGCGTACCGGCAAGAAATCCGCCGCCGCCCTCACCTTGATCGGCGACGCGCTCAAGGGTTATGTCGCGGTCTGGCTGGCGCAGTGGGCCACCGCAACCTGGGGTTTGCCGATCTACACGCCCTATCTGGCGGCGCTGGCCGCCTTCCTCGGACATCTCTTCCCGGTGTTCTTCGGTTTCAAGGGCGGCAAGGGCGTGGCCACCGCGATCGGCGTCCTGCTGGCGCTGGACGCCCGCCTCGGCGGCCTGACCGTGGCGACCTGGGCGATCATTTTCGCCATCACCCGCATCTCCTCGCTCTCCGCCCTGGTCGCCGCCGCCCTGGCGCCGGTCTATGGCTGGTTTCTGCTCGGCGCCGGCCCGGAAGTCGGCATCCTCGCTCTGCTTTGCGGCCTGGTGCTGGCGCGCCATCACGGCAACATCCGCAAGCTACTCTCTGGCGAAGAGTCGGCCTTCAAAAAGAGGTGACCATGTTCGAGAAAACCATCGACTACGCCCGCGACAACCTGATCGCGGCCTCCGAGGCGGCCGTCGACCGCGCCGGGGAGCGGCTGGGACAGGTGGTGGACAACGCCAGCCAGCAGATCGACCAGAAACTCGACAAGATTTCCAATGAATTGCACAGCCAGCGCCAGTTCACCAAGGACGACGTGCGCGAGCTGGTGGATTACGCCGCCGTGAAGCTGTCCGATGTCCTGGATCAACGCATCGCCGTGATGCGCCATGAAATCACCGGTCTGGTCGAGGAAAAAACCGAGTATTTCAAGAAGGAAATCGACGATTTCTTCATCACGCGCCAGCAGGATCTGGCGCGTGAACGCCGGCGCCTGCTGCTCAACATCGTGCTCGCGACCGGCGCGGCTTTGGGCGTGGGTGCCGTATCGCTGTTCTACAAGGGCGTGCGTGAGTGGGATCTACTCACGGTATTCCGCATCGCGCTGACTTCTCTGGCCGGCGGTTACAGCGTCTGGCTGGTGTTGTCCCTGATGCGCGGCTGGCTGCGCATGACCGAACACAAGAAGGATATGGTGTTCCTCGCCGCCCGCTACTGGGGCTGGCTGCGTCCCGCCAGCGTCTTCTCCACCCTGCTCGTGCTCGCCATCCTGGGGATTTTGTCGCTGGTGCTGATGTTCCCGCAGGACGCGCTGCAACTGATCGGCAAGCCGATCCTCAGGCCGTAAATCCGTAGGTTGGGCAAAGCGAAGCGTGCCCAACATGGCGGCGGTTTGTTGGGCACGCTGCGCTTTGCCCAACCTACGCGGGAGCCGTCAGCTCTCCCAGCGCCCAGCGCGGTCGCACCGTGAAACGGCCATCGGCCGCCACGTCATGCGCGAGGCGCAACGCGCCGGCATAGGCAATCATGGCGCCGTTGTCGGTGCACAACTCCAGAGGCGGGTAGAACACCGCGAAGCCACGCTGTTTCGCTTCCGCATCCAGACGCGCGCGCAGGGCGCGATTGGCACCGACGCCACCCGCCACCACCAGCGTATGCAAGCCGGTTTCGCGCAGCGCCTTCAAGCTTTTTCCCGCCAGGACATCGACGGCGGCGGCCTGGAAGCCGGCGGCGACATCCACCCGCGCCGCCTCGCCTTCCTTGCGTACCAGCGTCAGCACCGCCGTCTTCAGGCCGGAAAAGCTGAAGTCCAGATCACCGCTATTCAGCATCGGCCGCGGCAGCTTGAAACGATATGGATCACCGCCTTCCGCCAGTTTCGCCAGCGCCGGGCCACCGGGGTAGGCCAGGCCCAGCAACTGCGCGGTCTTGTCGAAGGCCTCGCCGGCGGCATCGTCCACCGTCTCGCCAAGCAGTTGGTAGCGGCCGACGCCATCCACCCGCATCAACTGGGTGTGCCCCCCGGAAACCAGCAGCGCCACGAAAGGGAATTCCGGGCGCGGCGTCGCCAACAGGGGTGACAACAGATGGCCTTCCAGGTGATGCACGCCGATGGCCGGAATCCCCAGCGCCAGCGCCAGGGCATTGGCAAATCCACCCCCCACCAGCAATGCCCCGGCCAGCCCCGGCCCCTGGGTGTAGGCAATGGCGTCGAGGTCGCCCAAAGCGAGGCCCGCGTCGGCCAGCACCCGGCGGGTAAGCGGAATCACCCGCCGGATGTGGTCGCGTGACGCCAGTTCAGGCACCACACCGCCATATTCGGCGTGCATGGCCACCTGGCTATGCACGGCATGTGTCAGCAGGCCGCGCTTGGTATCGAACAGGGCCAGGCCGGTTTCATCGCAGGAAGATTCGACGCCGAGAACGAGCATGGCAAGTCCATGAAAGATTGAGCCGGCAATTTTATTGAAACGTCGGCAAGGGTTGATATAGAATCTCGCATCTTTTTTTGCCCTCCCGCAACCAGGAATCTAGATGCCGAGCGTTCGCCTTAAAGAAAATGAGCCGTTTGAAGTTGCCATGCGCCGTTTCAAGCGCACCATCGAAAAGATGGGCCTGTTGACCGAGCTGCGTGCTCGCGAGTTCTACGAGAAGCCGACCCAGGAGCGCAAGCGCAAGCTCGCCGCCGCCGTGAAGCGCCAGCACAAGCGCCTGCGCAGCCAGACCCTGCCGCCCAAGATGTACTGAACTCGGGATTTCCCGGGTTTGTGACGAGCCTGATTTATCAGGCTCGTTTGTTTTTGCACCGCCCTTCCGCGAGATCACGCCATGTCCCTCAAGCAGCGAATCAGCGATGACATGAAAAACGCCATGCGCGCCAAGGATTCAGCGCGCCTGGGCGCCATCCGTCTGTTGCTGGCGGCGATGAAGCAACGCGAAGTGGACGAGCGGATCGAACTCGACGATGACGCAGTGGTGGCCATCGTCGAAAAGCAGTTGAAACAGCGCAAGGACTCGTTCAGCCAGTACCAGGCCGCCGGGCGCCAGGATCTGGCCGATCAGGAAGCGTTCGAAATCGAAGTTCTCAGCGCCTACATGCCACAGCAACTGGCCGCCGAGGAAATCGCCGCGCTGGTCAAGCAGGCTGTTGCCGAGACCGGCGCCGCCAGCCCGCGCGACATGGGCAAGGTGATGGCTTGGCTGAAGCCGAAACTGGCCGGCCGCGCCGACATGAACAGCGTCTCCGGACTGGTGAAGAGCGCACTCGGTTGAACGAGGGGTGTTGGGCACGCTGCGCTTTGCCCAACCTACGAGACTGAACAAGGCGCTCCGCTCTACCGCCTGCAATACAATCGGGCGGCCATGATTCCCCAGGATTTCCTCCAGCAACTGCTCGACCGCACGGACATCGTCGCCGTCATCGAGCGTTACGTTCCGCTCAAGAAGGCCGGCGCCAACTATCAGGCGCGTTGCCCCTTCCACAACGAAAAATCCCCCTCGTTCTCGGTCAGCCCGACCAAGCAGTTCTATCACTGCTTCGGCTGCGGCGCGCATGGCACGGCCATCACCTTCCTTATGGAACATGCCGGCATTCCCTTCGTGGAGGCAGTCAAGGATCTCGCCGGCCAGGTCGGTATGCAGGTACCGGATGACGGCAACCGCCGCCCGCCGGAAGAGGAAAGCCGCCGCGAGAAGATGTTCGAGCGCATGGAAGCCGCCGCGACCCACTACCGCAAGGGCCTGAAAGGCAACGAGAAAGTGGTGGATTACCTGAAGAAACGCGGCCTCACCGGCGAAACCGCCGCGCGCTTCGGCATCGGCTACGCGCCGGAAGGTTGGCAGGGTTTGCGCGAGGCGCTGGCGGCGGGTTTTGCTGATTACGCCGATCCGCTACTGGCCGAAATCGGCCTGGTCATCACCAACGAGGACAAGCGCTACGACCGCTTCCGCGACCGCGTGATGTTCCCCATCCGCAACGAACGCGGCCAGACCATCGCCTTCGGCGGCCGGGTGATCGGCGCCGGCGAGCCGAAATACCTCAACTCACCGGAAACCCCGCTGTTCCACAAGGGGCGCGAACTCTATGGTCTTTACGAGCACCGCCGCGCCATCCAGGGAGAAAGCCAGGTGGTGGTGGTGGAAGGCTATATGGACGTGGTGATGCTGGATCAACACGGCGTGCAGAACGCCGTCGCCACTCTGGGCACCGCCATCACCGCCGACCAGGCCACCCGTCTGCTGCGCCTGGCCGACGACGTGGTGTTCGCCTTCGACGGCGACAACGCCGGCCGCAAGGCCGCCTGGCGCGCCCTGGAAAACAGCCTACCCCAGATCCAGGACGGCAAGCGCCTGTCGTTTCTGTTCCTGCCGGAAGGCGAAGACCCGGACAGCTACGTTCGCGCCCAGGGCGCCGACGCCTTCCGCGCCTTGTGTGATCGCGCCATGCCCTTGTCCGACTTCCTGTTTGCCGAAATCACCGCGCAAACCGATCTCGGCTCCCAGGAAGGCCAGGTGCGCCTGGCCAAGCTCATGGAACCGTACCTCGACAAACTCGTCCAGGCGCCCCTGCTCAAGCGCATGTTGCAACAACGCCTCGCCGGCCTGACCGGCCTGGAAGCGCCACGCGCCGAGAGAGGCAAAAGCGGGCCACGCGGCGCGCCGGAACAACGATCTCCGCAGGGCCGCGCCGCCGTGCAGCCTTCCGCCTGGCAGATCGCCTTGCAGGCCGTGCTGCACGACACCACGCGCGCCACCCGCATGGCGGAATTGCCGGAAAGCGAACGCCCGGAAGCGGTGGCGCTGGCCACCCTGGTCGCGCTCCTGCGGGAACACCCGGAGCTGAGCACGCGCGACATCGTCGAGCACTTTCGCGGGCGTGAAGAACAAACCGTGCTGGAACACGCCGCCGCCGGACTCCTGGCCTGGGACGAAGACTACGACGTGGAGGCCGATTTCCAGGGCGCGCTGAACACTCTCTCCGCCCAGGCCGGCCGCGCCCAGGCGCGGGAACTCTCGGGGCGCAAACCGAGTGAACTCAGCCCCGAGGAAAAACTAAGGCTGCTGGCGGCCTTGCAACGGCGGAAACCAGACCCCACCTGATTTGTCCAATGCGGCAGCGAAGCGTGGGCGGAATATGCCCAAGTTCATGTATACTATCGCGTTTTTCCGCAGATACTCACGGAGCATCCCACAATGGCGACGACGGTCAAAATGACTCCCAAACCTAGCAAACCGGCCACTGCCGCCTCCAAGAAAAAAGGGGCTGCGGGCAAGGCCAGCGCGGCCGATCTGGCCGCCGCCAAGCCGGAAGTCAAGGTTGATGCGGAGACCCGCCGCACCCTTCTGAAGAATCTGATCATGCTCGGCAAGGAACGGGGTTACCTGACCTATGCCGAAATCAATGACCACCTGCCTGACGAAATTCTCGACGCCGAGCAGATCGAAAGTGTCATCAGCATGATCAACGACATGGGCATCCAGGTCTTCGACCAGGCGCCTGCGGCGGAAGAACTGCTGATGTCCGAGTCGCCCGCTCCGGTGGCGGATGAAGACGCCGTCGAGGAAGCGGAAGCCGCCCTCTCCAGCGTGGACGCCGAATTCGGCCGCACAACCGACCCGGTGCGCATGTACATGCGTGAGATGGGGATCAAGGACTTGCTCACCCGCGAAGGCGAAATCGAAATCGCCAAACGCATCGAGGAAGGCCTCAAGAACATGGTGCTGGCCATTTCCGCCTGCCCGCTCACCATCGCGCAAATTCTTGACCTGGTCACCAAGGTCGAGAAGGAAGAAATGAAGATCGACGACCTGATCGACGGCCTGGTCGACAGTTCCGGCGAAGACATCGTCATGGATATGGGCGAAGAGGTCGAGGCCAGCGAAGGCGAGGATGACGAAGAAGACGATGGCGGCGCGGCGGTCGCGGCGGCCAACCTGGCGCAACTCAAGATCGACGCGCTGGAACGCTTTGCGGAAATCCGCAAGACCCACACCAAAATGCAGGCGGCGCTGACCAAATACGGTTTTGCCAGCAAGCAATATCAAAAACTGCTGGAGGAAATTTCCACTCACCTCATGCGCATCCGCTTCACCGCCCGTCAGGTGGACAACCTGTGTGAATCGGTGCGCGGCATCGTCGAGGAAGTGCGCTCGCACGAACGCGGCATCATGGACATCGTCGTCAACAAGTGCGGGATGCCGCGCCAGCATTTCATCCGCAGCTTCCCGGGCCATGAAGGCTCCCAGGAATGGGTGGTACAGGAAATCGCGGCCAAATCGAGCAATAACGAAATGCTCGAACGCTTGCAGTTCGACGTCAACGAACACCAGGAAAAGCTCACGGCGCTGCAAATCCGCGCTGGCATTTCCGTGAAGGAACTCAAGGACATCAACAAGAAGATGTCCACCGGCGAAGCCAAGGCCCGCCGCGCCAAGCGCGAGATGATCGAGGCCAACCTGCGTCTGGTGATCTCCATCGCCAAGAAATACACCAACCGCGGCCTGCAATTCCTCGACCTGATCCAGGAAGGCAACATCGGCCTGATGAAGGCTGTGGACAAGTTCGAATACCGGCGCGGCTACAAGTTCTCGACCTACGCCACCTGGTGGATACGCCAGGCCATCACCCGCTCCATCGCGGACCAGGCGCGCACCATCCGCATTCCAGTGCACATGATCGAAACCATCAACAAGATGAATCGCATCAGCCGCCAGATCCTGCAGGAGACCGGCCTGGAACCCGACCCGGCCACCCTCGCGGAAAAGATGGAAATGCCCGAGGACAAGATTCGCAAGATCATGAAAATTTCCAAGGAGCCGATCTCCATGGAAACCCCGATCGGCGACGACGAGGACTCGCATCTGGGCGACTTCATCGAGGATCAATCCACCCTGGCTCCGGCCGAAGCCGCGATGTACAGCGGCCTTCAGTTCGTCACCCAGGAAATCCTCGACAGCCTGACCCCGCGCGAAGCCAAGGTGCTGCGCATGCGTTTCGGCATCGAAATGAACACCGACCACACCCTGGAAGAGGTCGGTAAACAGTTCGACGTCACCCGCGAACGCATCCGCCAGATCGAAGCCAAGGCCCTGCGCAAGCTGCGCCACCCCTCGCGCTCGGAGCGGCTGCGCAGCTTTTTGGAATCATAAGGTTTACTCGGGGGCAACCCCGACGGGCCTCTAGCTCATGCCTGGTTAGAGCAGTGGACTCATAATCCATTGGTGCCGAGTTCGACTCTCGGGGGGCCCACCAGCACCACAGCGGCTTGCAGCGATGCAGGCCGTTTTTGTTTCTGGTGGGCGGGACACTCACAGAAAATATTCAAGCCGCATTCGCCCGGATACCCCGCCCGGCAACCCTCTTCGCCCACCCATACCTGCTTACCCCTTCCACCCACTCAACTTGTGGATAAGCGCCCCTTTTTGACCGTCACTGTCCCTACAGTGTCCCGTTACATCGCTAACATTCCTGCCATCCCTTTATGAATGCGACGTAATTACGATAGAAGACGAGATTACCAATCCGTTGTTGTATTTTTCTCCCCGTTGTTCTAGCCCGTGTTTATCGCTTCCATCGGGGAACACGAATGGCCACCATCGAGAAACGCACCACGGACGCCGGCACGTCATACCGGGTGAAAGTTCGCCTCACGGGCTTCCCGCCTGAAACCGCCACTTTCGAGCGCCTGACCGATGCCCGCGCATGGTCCGCCAAGACCGAATCCGACATGAAGGCCGGCCGGCACTTCGGGCAGAGCAAGCGCCACAACTTCGCGGAACTGGCCGACGAATACGCACCCCATGCGAAGGACAAGCCCCGCCTCGACTACTGGCGCGAGACTTTCGGCCCCGAGCGCCTGGACACCATCACACCGGCCCGCATCGCCAAGGAACGCGACAAACTGCTATCCGAGGAAACCGGCCGGAAAGACGCCACCACGGGCGAACTCAAGAAGCGCACCGGGGCCACGGTGAACCGATACCTCGCCGCCCTGAGTTCCTGCCTGTCCTATGGCGTGAAAGAGCTTCAATGGCTGGAGCGCAACCCGATGGAGCGCAACCCGATGGAGCGCGTTAGAAAGCCGGCGGAGAACAAGGGCCGGGTGCGGTTCCTCTCCGACGATGAACGCGCCGCCCTGCTGGAAGCCTGCCGGCCCCACGCCGACCTTTACCTTGCCGTGGTGTTGAGCCTGACCACGGGCGCGCGCCAAGCGGAAATCATGAGCTTGCGATGGGGGCAAATCGACTTCGCCCGGCAGGTAATCAGCCTGTCCGAAACCAAGAACGGCGACCGCCGCACGCTGCCGCTGGTAGGGCAGGCCCTCGACCTGCTACGCGAACGCGGCCGTGTGCGGACGTTGGGCGATGACCGCATCTTCCCGCCTACTCGTGCAGCCAAGAAAGCGGACTGCCTCGACCTGCGCGACCCTTGGACAAAGGCCCTCAAGACCGCCGGCATCGAGAACTTCCACTGGCACGACCTGCGCCACACCGCCGCGTCGTATCTCGCCATGAGCGGCGTTTCCCTGGTGGAGATTGCCAAGGTGCTGGGGCACCGAACATTGCAGATGGTGGCGCGGTATTCGCACTTGAGCGACGGGCATATCGTGGCGACCGGGCAACGCCTGGCGGATAGGCTGGGGGTGGGGCAATGACATTCGAAAAGAAAGGGGATTTGATTGTCGAAACCTTCATGCAGCATGGCCGCGATGGCGCCCCAGATGTGGAAGTCTTTCGAGTCCATGATATTGAAGGGCACACGGATTATTTACGGGCAGGCTTCGAGGATTATCAAGAGCGGAAATTGGAACGCCAATCTAAAGGGCGCTACACCTTGGAAGAAGCTGCCATGCTGATAGTCGTTACCGGCTGACTAAATCCGCCTAAATCTGGCGGAATTCCCAGCAGGTACCGACAGGAAACGGAGAAGGGGCCCAGTTGGGCCCCTTCGCTATTGGGGAACGTGCTG
>JAUXXW010000220.1 GCA_030684775.1 Pseudomonadota bacterium
TTGCCCAACCTACGCCACTACCGATAGTGGGTGTCTGTGATAAACCGATAAGCACGGTCTGAGCAGGCGCCTCAGAAATCCCCCCTGCCCCCCTGTGGTCAAGGGGGGGGGAACCCGTGCCCCCAATTTCATCAACGGCCGATACGAACAGCACCGTAGGTTGGGCAAAGCGCAGCGTGCCCAACGAACCGCCGACTACCGCATGGGCAGCGGCGCCACCGTATAGCGCAGGCGCGTGGCCCCATTGCTCTCACCCTCGGCGGCCCGTTCGATCCAGGCCAGGTGCAGATTTCCGGCTTCATCGAGCGCGATGGCCGGGTCGCTCTGGCGAGCCGGGCCGGAAATTTCCGGGAAAGTGAAATCCTCGCTGTAGCCCCCCGCCGTCAAGCGGGTGAGCCAGATGTCCGAACTGCCATCGCGCTCGTCATCCCAGGCGATGACCAGATCGCCGCGCCGGTTTCCGGCCACCGCCACATGCCATTGGGCGATGGCGTCGCCGAAACTGTCCTGGGCTTTCCGATCCTTGGCGAAGCCGGCGCCCTCGCTCAAGGCGGCATAGACATCGTAGCCGGAAAGGAAGTCGCGCTTGTCCAGCCAGGCCGCCGCAAAGCGGCTGCCGAAACTGGCCACGGCCGGGCGCATGGCGCCGGTGCCGCGCCCCAGGCCACCTTGCGCCCGGCCGGTGGGGTTTCCGCTCACTCGCAGCGGCGCGCTCCAGGTCTTGCCGTCGGCGGCGCGGCTGGCGTGGATGACGGTATGGCCGTGGCGGCGATCCTCCCAAAGCAACCATGCGCCGCGATCACTCACCGCCAGCGCGGGGAAGGTCTGGTCGTCGCTGGGCGGCGTGGCATCGGCGGGTTGCGCTTTGCCGACGCGCAGTTGCGAGCCCTCCACGAGCAAAGAGGCGCGCCAGACCCGCTGCCAACGCCCCGATGGCGCATTCCAGGCGACATGGGCGCCGGCCACGGGATGCGCGGCGACTCCGGCATGCGCGCCGGCGCCCAGATTGAGCGCCGGGCCGGGGCCGCCGGAGTCGGCGATGGCGCTGTTGATGCCGGTTTCATCCTCCCAGGCGAGCAGGAAACGCGAGCCATCGAGCGCGGCCACCGCCGGTTCGAAGCATTCGCCCTTGCCCAGGGGATATTCGCGAAACCCCGTTTCGGCGGCGGCCTTCAAGCCCAGGTAACAACGCGGCACGCCGCCGCGACTGTCTTCCCAGACCAGCGCCACCTGGCCACCAGCCAGGGCCAGGCTCTGCCTCCCGGAGGCATCCAGGTGGTGAAAGGCGCCCGCCGGCGCGACGTCGATGGGCGCGGCGGCGGCGGTGGCGACGAACCCCACCAGCGGCAAGAGATACAGCATCCTCATGGTTTGCTCCCCAGAAATTCCATCAACGTCTGTTTCCGGTAATGGCCGCCACGCACATAGCGGTCGTAATCGTGAAAATCCGCCACCGTCTTGAAGCCGGGAATCTTGGCGACCACCTTGCCCTCCGGCGACATGAACACGAACAGCGGCGTGGCGAAGGCGCCCAGGCGCGCGCCCAGTTCGCCTTCCGTGAGCCGCTCACCGCTGGGCATACGGATACGCTTGCCGCCCTCGGCATCGACGTAGATCAACACATAGTTTTCCGAAAACAGTTGTTTCAGACCAGGATCGGAAAATGTCTTGCGGTTGACGTGGTCACACCAGGCGCAGCCATAACGGCCGAAGTAAAGCAGGATCGGCCTGGCCTCCCGGCGCGCCAGTTGCATGCCGGCATCATGATCGACGAAGGGATAGTCCGGCGGCGGATCGGCCAGGACGGCGGCGGCCGGGGCAAACAAAATGGCGGCCAACATTGATCGCAAACGCATCTTGCTCTCCGAATGGGGTGGCCGGCACATTCTGCCCACTTGCGCCCCGATTGGGCATAGGACGAATGGCCGTATCGGCAGGTTTGATGCGGTTCGCTGCGCTCACCACATCCTACGGCCCTAAGTTTCAGCCTGCGTAGGATGTGGTGAGCAGAGCGAACCGCATCAGCCACGGTTGCGCTATTTGATGCGGGCTACAATAGCCCGGCCCCCGTACCGAGCCCACCCCAATGCGCATCTCACATGCACTCCTTCTCGCCGTCCTGCTACTGGGTGGCTGTGCCGGCCAGAACATCAAACACAAGGACGGCAGCAGCACCAGCGCGCGCGAGTTTTCCGTGGCCAATCTGGCCAAGAGCGATGTCGACATCGCCAGCGAACTGACCCAACGCGAGGCCTTGAAAAGCCTCCGATTACTTACCGACAAGCTGTACAAACGCAACCCGCAGGAATACCGCAAGGCGGGGATGGAATCCGTCGAGGCGGCCACCGCGCGCCTGTTCGACGAACTGCCGAAGTGGCCGGAATCGCACCTTGCCAAGCTCAACTGGGAGGAAAGCTTCAAGCTCACCTTCCTGGAGGGTTACACCGGTGATCGCGTCTATGCCTTCATGAGCGCGCTGACCAGCATGGTGATGGCCTCGTACAACCACAAAAGCCAGTTTTTCATTACCGACGAACTCTCCGCGCAAAAGCTCTACAACAGCGCGCGCAACGTCGAAATCGCGGTCTGGAAACTGTCCAACGCCAAGCTGCCCTCCGGCGCCAGATACCTGGTCAGCAACACGCTGGATGGCGAAATAGCCAACCTCAGCTTCGAGCGCGAGTTCGGCAAACTCATCGCCGATCAAGACCTGCTCGCCCTGCTCATCGAGGATCGCGGCAACCGCGCCATCACGCGCACCCTCCAGGGCGTGGCCTCCTTCGTCTTTCTGCCGATCTGATGCACGCGCGGCGGCCACTGCCGCAAACCTCACAGAAGCGTGCCCAACATGGCATCTAAATCCCCCTCATTCCCCCTTTAACAAAGGGGGAGGTCAGCCGCATAGGAGCGAATCATGGCGATGGATGTAATCGACTACGACATCTTCGGTGACGACATGCAGTACGTGGAGGTCGAACTCGACCCCGGCGAAGCCGCCATCGGCGAGGCCGGCATGATGATGTTCATGCAGGACGGCATCGAATTCGAGACCATCTTCGGCGATGGCTCCGCCGCCCAGTCCGGCCTGCTCGGCAAATTGATGGGGGCGGGCAAGCGCCTACTCACCGGCGAATCGCTGTTCACCACCGTCTATTCCAACCAGACCGGCGGCAAGCGCCGTGTGGCTTTTTCCGCGCCCTACCCCGGCAAGATCGTTCCGGTGAATCTGAATCAGGTCGGCGGCGCGATCCTCTGCCAAAAGGATGCCTTCCTCTGCGCCGCCAAGGGCGTCAGCCTCGGCATCGCCCTGCAGCGCCGTCTGGGAGTCGGCTTCTTCGGCGGCGAAGGATTCATCCTGCAAAAACTTGAAGGCGACGGCATGGTGTTCATCCACGCCGGCGGCACTTTGGCCGAGAAAACCCTGGCGCCCGGTGAAAGCATCCGTGTCGACACCGGCTGCGTGGCCGCGCTGCAACCCTCGGTGGATTTCGACATCCAGTTCGTCGGCAACGTGAAGACCGCCTTATTCGGTGGCGAGGGGCTGTTCCTCGCGCGGCTCACCGGCCCCGGCAAGGTCTGGCTGCAATCGCTACCGTTCTCGCGCCTGGCCAACCGCGTTCTTGCCGCCGCGCCGCAATCCGGCGGCAAACAGGTCGGCGAAGGCGGGCTCCTCGGCGGCTTCCTGGGCGGCGACAAGCATTGAGCCCTGTCATGCCCCGGTCACATGTAATGGCTAACCTACCGGGCTTTACTTTGCAACGGGATACCACGATGGATTTGATTCTCTGGCGCCATGCCGACGCCCAGGACGGTGAGCAGGACATGGCCAGGCCTTTGACAAACAAGGGCCGCAAGCAGGCCGAGCGGATGGCGGCATGGCTGAATGAGCATCTGCCCAAGGACACGATCATCCTGGCGAGCCCGGCCAAGCGCACCCGCGAAACCGCCGATGCGCTGGGACGCGAATACAGCACCAACCCGCTCCTGGCGCCCGGCGCGGAAGCCGCGCATCTGTTGGCGGCGGCGGGCTGGCCCGATGCCTCCGGCGCCGTGCTGGTGGTGGGGCATCAACCGACATTGGGGGAAGCCGCAAGCCTGCTCCTGTTCGGAGAGGCCCGTGGCCTGAGCATCAAGAAAGGCGGCGTGCTCTGGCTGACCAACCGTGTGCGCGGCGAGATGCCGCAAACCGTGATCAAAGCCGCCATGACGGCGGAAATGGCGTAGCCCGGATGGAGTGGTAGCTTTTCTCGCGAATGCTGATGACGGCGGCATGCGAGGCCCCCCCCTTTAGCAAAGGGGGGTTAGGGGGGATTTCTGAGGCGGCTGCCATGGCAAACGTCGCTAAATCCCCCTCAGTCCCCCTTTGAAAAAGGGGGAGGTCACTTGTCGATTGGACCCGCGAGGCCGGCAAGGATGCCGGCGCTACGTTTACCCGCGCTTGCCGAGACGTTCGACCAGACGCTGCACATTGGACAGCGAAACCAGGTGGCTGTACGCCAGCGCCATCTCGCCGACACGGAACATTTCCAGCGCCACGGCATCGTCCAGTTTCAGCAACTTCGCCTCATCGATGGCATAGAGGCCGGCCAGCGTCAGATTCTGGCCATCGGCCATGCGCACGCGCGCGGTCAGTTCCACCAGCAGATCCTGTTCCTGCAGGCGCTTGACGAATTGTTCGGTGCGCAGTGCCTGGCCGTGGAAATCGTTCAGAAAGGCGACGATTTCCTTCAGGCGGGGAGTCTGCTCGCCGCTCTCGTCGAACAGGGGCTGGCCTTCCTCGGCATTGAAACCGGAGAAGGATTCGTCGATGCAAACCGTCAGATTGCCTTCCGGGCCACCCTGAGCCAGCACGAAGGGATAACGGCGGGCAAAGGCCGGAACGTAACGCGCATCCCACTTGCCTTCGGCATCCACGAACAGGTTCTCTTCATTGCGCAGGCCCACCAGCGCAACCGGTACGAAGGCTTCACCCGCCTTGGCGAAAACGACGGGATACTCCTTGGCCGCTTCCATGAATTCGACGCCCATCACCGGAATGGAATTGGTCTTGGTCGCAAAGCTGTAGCCATCTTTGGACGGGGCGATCTTCAGGTCACGATGACGGGTGGAATTGAGGGGAACGGGGTTGCCGTAAAAAAGCAGTGTGCTCATATAAGTCTCCTGATTAGAGATAGGTCGCACGGAAATACCGTGCGGGTTTGAAAAGAGCGCCGTAGGTTGGGCAAAGCGAAGCGTGCCCAACATCGCGGCGGTTCGTTGGGCACGCTACGCTTTGCCCAACCTACGTCACTTCGGCGAATGGGCAATCCGGAATCAATGGAACGACGGTGCCTTGCGTTCCGCGAGACGATCGACCAGGCGGGCGAGGTTACCCAAAGACAGCAGGTGCGCATAGACCAGGCCCATCTCGCCGGATTTCAACAAGGCCTGAGCATTGTTCTTGTCCATGTCTTGCAGTTTTTTCTCGTCGACCACGAGAAAGTCCTTGAGCAGCATGTTGCGGCCATCGGTGAGTTCCACCTTGGCACTCATCTCGGTGAACAGCCCCAGTGAACGGATGTGGTTCACGAAGCGCTCGGTGCGTTTGAAATCGGTTTGATATTGCCCCATGAATTCCATGAGTTGCTTCAGGAAGGGCGTTTCTTTCCCTTCCTCGTCGAACAATGTCTGTCCTTCATCCGCATCCAGGCCTTCATAAGCTTCGTCGATGCACACCGTCAACGTCTTGTTCTGGGCAGACTCCGCCAGGACGAAAGGATAGCGGCGCACGAAGGCGGGCACATAACGGGCATTCCAGCGGCCATCGTCGAGCACGTAGAGATTTTCCGACTCGCGCAGACCCAGCAAAGCGACCGGAATCACCCGACCGTCCTCCAGTCGCGCAAAAACGATCGGATACTCGCGCAAAGCCTCGATGAACTCCATGCCACTCAGCAGAACGGAGTTGATGCCGGACGCAAAACTGAAGTCGCTCGGCATCTCGACATGAACATCCCTGTGCGACTCACGATTCAGGGCAACGGGTTTCTCGTAGAACAACAACGTTTTCATGGTGCTCCTAAGTTCATTGGTACTGTGAAACATCCAGCCCTGCGTAGGATGTGGTGAGCGTAGCGAACCGCATCATTCAGTGCGCGCCAGGTTGATGCGGTTCGCTGCGCTCACCACATCCTACGTTGCTACGTTGCTAAGCCGGACGAGCCGGAACCAGACAAGTAGCCCGGATGTGGCGCAGCCGTTCAATGCGCACTAAAGACATCCTCCAGATTGGCCGCATCCATCAGGTTCATGGCCCAGGTCTCCAACTGATCGGGGGTAGCCTGAACCAGACGCTGGCGAACCGCGGAAGAGAGCGGCCCGAAACGGCGTCCAA
>JAUXXW010000169.1 GCA_030684775.1 Pseudomonadota bacterium
AGTGCCGCCGGCAGTTTCGATTCGGCCACGGTCGGCAACCTCGTCGCGCACAACAAGGGAGCCATCGAGCAGACCTGGACCCTGACCTTTACCGGACAGGCGTTCAACGTGTCGGGCAATACGGTGGGCGCGCTGCCCGCCTCAGGCACCACCAGCGCCGACTTCGCGCCGGTTAACCCAGCCACCGGCACGCCGTATTTCACGATCAAGGCGGCGGGGTGGAGTGGCACCTTCCAGGCCAACGAGAGCATGCATTTCGACACGCATCCAGCGGCGATTCCGATCTGGTACCGCCGTCAGGTTCCCGCCGGCACCTTCAGCCTGGCCAATGACTTCGCCTCCCTGGCGATTCATGGGGAGAGTGCGTGATGGCTGCGGTGGGGTTCACCAAGGAATATGCTGCCGGCGACTTCGACGCGACGGCACTGATCGCCATGCTGGCTACGCTCAAGGGATATTTTGAAGCGGCGGGGTTCTTCATCATCTACCAGAATGACTTCGCCTTTGAGGTACTCCCCGCTGGCCACGCGGCAGGCACGATCAGTGATGACATTCCTCACTGGCGCATCGAGCAAGACGGTACCGGCAAAAACATTCGCGCCCGCGCCATCTGGGGCATCAATGACGACGATTTGAACAGCCGTTCCTCGCATACCGTGTATCTGCTCAATGCCGACATTGATCCGCAGTGGGCCTCCTATCGGGCTGTCACTTTCGCCGCTGACGGCAGCGCGGGATGGTGGTGGCTGATCTCAAAACAATGGGACGCTTTGCATCCGGAATACGGACACTGGTTCGAGTCGAGCGCCATGGCTTCGATGACGCGCCGCTACGCCGCCGACCGTTATGTCGGGTTGGCCTGTCGTTATGGCATTCATGATGGTGGCGAGTGGCGCACGCCATACGCAATCACGGCGACTGGTGATATCAACATCCACGCGGTCGGCACGCTCTGGTCCCCGCTCGCCGGGGTGCAGCGGCATGCGGAATCGCCCCTGCCTCGAATGGTTGCCCCGCTGTTTTGCACAATCGACAACTCGCCTGGGGCGCACCTGCAAGGCGAGATCGAACACATCATGAAGCTGACCAGCGGTTATGCCTGGGGAGAAGCGCCGCTGCCGGGCTGGTGGGCATTTGCCAATGACTACGCGCCGCTTGCTTTGCCTGCACCGGCCAGTTTCACGGCGCTCTGATGTTTGACACCGGCCTGTCCATCGGCCTGACGCTGCAGCTGGGCGCCTTTACAGATGCCGACACGGGGCCTGCACGAGTGCGAGTCCGGTTCTCAGCCGCCTGGGGCACGACGGAGGTGTTTGTCTCCAACACCACCCTGTGGGACCTCACTCGGGTCAAGGCATGGCGGCATGAAACCGGCTGGACGCTGCACTTTGCCAGCACGCACCGGATGCCCTACGGCTTACGCCTGGAAAGAGGGAACCGTGCGCCCTATGGCGACATGCGTCAGCATCGGCGGCGCATGGCCATGTCCTATGGCGATGCCCACCAGCACCGGTTGCGAGTGGTACTGCCTTACGGCGATGTGCAACGGCTTCTGGCCAGAATGGGTCTGCCCTATGGCGAGGTGAGCATGCTCCGGCGGCGGCACCTGGCGCTGTATTCCGATCTGGGGGCATGCCGAAAGTCCATGCGATTTCCCTACTGGCTGACTCAGGCGGTCGCCGCGCGCCATGTGATGGGTTACGCCGTGACGGACGTTAATCCGGTCGCCAAGAGGCTGACCACCTCCTGGTCACTGCTCGCCGACCAGCATCTACAGGCGGTGATGAACACCCCGGAACTGGTCTGGCAGGACCGCACGATTCGCCTCCTGCAGGCCACCCTGAGTTGCGACGAGGACAGCCCGGTGTGGATCGCGACGGTCGAGATTGCCCAGTTGGCGGATTTCGCCGCCATCGCCATCGGCGACCCGATCACCTTGCAGCTTGGCCTGGAAATCTTCGAGTTGGTGGTGGATGGCAAGACCATGTCGCGGGAGTCACAGACCAGCCAGCGCTGCGAACTGACCGCCATCTCGCCCCTGGCCCTGCTCGACGCCCCCTTTGCGGCGACTACCCGGTATTACCAGCCTGGGGCGGTGTCGGCGCACACGGCGGTGGAGGAACTGATCGGCAACGTGGACTGGCAATTGCCTGACTGGACCATTCCCGCCGGTCGGCTGCTGATGGAAGGGGTGACACCGCTCGCCGCTGCCCGCAGCGTGGTCGCCGCCATCGGCGGGATTGTCGAGAGCAATCCGGATGGCACGGTGGTTTGCCGCCGCCGGCATGCGGTGAGCATCCCCGACTACGGGAAAGCGCCGGTGGCTCACCAGTTGTTCGATGCCGATGTTCTGGCCAGCCGCGCCCGGATCGCCCCGGCGCGCGGCTACAACCGGGTCACCCTGGCCAACGAGGATGGGGCAAGCGGGAGTTCCGCCGATCGCATCGAGTATGTCGCCGATGCAGACGACGCCAATCAGGGCACGGTGCGGGCCTACCTGGCAGCAATGCGACCCGTGCTACTCACCCACACCGGACATCCGGCGACAGTTATCGCAGCCACTGGGGAAGTGATGCGCAGCGAGTCCGAAGTCGTTGAATTCATCGAAGGTCGCGCGAGCACCCGCTACCCGGTCACGGCTATCACCAGCGCCACTTGGCGGCACTCCGAACTCGGGGCCGTGACGGCAGACGGCCAGTCGCTCGTGGCGGCGGTACTTGGCTACAGCCTGCTCGATCTCACCTACACCACCACCTCTCTCGACTGGTGCGTCACGCTCGCCACCGACGAGGAAGTCCAGTTCATTCTGGTCGATGTTTGAAGGAGTCATTCATGGCTAATGCCACCATCCGTGTGCAATTCGGCAGCCCTGACGGCCAGGGCGCGAGCGAGGGACATCTCTCCGCCGAGGTGGATGCCCGGCCGCAGGGTTTGAATGGCGGCAAGACGTCGTTCAGTCCGGGTGAGACGGTCTACATCCTCGTCTACAAGTCGGACAACGTCAGCATCACCGAGACAATTTGCTCGGCGGGCTCGTTGTCCGCCCAGGGCACGGCGACCGTGACGGTCACCGATGAACTGATGTTCGAGGAAACCGATAACGCAAGTCTCAGCGTGCCAGCCCGGGCGGGAATCGACACATCGGTCTGGTATGGCCGCAGCCTGGGCACTCTCACGCTTCAGTCCGACAAGGTAACGGTGAAATCCGCCGTGAAAGGCGTGGGCGTGGCCAAGGTCACTTACGAGGCCCAGGCCCAGGTTTATGCCCTGGCTTCGCCCGCCGCACTCAACGGGGAAACCGATTTCTCGATCCTCGCCCTGATCAAGGGGAGTGCGACATGATCGTTGAGGTCTATCGTGGGGACGGTCTGCGCGAGGGCACGCCCATCGTCGAGCCGCTGCTGTCGGACGAGACCTTGCTGCAACGGGGCATCGCCGAAATGGATGCGCACGCCCATGCATTCAACCAGGTGGAGTTGGAAGTGGTCTTCCGGCCCGGGTTTCGGCTTGGCCAGATCGTCGAGGCGACCGACCCGTCCACCGCCAGCGCCTATCGGGCCAAGGTCACCGGCATCCAGATCACGGTGACCGAGGCAGCCATCGATACCCGGCTCAACCTGGAGCAGCCGCGATGACCTTCCCGCTGCAGGAACTCACCCGCCTCATCGCCCCGGACCTAACCCTGGTCGGTGCGGTCGTGGGGTTCAACGGCACCCTGGTGCGTGTGGCCACCGAACGCGGTGCGGTGACGGCGCGCTCCCTCGATGCCCTGGCCGTCGGTGACCGCGTCCTGGTGCGCCACGGCATGGCAACCCGAGCGCCGGTGGCACAGCACATCTATCCCGTTTGAAACACGTTTTACGCACAACCCTGGAACCCGCCCTCGTGGCGGGTTTCGCATTTATGGAGAGCAGAAACATGACTGAACCACTGATCGAGCGTCGCAAGTCGGTGACGCTTCCCCAGGAAGAACTGGAACGCATCCTGGAATGCGCTGCCGCCAAGGGGGCCAAGACCGCCCTGCATGGCGTCGGCCTGGACGGTGAGGACGCCGCCCATGACATCCGCGAACTGCGCAATCTGCTCGATGCCTTCAACGAGGCCAAGCGCACCGCCGGTATCACCATCGTGAAGATTCTGGTCACCGGTCTGGTCCTGGCTGTCGTCGCCGGCACTGTCCTGAAACTGAAAATCTTCGGGAGCGCGCCATGATCGAGACCTTGCTGGGCGGATTGCTGGGCGGGGCGTTTCGACTCGCGCCCGAGGTACTGAAGTGGCTCGACCGCAAGGGTGAACGTGGTCACGAACTGGCGATGCAGGACAAGGCACTGGAGTTCGAAAAGATTCGGGGCGCGCAGCGCATGGCCGAGATTGGGGCCAGCGCCGAAGCTACCTGGAACACCGGGGCCATTGAGGCGCTGCGCGATGCCGTGCGTACCCAAGGTGAGAAAACCGGTGTGGCTTGGGCCGATGCGCTGTCGTCCAGCGTGCGGCCTGTCGTCACCTACTGGTTCATGGCCTTGTACTGCGC
This sequence comes from Pseudomonadota bacterium, assembly GCA_030684775.1. Classification (GTDB taxonomy): domain Bacteria; phylum Pseudomonadota; class Gammaproteobacteria; order Burkholderiales; family Thiobacillaceae; genus PFJX01. The sequence goes on from JAUXXW010000169.1 coordinate 4,532, forward strand.
AGCCAAGACGGCGGCGTTCACAGCAGCCATCAACGGCGGGGCGCTGTGGAGTGTGGCGGTTGTTCATGCCTGGACGGATGCTGATCAGGCGTTGTGGGCCGGGGTGCTGAATTTCTGGTTTCTTGGCCGCGTGTTTGATCGGATGCGGTGATGCAATTACCCGAGGCGGCCATCGATCTGGCCAAGCGGTTTGAGGGATTTCATCGGGTGCCGAAGGCGGACCCACTGCGCCGGGCGCACCCGTATGTCTGCCCTGCGGGGTACTGGACCATCGGGTATGGGCATCTTTGCGATCCGAAGCATCCGCCGATCACTGAATACGAAGCCGATGTCTATCTGGCACACGACCTGGTAACAGCGCTGAACGCCACGCTGCGTTACTGCCCGGTGTTGGCTACTGAATCCGAGGGGCGACTCGCGGCAATCTTGGATTTCACGTTCAACCTTGGCGCTGGTCGGCTACAGAATTCGACCCTGCGGCGACGCATCAATCAACGGGATTGGTCGCAAGTGGCAAGCGAAATCAGACGATGGGTTCGGGGCGGTGGGAGGGTGCTTCCCGGGTTGGCCGCTAGACGCGAGGCGGAAGCTGAACTGCTCAGGTAAGACCTGATGGAGCGGGAGGTGGCTTGCTCGACTGGCCAAGCCGATTGACAAACCCACAATCGTATCAAGAGTTTTGCTCAGAGCAAGACTCCTTTAAACTTCGAATTCACAAGGACGGCGACAATGAAAATCTACACAATTGGCTACGAAGGTCTTGACATTGATGGGTTCATGTCGCTGCTGGCCGATAACGACATCGAAACCGTCGTCGACGTTCGTGAAATGCCGTTGTCCCGCAAACCGGGGTTTTCCAAGAAGTCGCTCGAGGCTACCCTGAATCTCTCCGGGCGCGAGTACGTCCATATGGTGGCGCTGGGCTGCCCGAAGCCGATCCGGGATCGGTACCGCGAGGACGGGAACTGGAAGCGCTACACCGAAGGCTTCCTGAAATATCTGGCGACACAGGATGAAGCGGTCGGCGAGTTGTCAGCGCTGGCGGCAACCTCCAACTGCGCATTGCTCTGCTACGAGGCCGATTACAACTTCTGTCACCGCTCGATGGTGGCCAATGCGGTGAAACAGCAGACTCATGCCCGCGTGCAGCACCTTCAGGCCAGCGACATCAAAAATCAAAACTGCCCTGGGGAGTCGGTGTTGGTTTTTGCTTAGGCGGGTATATCACACTGATGATGAGCCATTGATGCGGAAACCGATGCTGGTTGCCCATCAGAAACATCAAATCCTTTCCCGGTAGTTGCTCGCCAAGTTTGGCGCGAAATGGGGCCTCCCATTCTTTGCCGTGACTCCTTCGGCAGTTCCAGAAAAGTGCGCCGGCCTCCCAATCTATAATTTTGTGGCGGAAAACTTTCTCGCCATTGGGCGTGTCGCAAACGTATCGGTAATGGAAGTCATAGGGAACCTTCCGAAGTTCCTTGACGTGCTGGCGGGCCTCCGCTTCCGTGAAAAGATTCCCCTGCATCTCATCTCTCAGCAAGATTGCCTTCTCATCGTCTGTCCAGTCAGGACGATCCGCGTCTGAAATAACCAACTCATCAAGGCGCTTTGGGCGCAGCAGAGCCAGCGTATAGCCATGAGCTAGTCGGCTTGATTCGACATCCTCGAAATTCGTGAATGATGGAATCTTGTCGATCCACGGTAAGCGATCAGTCCAGTTGCGCTTGGTTTCAATGGTCTCGTGGCAATTGATCGTGTCCACGCCGATTTTGTGGCTCTCCCGACGATGATCGGCCGGAGCCTTCTCGACCAGGACGTCAATCCATTGCCATTTTTTGAACTGCTGACCGCGCTCGATTAGCCTGAAAGGGACAGGAAACAGCCGCATCATCACACCCGAATCGGTGATGCCGGCCACGCAGGATGTCTCCGAATACTTGGTACTTGGCGAAGGGTAAGTCTTCGCCAGAATGAGGATGCGTTCCCTACGCTTTTTTTCCATCTCGCGTTCTCTCCCGTCGAGCATCTCAGAATACTTCATCACGCCAACACTGCATAAGTCCGCTGTTCCACGACACAGCTGTATCCTGCAAATTGGGTGGGTAGGCCGAGACACCCATCTCGCGCGGCAGTTCATCAAGCAGCGGGATCGAGCGTCTTGATTAATTCGGATTCTCCCAGCTGGGAGCAGTATCCTTTGCAGCTAATTGGAGTAACAGATTTCCACCGCGCTCCTCATCAAATAGCTCCTGAACAAGCTGATAGGTCCTGTTTACGACATCAACCATGAGCGCCTTCATTTCAGCATCATTGCATCGGGAAAGCTCATTCCATGGGATTTGTCCGAAAGGCGTGTGGACGATGACGTCCGAGTAGTCGCCGGTCTTCGACGCTGGAACCATGCCTGCGTGCAAGTCCTCCAGCACTGAATTGCGAAAGCATTTCAAAACGAGATGCTTGGCGAGTCGCTGCTGCATTACTGGATCGGTAATAAGGGCTTTTGCAACGTCATCTTTATTCATCGTTCAGCATCTCCAGTCAGCGAAGAAGCTACTGACAAGCTTCTTCCCCATGCCCCTCACATCAGCACGCGATAGTGCCGATTGTCAGCGTCAGAGGATTTCATAAGCCGGTATTCCATACCGCTGGCCACCGCGATCTGTTGGGCGAAGTCCTTCTTGGCCTGCACCACAGCATCCTCGATCTGGTTGTCGGCCTTCACCTCGACGATCACGTACTTCAGGCTGCCGTCCGGCTCTTCCCGTTGGAAGATGAAGTCCGGGTAGTAGCTGCGCACTGTGCGTGAATCTGGGTCGATGTACTGGATGAAGAAGTCGGACTGGCCGTGGGTCAGCATCCCGGTGAAGTAGATCTTTTTCACGCGCTGCTCGCGCAGCAGATCCCAGAACAGCCAGCTTTCCGAACCGGAGTCGAAGCAGTAGGTGTCCAGGTGAAAGCTCTTGGCGCGCTCCTCGTCGTTGATCTGTACGTCGCTCATACGAACGATCTTGTCCTTGGCCGCTGTCACCTCGTAGTAGCCATTCGGCGGGAGCTTGATCAGATCGACCTCGTGCTCCTCGGTTTGCTGCGACTCGTCGAGGTCGTAGAGCTGACGGAACAGGCGCGGGATGATCTCGTCGTAGAGCAGCTCGTTGAACTCATTGGTCATGGTCACCAGTTCGCCGGTGCCTTCCTTTGTTGCGTCCAGTAGCTCCTCGACGCCAAGCGGACTGAGATTGAGGTAGCGGGACACTTCCGCCACCAGCGTCATCGGCGAGAACGTCCGCTTTTCGCGGCGGGCTGTCAGGTCAAAGGTGCGACTGCCCGACGCGCGTGCTGCATCTGCGGCCGTCAACCCTTCCTGTTGCGTCTCGATCAGACGGTACTTTTCGATGAGAGTGTTCCAAGCCTCACGGTCGGCGCGCTCGGGCACCAGTTCCTGGCCCGGTACGGGTTGCTTTTCGCGCATCTGGTACTGCTTGCGCACACGCACCAGCTTGATCTTGACCGGCGGCTCGACCACGCGCACTTCCACGCGCTCCTTATCGCTGCCCGTCTTCTGCAAATCGTCAACGCTGATGCGGAAATTCTGCTGCAGCTCGTCGTTCAAGGTGTTCAGATTGTCGTCCGAGAGGAAGACGTGGCCAGTGTGCTGGGCCTCGCCGATGGCACGCAGGCAGCGCATCGTGGCTTGCAGAACGAACACCTTTGACTTCGGCTCGCGGAACAGGCCAACGCCGAACAGCGAGCGACAGTTCCAGCCCTCGCGCCCCTTGTTGACCAACAGGATGAACTGCTTCTCCGAGCCTTCGGTGTCGAGGCGGTTGAACTCTCGGATGTCGTCGTTGGTGGTCAGTTTTTCGTCGCCGACGTTGACCAGGATGCGCGAGGTCGGGATGCCGTGCTTGAGCAGCGCGCGCTCGACCGCTGGTCTCAGCTCGCCGGTCAACTCATCGATGGTGGCGGCAAAAAAGGCTAGCTTGGGCAATAGGCCTTCTGGACGCAGCGAACCAGACTCTTTCAGGAAAGCCTCGATGGCGATGTCCACGAACTCGTCGGTGCGGGTGTTGCCGTAGCCGTGCAGCACCACCTTCTTGAGGTAGGCCTTTTCGATGGCCTCCTTCAGGCCGTAGGCGTAGACCACCTCGGGCAGCACTTCGCGCCCGACGTAGGGCGTGCCGGTGTAGTTGTAGCAGGCCACCACGCGGGTGCCCGCTGCGTTGAGGCTGGCCGCGAGGATGTCGATGGTGGTGCGCAGGCTGGTGTCGGTTTCCTTCGCACCAACGCCCATATCCTTGGCCAGCGCCTTGCCGAACGCGTGGTGGGCCTCGTCCACGTAGATACCCAACTGCTCCAGGCGGCGCAGCTTCTCGAAGCGCTGGTTGGTGGTCAGTTCACCTTCGTCTTCTGGCTGGTCGAAGTTGTAGAGGTCGGCGGCGTCGGCATAGACACCGGTGGCCGAGATCGTTTCGCCAGTCGCGCCGAACAATTTGTCGACAGAGGTCTTCTCCTTGCGTTGGCGCTTGAGGATGATCTTCTGCGTGTTGGAGACGATGATGTTGAAGCGCGAGCGATCCAGCGTGTCCAGCGAAGTGCCCGCCTCCTCGAGGTAGTGGAAGCGCAGGTGCGTGGTCAGGAAGTTAACGTACTCCGGCGGCACCACCCGGGTAAGGTCGAATGACTCGATCTCCTTCAGTGAATGCAGCACCGTCTTGTCCGGCGCAAACACCAGCGCGTTATGGCAGTAGCGCGCGTCCTTCTCGAACTTGTTGCCCAGCAGAAACTCGTAGAAGATGCAGGTCGCCATCAGGATGGTTTTGCCGGTGCCCATCGTCAGCGCGAAGATGTAGTTCGGGTAGACGCGCGAGTTCTTGCGCATCTTGTCGAACAGCACCTTGTACGAGTTCAGTTCCAGCTCGTCGCTCTCGCCGAACTCGAACATCTCCTGCCCAGTGTGGCCGAGGAAAGAGCCGAACTTGCGGCCTTCGAACTTGCCGCTGCGCTCGTACCACGCCTTGAAGATTTCCTCGACCTTGGCGTTGCCGAGAAATTCCTTGAGGAAGACGTAGGTCTCAAGCGCCTCGAACTGCGGCTGGCGCAGGAACGCCTTGGGGTTCTTCTCCGGATTGTTGAAGTCGAGGAACTTGCGGGTCAGCTCCTTCTGGTTTTGGCGAATCGCGCCCCGGTTGTCCTGGTAGAACCGCCACAGAAAGCGGAAGAAAGCGAAGTCGAGCGACGCGCCCGACGTACTGGCCGCGTTGGCGCTGGCCTTGGTCGCTGCGCGTTTAGACGCCATTGCCGACGCTCCCTTCCCACGATTCCGAGAGCAGGTCGGTGATCTTCACGCGGATGGTGCCCGCGTCGTCGGGCACCTTGTACGCGCCCTTGACCAGATCGTCCTTGCCCGGAATGTCGACCACCGCCGGTTGCAACACCGCGCCGTCGTAGTTCCAGTCGATCAGCACACTTTCGACCAGCTCCTTCCAGTCCTCGACCGACTCCTTTTGGATCGAGAGCTTCTGCAGCAGGTTCATCGGGTAGAACTTGGTGATGACAACCTCGCCATTCTTGACTGCGACCTTTGCTTCGGAGTCGCGCCTAAACTCAAGATTGGCCTTGTCGCGCAGGATATCCACAACTTCCACGTCGATCTTGAAGGGCTTCGCGGCCAGTTCCAGTTGGGCGGCCAAGTCTGGTTCATGGCCCATGCACACGAGGGAGACTTTCTCGACTGGGCGGTTCGGGTTTTCGTTCTGCTTGCGCTCCCAAGCCTTGTAGTCGAAGCCTGCGATAAGCTCGTTCAGGTCGGCGCGTGTGGTAATGCGATTGACGGGCATGATCTTGAACATGCGTCCGTCCTTCTCGCCGTCAAAGACGGTGCTGAACTCCAGTTTTTGGATTTCCAGTGCCTCGATGAGCAGGTCTTTGGCCTGAATCGGATTGCGAAAGATGTCGTAATGATTGACGTTGTGCAATTCGAAACCATTGAAGTGCTTCGTCTCCGCAAGGAGTGGCGTTTGCCGTAACTCCTCGGCCACTCTAGTGAGTCGCCTAGTAGCCGTCTGGATCGAGCCTAAATTGATATCTGCACCAATGAAGCGGCGCCCGAGCTTCATCGCCATTGCTTGGGTAGTTCCTGAACCCATAAAGCAGTCCAACACCAGATCACCCAATTGGCTCGATGATTCAATAATTCGCTTTACCAGTGACTCGGGTTTTTGGGTCGGATAGTCAACCCGCTCGCTAGACTGCGAACTCAGAGCAGGAAGGTCATCCCAAAGGCTTTGAACTGGAACTCCCAGTCCCTCATCCAAGTAAATCTTCCGGCGAGGAACATTCCCTGCCTTCGTTTGCACAACAAGTCCCTTTTCGATTAGCGCCTGCATCTTCTCTCTGGAATACCGCCAATGTCGATTGACGCCCATCACTTCGTAGAAAGGGTTGCCTTTCCCTTCGCCTCCCGGTGCCGTCATGCTGATTAACTGATAGCGGCGTCCAGAATCAGGTTCGGTGAACTTATAGAAGTCATCGATGTATTCCTGCGTGTAGGGCTTGAACTGGGCGTTGAAGCGATGATCGCCACCTCGTCGGTAGAGAAAAATGGTATCGGTGTTCTCGCCAAAGTATTTGCTACCCTGACCAGAATTCCCCTTAACCGTCTCCGCACGCTTCCACACAATCTCATTGAGGAAGTTTTCTCTCCCGAAAATCTCGTCGAGTACGCAGCGTAGATAATGATTCTGGTGATAGTCACAGTGGATGTAGATGGAGCCTGTTTCCGACAATAGCTCGCGCAGCAAGATCAGTCGCTCGTACATGAACTGAAGGTAGTCGTCATTCGACCAGATGTCCGTGTACTGCTTTTCCTCAAATGTGGTTTGGTCGGACGAGACTTCCTTGCTGCGCAGAGAGATCTTTTTCTTGTAGTCGGCCTTCGAGTCAAAAGGAGGATCGATGTAGATCAGATCGACCTTCCCCCTGAACTGCTTCAGCAGGTGGCTCATCACCTGAAGGTTGTCACCCCAGTAAATCTTGTTCCTCCAGCCATCCACTTCCTCGCCGTGGACTTCCTTCAATTGCGCCGGGTAATACTGCGTCGAGGTGAACGGGCGCTTGCCGCGCCAGTTCAACATCGGGTAGCCTTTGATCGGCTCGAACTCGTACTTCTCGACGTTCGCGGTGCCGCCATCGGGTGCGGCCAGTTGCAGGCTTTCCTGTGCGGGCGAATTCGTTTTTGTCATTTGTCGTTGTTCCTGAATTTCCAATTCTTGTTGTCGCAGTAGGCACGCATATCGCAGTTCTGGCACAGCTTGGCCGGGCGTGCGGCGATCTGGTAGTCCTGCCGCTCGATGCGCGACACGATGTCATCGAATTGCGCGATGGTCTTGCCGATGGCGCGGTCGTCCTTGGTGAAGGACACGTAGGGGTTGCCGCCATCCTCGCCGGTGTAGTACAGGTGCATTCGGCTGACCTTCTGGCCGGTGCGCTCCTCGACCAGATGGGCGTACACCTCCAACTGGTGCTGGTACTGTTGGATGCGGCTGCGATCCTTCTCCATGTCGGGCTTCTTCTCCGACTTGAAGTCAATGATCTCGACCGTGTCGTGTTCACCCCGAATCAGGTCAACACTGCCCTTGAGGATGTATTGATCCTTGACCAGCGAAATCTCGACCTCGGCCTCCTTGATGCGATCCCAATTGCCGTTCTCGCGCTCGTAGTAGCGCATCACGTGCAGCAGTGCCGCCTGCTGTGAGCTGGGCGCGAGGTACACGCGTTCCTTTTTGGACAGCAGGGCGTAGTTGGCCGAGAACCAGCCCTTGATAGCATCGAAGCTGATGCTGCCTTCCTCGCCGCGCAGGACGGTCTTGTGAATGTCCTCGATAGTTTGATGCACCAGCGTACCGAACAGCATCGGGCTTTCGCGGATCGCGGCGAACTCCAGCTCCTTGAAGAAGCGGTACTGCTCGGCGCAGTTTTCGAACACGGTGATGTGCGAGGTGAACGAGTATTCGCGTTTGAGGTTGATTTGCTTGACCGCCTCGTAGCAGAGTGCCGCGAGGTCAATGGCGCGCCAGCTCGGCAGCTCGTAGAACAGTCGCTCGAAGTATTTGGAAGGCGATCTGCCGCGCCCCTGCTTTTCCTGTGCGGCCAGCACCAGCAGGTTCTGCGCGCGGGAAAAGGCAGTGTAGAACAACCGCCAGAAGTCGAAGTTCTTGATGTGTTCGAGCGGCTCGAAGCGTTCCTTCGAGAGGTAGCCGCCATCCTCCAGCAGCACGTCCAGTGCGCTGTATTGCTTGCGCGGTACCGCCTCCAGCGAACCGCAGACGACGACCGGGTACTCGAGGCCCTTGGACTGGTGGATGGTGAGGAAGGACACACAGCCCTTGGGCGCGTACTCGGACTCGTCCTCATATTCGCCGATGCCGCCGTCCACCAGAAAGCGCAGGAACTGGTTGAACAGGTCGCGAAGGTTCTTCTCCAGCCATTCTGGGTTGAGCACGCTGACGAAATGCAGGTACTCGAACTTGGTGAGCAGCTTGGAGAAGGTGCCCAGGTTGCGCGACGCGCGGCCCTTGTCCACGCCTTGTACGGCTTCCTCGGCGAGGAAGCGCGCGAACAGCGGAAACTGGAGCAGTTGGTAGAACAGGCCGGAGAACGAGTAGTCGGTGTTCTGGGTCAGCACGGCGTGGCGCTTGGCCAGCGGGCGCGCCCAATCAAGCAGGGGCTTGTTCTCCGGCTTGCGCAGTTCCGTGGTGAAAGCGGCGAAGCAAAGCTGGTCGTAGTAGCCCCAGATCGGCAGCGTGACGCCTTCAGCCCACGCCCGCACCTTTGGGAACTGCGGGAACAGAAAGATCAGCGCGCCGATCATCAGGCGGATTTCCTCGCGCTCGAAGAACATGTTCGAGCGCGGCGAAAACACAGGCACGCCTTCCGCCTCGAGAAAGCGCGCCAGCCTGACCACTTTGTCGTTCTTGACCGAGCGGAACAGAAATGCGACCTGATTCCAGTCCGTCAGATTGCCAGAGGCTTTAAGGCCGTTGAGGAACGCCAGCACCTCGGCGTGCCAGTTGGTGGTCTCGTCCTTGTTGTCGGTGGCTGCCAGTCGCACCGCCGTGGGCACATCGGGGAAGGCGTCCACACGCGGAACGATCTGCTTAGCGAATCGGAAGACGCGCTTGCCGTCGTCCCACGTCTGCTCGCGCATCCACTCGTTGTAAAAGCGGATGATGTCCGGGTGTGAGCGGTAATTGACCGTGAGGGTGACGCGCTTGCACTGGCCCTCGTCGAATAGCGCGGGGAACTCTAGGATGTTGCGGATGGTGGCCCCGCGAAAGCGGTACAAGCCTTGGTCGTCGTCACCAACGACGCACAGATTGCGCTTCTCGCCCGCTAGCAGCAGGAGGATGCGCTCCTGAATGGTGTTGGTGTCCTGATACTCGTCGACCATCAGGTAGGTTAGCTTCTCGCGCAGTTGCGCCAGCACCTCTGGGCGCTTTTCCAGTAGTTGCAGCGCCTCGTACTGGATGCCAGAGAAGTCGAGCGAATTGTTCTCATGCAGCAGCTCCTGATACTTGGCAAAGCACGCGGCCAGCGCCTGGATTTCCACTTCGGGGGCAGCCGCCAGCGTGGCGACGTCGAGGGCTTCCTCGCTGACTTTGTTGAGCCACTTGAGCAGGTTCTCCGACTGCGCCCAGCGGCCGGACTGGTCATCGCCGATGACGAGCTGGGCGTCCGGCAGTTCGCGAAAGCCTTTGATGCGCTGGTATAGGAAATATTGTTGGTCGAACTGGTCGAACAGCGTAAAGCTGCGTTTGAGCCGGGTGAACTCGCGGAAGTCTTCCAGGATGCGCAAGCAGATCGAGTGGAAGGTGCCGAGGTACATCTCGTTCAGGTTGAACCTGATTCCCAGTTCGCTCAGCCGGTTAGAGATGCGGGTGGTCAGCTCACGCGCGGCCTTGTCGGTGAACGTAACGACAAAGAGGGACTCCGGCGCGACACCCTTATGCGTGATGAGGTAAACGATGCGCTCGACCAGCGTGAAGGTCTTGCCGGAGCCAGGGCCCGCGATGATCAGCACCGGGCCGTCGGTGGCCAGGATAGCTTCCAGTTGATCTGGATTGGCCTTGCTCTGAAGCGTAGTGGCGGCGCTTGTCATTCTTGGCCCCCGCCGTGTTCATCGACCGCTTTTCCGATGCGACCGGCAATCCACTGGTCCAGCTCACCGCGACGGAAACGCCAAGTGCCACCGAGCTTGAAAGCCGGAATCTGGCCACTCGCGGCAAGACGGTAGACCGTGCGTTTACCTGCCTTCAGGTATGCGGCGACCTCGTCTATCGTGAGAATTTCGTTTGGCTGGTCGCTCATTTGGTCGCCTCTTGGCATTCAATTCATATTTGGCTGCTAGTCCAGCTTGTCACAATGGGGCAAGATTATGCGAAATTGAGCAAACATGGCACGAGTAAAAGTTGCCACTTGCATCACGCATTCGGGCTGCTGCCCGGCTGCGGCTGGCGAACCGACCATCAAAGGGAGCAAAGGTGGCATCGAACTACGAGGCGATCTACGAGGAAAACCGGCGGCGCTACGGTACGGACATCGGCCGAATCGGTCCGATGCTTCTCGCGGACCGATATGACGACCGGACGCACTTCATCTTTGAGTTACTACAGAACGCTGAAGATGCGCTGGGACGGCGGGTCGACTGGAATGGGCACCGCAAGGTTACCTTTACCCTGGAGCCCGGAAAGCTGGCACTCTCCCACTTCGGCCAGCCATTTGACGAGCCCGACGTTCGTGGCATCTGCGGGATTGCTGAGAGCACAAAAGGCAAGTTCTCGATTGGCCGTTTCGGTATAGGCTTCAAATCGGTCTACACGTTTACAGATCGCCCCGAGATCCATTCGGGGGGCGAGTGCTTTGCGATCCAAGACTACGTCCAGCCAAAAAGCGCGAACCGCGTCGAACGCCAGCAGGACGAAACCTTGATCGTCTTGCCGCTGAAGGCCGGAGATAGCACGGCACAGGACGAGATCATCGATGGATTCAAACGCCTGGGGCCTAACGCCCTGCTTTTTCTGAGGCACATCGAGGAGATCAGCTGGAACGTTCGCGGCGGTGCCTCTGGTGTCTATTTGCGCAGCACACCTGAACTGCTCGACGAGAACGTCCACAGAATCACGGTGATAGGCCAGGAAAGTGGCCAACCAGAGGTTGACCAAAACTGGCTCGTATTCCATCGCGACGTGTTTTCGCCTGAAGGGGACAAGGTCGGCCGTGTGGAAGTGGCTTTCGCTCTGCATCAGGCCAAGGATCAGCCAGATCGGTCGACGGTTGTGCCCGTGGCAACGTCTCCGCTCGTTGTGTTCTTCCCGACTGCGGTGGAAACCAACCTGGGCTTCTTCGTCCAAGGGCCTTATCGCACTACGCCAAGCCGGGACAACATTCCCCGGCACGATTCCTGGAATAAGTATCTTGTTGAGGAGACTTCTGGACTATTGGTCGAAGCATTGAGGTGGCTGCGCGACCAATCTATGTTGGACACAGCGGCACTGCGCTGCTTGCCGCTTGATCGTGAGAAATTCCCGGATAGCTCCATGTTCGCGCCCATGTTCGGGGCTGTACGCGAGGCCCTTCTGGAGGAGCCACTGCTGCCGCGGTTCGATGGTGGCTATGTCTCCGCATCGAGAGCAAGACTGGCGCGAACTCAGGACCTGCGGGAATTATTCAGCCCGCAGCAGGTTGCACAATTGTTCGGTGGCGAAATATCGGCTTGGCTTACCGGCGATATCACCCCAGACCGCACGCCAGAAATTCGCCAGTACGTTATGCGGGAACTTGGGGTGACAGAGGTGACCCCCACCACCATCGTACCTCGCCTGACCCGCGAATTCCTTGAAGCGCAGTCCGATGATTGGATCTTGCTACTGTATGAGTTCCTCGGTGGCCAAGAGGCAGCACTCCGACGTCGACTCGATACGGTACCACTTGTCCGCCTTGCCGACGGCAGGCACGTCGTGGCACGCGAGGGTGGGAATCTGCGGGCCTTCTTGCCGAGCAACATTGAGACTGGCTTCCCGACCGTGCACCGCTCAGTGTGCGCAACACAAGAGGCGAGGTTATTCCTGATCTCTCTGGGCATTACTGCGCCCGATCCGGTCGATGATGTGATTTGGAACGTGCTACCGAAGTATCAGGGCAGCGAGGTTGACGTCGATGATGAGCAGTACGCACGGGACATTAGCCGCATCCTTACAGCGTTCAGCTCAGATTCCAATACGCAGAAGGAAAAGCTTCTCGCTGCCTTACGGGAGACATCGTTTCTGATGGTGGTCGATACCGGTGACGGCAAAGAGTATGTGGGTAAGCCGGGAGACATCTACTTGGCCACGGATCGCCTTCAGCAACTTTTCTCGGGCGTTTCCAATGTAATGATTGTCGACGGTGGATACGACTGCCTACGTGGCGAGGGTGTGCGTTTGCTCCTGGAAGCTTGCGGCGCGGTTCGCTACCCAAGGCCGATTGAGGCACCTGAGGCCTTGACCCATCTCGAGCGACAACAACTTCGGCACGAGGCAGGGCACGAAGTTACGTCAGGGCATAACGACCAGGTTGTTGACTGGGTGCTTCAAGGATTCGAGGAGCTTATCGGCATCTTGCCTTCGCTTTCTATTGAGCAGCGTACTGAACGAGCACGGCTGCTGTGGGAGAGCCTGGGTGACCTGGAAGAACGACGTGGGCGCGGTATCTTCGAAGGCTCCTACAAGTGGTCTCATTACGGCAGCTACAGAAAAGATTTTCCAGCCAAATTCCTGCGTCGACTCAACGAGGTTGCTTGGGTGCCGGATGCGGATGGCGAACTCCAGCCGCCATACTTGGTCATCTTTGACAATCTAGGCTGGAAGGCCAATCCGTTCTTGCTGACGAAGATCGTTTTTAAGCCACCGATCATCGACCAACTAGCGAAGGAAGCAGGGATTGACCCAGCTGCTCTCGACTTGCTCCGAAAGCTTGGCATCACCAGTGTCGCCGATTTGACCTCTCGTCTTGGCATTGTCGAACCAACAGAAGAGCCCAACGACGCGAGTTCAGAGCCGGAACCCAATGTTGAACCTCCAACAGAGGATGACGGCGATGTGTATGACGACGCGAAAGACCTGTACGGTGACGACATGCCAGACATCCAACCTGGAAGCCACGATCCATATGGCGGTGACGATGCTGTGACCGGAGGAAGTGGTGGCGGCGGTATGGGGCGAACAGGATCTGGCGGTACATCAAAGGGCGGAGGCCACGGTGGAGGTGGGTCGCACGGTGGTTCCGGTCGAACTGGAGAAGGCGGTAACAAGAGCGGCGGCAGCCCAGGGAAAAGATCTCCTGGCTCAGGTGGTGGCCGCCCCTTCATCTCTTACGTGGGCACCCACCATGACGAAGAGGAACCTGACCCTGATGGCCTTGAACAAGCGACACGAATGCGGATCGAAGAGCAAGCCATCGACCAAATCCTCAAGCTAGAACCGACCCTAAGGCGTACACCAGAGGGCAACCCGGGTTACGACCTTTATGAATGCGATGCTACGGGGAAACCCGTTCGCTGGGTGGAAGTGAAGTCGATGACAGGTTCTCTCGAAGACCGTCCGGTGGGCCTTTCGAGAACCCAGTTCGATTACGCCAGAGAGCGAGGGGCTGCTTTCTGGCTCTACGTGGTCGAGCATGCCACGGATGCAGATGTTCGAATTCTTCGTATTCAGAACCCTGTCGCGCACGCTCGTACATTTACTTTTGACCGTGGCTGGATTGAGATTGCCCAAATGGATCCGTAAGCCGCATGTAGGGACAAACCATCGGACGCGGGTTCAATTCCTATATCAGCAATCGAACCCGCGTCCGGTAGAATCTGACTTCTGCAAACGGCATCACCCGGCATCAAACGCCATCATCTGCCGGAGAGCCGTGTTTGGACCCGGCCTCCCGCACACCACCATTAAACGTAGTAAAAACAGTATCATGCAATAACGACCGACCCCGCCGCACGCCAGTGTTGGCGGGGTTTTTCGCTTATGGCTTCCGGACTTCGACACCCCGCCAGCACCCTGTTTTCCCCCGTTTTTGCGGTTTTTCTCGCTCTCTTCTCTGTTTCTTCCGGACGTTCAAGTCACGAAGTCCGGAAGGCACATTCCTTTATATTCAAATACTTAGGCTGATCAATATTTAAGCTATTTTGTTTTCAGCATTGGGTAGTGAAAAGTAAGTTGAGAGAGAAAACTGGATTGATGGCGTCCGGAAGATGTGGAAAAGCCAAGGTTTGCGAAGCGTGCATCTATCAAAGCCATCAATCAGTTGAGTGGCATGCACAAGCCTCCCCATGCGCCGCCGCTACCAGTTCATGCAGGATGCCGCATTCCTGTGCACTGTGGTTTTCTCCGCATTGAGCCCGCAGCGCAACAAGTTGGCTCTCCAGTGCGCGCAAGCTGTTGAGACGCGCCTGCACACGAGCCAGTTGCGCGTCGATCAGCCGGTTGATGTCGCCGCATTCCGCCTCGGGGTGGGCGACGAAATCCAGCAGGCGCCGGATGGATTCCAGCGGCATATCCAATGCCCGGCAATGGCGGATGAAGGCCAGCCGCTCCAGATGCTCCTGCCGGTAGGTCCGGTAGCCGTTGGCCTCGCGCCCGGGTTCAGGCAGCAGCCCGGCCTTCTCGTAATAGCGGATGGTCTCTATATCCACCCCGGTGGCTTTCGCCAGATCACCGATGCGCATGGCTCACTCCAAATCAAGAACATCACTTTACCCTCTTGACCCCGGAGCGGCTCCAGGGTTTCCAATGCGGCCATCTCATCACCGAAATACATGGCCATGCCAGGTTGCTCCTGCACCGGAAGTTGTGGACCCTCCAATACCGCCGTGTCGCCGCGCTATCGGCGTGCACTGTGGGTGGCGCTGATCCTCAATGCCGTGATGTTCTTCGTGGAAATCGTCGGCGGCCTGCAATCCGGGTCGGTGTCCCTGTTGGCCGACGCGGTCGATTTCGCGGGGGACGCCGCCAATTACGGCCTGTCCCTCGCGGTGTTGTCGATGGGGCTGGTCTGGCGAGCCCGCGCGGCCTGGGTCAAGGGCGTCACCATGGGCGCCTATGGCGTCCTGGTGCTGGCCAAAACCGCCTGGGTCGCCGCGCAGGGCATCCCGCCCGAGCCGATGACCATGGGATTGGTGGCTCTGCTGGCGTTGGCGGTCAATGTCGGCGTGGCGATCATGCTTTACGCTTGGCGCAACGGCGACGCCAACATGCGCTCGGTCTGGCTGTGCAGCCGCAACGACGCCATCGGCAACGTGGCGGTGGCCATTGCCGCCCTGGGTGTGTTCGGCACCGGCTCGGCCTGGCCCGATTTGCTGGTGGCGGGCGTGATGGCAACTCTGGCGCTGACCGCTTCGGTCACGGTTGTGCGGCATGCGCGTGCTGAGTTGATTCTGGCTGTTCCTCTGCGTTAGCCCCCCAGTCGCCGAGTCAGCAAATGCACAGCGAAACGGGTAACCCCCGCTTCCAATATGGCGGAAATTTCTCCGCCATGGACCATGGTAATACCCAAACTTATGATTGAACTGAATGGAGAACGGCATGAAATCCACCACGCTCACCCTCATTGCGAGCCTCTTCCTGGCGCTCCAACTTCCGGCGTTGGCCGCCGACGACAACGGTCACGTCATGCCTGCCGAACAAGCCAAGGACAGGGTCTGGACCGACGGCACCGTGAAGAGAATCAACCCAAATATCGGCAAGATCACCGTCAGCAATGTCCGCCTGGCCCAACTGGCCAACCTGGACAATCCGGACATGCCCGCCTTGGCCTTGATGTTCCGGGTTACGGATCCCGCCTGGCTTGAACAGGTCAAACCCGGCGACCGCATCCGTTTCGTGGTGGAACGCCTGGACGGCGCCTTAACGATTACCGCGCTGCAACCTGGCCGCTGAGGTAGTCTGAATGCGCGACTTTCCCAACCCACGGGGGGCATGAAATCGATGCAATGCAATACCCTGATGTTCGCCCTGGCCATGCCCGCCACCCTGATAGCCACCCAGGTCTTGAGGTTGTGCGGCACGCGCGCGCTGTGTTAGCTTCCCGACATGCGCAAGCTCGTAGCCCTCCTTTTCCTGCTTATCCTGCCGTTGCAGTGGACCACTGCGGCGATGGCAGCTTATTGCCTGCACGAAACGGACGCTCCAGCCCAGCAGCATATGGGCCACCACGCGCATGAACATCAGGCCAGCGCTGCCCAAACGGACAGCGATCCCGGCAATAGCGATTTCGATGCCAGTTTTGACAGCGATTGCCCGAGTTGCCACGCGCATTTCGCCCAGGCCGTCATCGAGGCCGATTCGCCCATGCTTCCGGCTTCGCAAGTCCGCGCTGCCGTCGCCTATCGGGCCTTCCTGCCCACGCCGCCGCCTGGCTCCCTGTTCCGCCCCCCTCTAGCTGACCTCGCCTGAAGTTCCGGCAGGTTGGCGCGTCCCTCGATTCCCTCGTTGTCGCGATTGCCTCGCCGGATTTGACGTAAGTATTTGCGTTATTCCAGGTTGCCCTCGACGTGGGCGGCCGCATCAGGACGAGGCTTCAAATGAACATTGTGTGCCGCTTGGGGATCCGTGTATCCCCCTGGCTGTTGGCATTGGCCACCCTAATATCCGCTGCTCAGGCAGCGGAAACCCCGCCAACCCTCAAACATGCCTTCGAGGCCGCATGGGCACGCCAGCCGGAGGCGCGCGCCGCCGGGGCGCGACGCGATGCTGTCGGGGCGCGTCGGCAGACAGCCGATAGCTGGCTGGCGGAGCCGCCCAGCCTCGATGTTTCCTACAAGACCGACCAACTTAATCGCGACCAGGGCAGCCGGGAATACGAAGCCGGCCTCGCCATGCCGCTCTGGTTACCGGGCGAGCGGGCCGGCCAACGCGCTCTGGCCGAAGTCGAAGGCGCCGCGCTGGAAGGGCGGCTGGAAGCGGTACGCCTGCGCACGGCGGGCGAGGTGCGCGAGGCCTGGTGGTCCCTGGCCCTGGCACGCATCGACCTGGAGACCGCCGAGGCGCGCCGGCAAAACGCCGAACGGCTGGCCGCCGACGTGGCCCGGCGAGTCAAGGCGGGTGACCTGTCTCGGGCCGACGGGCACCAGGCCGACGCCGCCGTGGCCGGGGCCGTCGCCGAGGTCGCACGGTCACGCGGGGCACTGGCCGAAGCGGTCAAGCGCCTGCGCAGCCTCACGGGTGGAGCGGTACAGGGCTCCATATCCGATGCCACTGAATCCACTCCCACCCAAGTCAACGCGGGGGTCGCCCATCCGCTCTTGAAGGAATTGGACGCCCGGGTCGAGACGGCCCGTGCCGCCCGCGCTCTGGCTGGCGTGCAAAACCGGGCCAACCCGGAACTGCGCCTGGCGGCGACCCGCGACCGGGCGGATGCGGGTGCTGCCTGGTCCAACACCCTCACCCTGGGCGTGCGCATCCCCTTCGGTTCAGACAGCCGGCAGCGCGCCCGTGTCGCCACGGCGACCGCCGAGGAGGCCGAGGTGGAGGCCCGACTGGCCGTTGAACAGGAACGCATCGCCGCCGAGACCGACGCCGCCCGCCAGGGCGAGGAGGCCGCCCGTGCCCGGCTGGCCGCCACCGAGCAGCGGGCGCGGCTGGCGAATGAGTCGCGCGGCTTCTTCGAGAAATCCTTCCGCCTGGGCGAGACCGACCTGCCCACCCGTTTACGCATCGAGGCCGAAGCGGCCGAGGCCGAACGCGAGGCCGCCCGTGCCCGCGTCGAGCTGGCCGCCTCGATTTCCGCCCTGCGCCAGGCCCTGGGCCTGCTACCCGAATAATCAGGAGAAAGACACATGCATCCCATACACATCCTGGCGGCCCTGAGTCTGGCTGCCGCTTCACCGGCTTGGGCTGGTGAGGGGCACGATCACGGCGACGCTCCCACTGCCACAACCGGCTCCGCGTTGCCGCGCTTCGTCGCCACGTCCGACCTCTTCGAACTGGTCGGCGTGCTCAACGGCAAGCACCTGACCCTCTGGCTCGACCATGCCGCCGATAACAGTCCGGTCAAGGACGCCAAACTCGAACTGGAGCTGGGCGGCATCAAGATACCGGTGGAAGCCCACGCAGAGGGGGAATTCGAGGCCACCCTCGCCAAACCCCTCGCACCGGGGGAATTCCCGGTGGCCGCCACCGTGTATGCCGGTGAGGAGACCGACCTCCTGGCCGGTGATCTCGATATTCATGCGGAGGCCGAGACCGCCGAGGCCGCCCATACCCACGGCTGGCAGGAATACGCCCTCTGGGCCGCCATCGCCGGCGTGGGCCTGATCGGCCTGGCCTGGCTGATCCGTCGTTTTCGCAGCCAACGCCTGGGAGGTGTCGCATGAAGCCGTTTACCTTGATACCTGTCCTCTGCCTGGCCCTGGCGACTATTGCTTACGCCGGTGACGGCCACGACCACGGCGACGCCCCGGCCGCCGCCAACAGCAGCGGCCCCAAGCGCCTGCCCGATGGCGGCGTCTTCCTGCCCAAGCCGGCGCAACGTCAGATCGGCGTGCGCACCCTGCCGGTGATCGATGCCGCGCTGCCCCGATCCTTCGAACTCTCCGGCAAGGTGGTCATGGACCCCAATGCCGGCGGCAAGGTACAGGCCCTCATCGCCGGCAGGCTGGAACCCGGCCCGCGCGGCTTTCCTAGCCTCGGGCAACGGGTCAACAAGGGCGAGGTGCTGGCCTGGGTGGTGCCGTCCACCGGCATGATCGAGCGCTCCAACCAGTCCGCTCAACTGGCCGAATTGCGCGCCGCCAAGGGGTTGGCCGAGAAGCGGCTGGCCCGCTTGAAGGAACTGGCCGACACCATCCCGAGAAAAGAGATCGAGGCCTCCGAGAGTGAGATCGACAGCCTAGCCGGGCGCATCGCCGCCCTGGGGGCCGGGCTCTCCAACCGCGATGTCCTGGTCGCACCGGTCTCCGGCGTGGTCGCCATGAGCAATGCCGTGGCCGGCCAGGTGGTCGAGGCGCGCGAGGCTGTGTTCGAGGTGGTCGATCCCAACCGCCTGCGCATCGAGGCGCTGGCCTATGACACCGCACAGGCCCTGGACGTGGTGTCCGGCAGCCTGGCGGTGGGCGATGCGCGGGTGCCGCTGGCCTTCGTCGGCGCTGCCCGCAGCCTGCGCGAACAGGCCTTGCCGCTGATGTTCCGGGGTGAGGGCAACGCCTTGGCCAACCTGGCGGTGGGTCAGCCGGTCAAGGTCTATGCACAGTCCAAAAGCACCGTGCAGGGCTACCGCGTGCCGGCGGCGGCGCTGGTGAAGAACCCGGCCAACCAGACCATCGTCTGGGTCAAGGCCGCGCCTGAGCGCTTCGAGCCACGCACGGTGACCGTGGAACCCCTGGACGGCGCGAACGTGGCGGTGACCGCCGGTCTGAAGGCGGGCGATCGGGTGGTGGTGCGCGCCGCGACCCTGGTCAATCAGGTCAGGTAGGGGCGTCGACATGTTCAAGTACCTGCTCGACAACAGCCTGACCAACCGGTTGCTGGTGATCATCACCAGCCTGGTGGTGATGGCCTACGGCGCGTTCACCCTGACGCGCACCCCGGTGGACGTGTTCCCTGACCTCAACAAGCCTACTGTCACCCTGATGACCGAGGCCGGCGGCATGGCGCCAGAGGAGGTGGAGCAGCTCATCACCTTCCCGCTGGAAACCACCATGAACGGCCTGCCGGGGGTGGAGAGCGTGCGCTCGGTGTCCAGCGCCGGGCTGTCCTTCATCTACGTCACCTTCGACTGGCGCACCGATATCTTCCGGGCGCGGCAGATGGTCTCGGAACGCCTCTCCTCCATGGAGGAAGGCCTGCCCGAGGGCGTGACCCCGCGCATGGGGCCGATCAGCTCGATCATGGGCGAGATCATGCAGATCGCCATTCCCTTCGATGCGGCCAGCCCCGCCGCCGGGCCGTCCCAAGGCGGGGCTGCACCCCCTCGGGGGGCAGCGACCGGAGGGAGCGTGGGGGCCGTCACCTCTACGCCCATGCAGGTGCGCGAGTACGCCGACTGGGTGCTCCGGCCGCGCCTGATGGCGATCCCCGGCGTTGCCCAGGTCATTCCCATCGGCGGCGAGGTGCGCCAGTTCCAGGTCCAGCCGGATACTGTGCGCATGGCGGAACTGGGCATCGCCCACGACCAGCTCGACGATGCCCTGCGTGGCTTCTCGGCCAACACCTCGGGCGGCTTCCTGGAGCTCAACGGACGGGAATACCTGATCCGCAACCTGGGCCGCACCTCGCGCCTGGAAGACCTGAAAAACCTGGCGCTGACCAGCCGCAACAACCAACCCATCCTGCTGCGCCAGATCGCCGAGGTGACCTTCGCCCCGGCCACCAAGCGCGGCGACGCCGGCTTCGAGGGCAGGCCGGCGGTGATCCTGGGCATCCAGAAACAGCCGACGGCGGACACCATCGGGCTGACCCGGTCTATCGAGGACGCCCTGGCCACGCTGAAACAGGGCCTGCCGGCGGGCATGGCCGAACCCCGCGTCACCTTCCGCCAGGCCAGCTTCATCGAGGCCTCCATCGACACCCTGCAAGGCAAGCTGATCGGCGCCTCGGTGTTCGTCGCGGTGATCCTGTTCTTCTTCCTGGGCACCCTGCGCCCGACCGTGATCGCGCTCACCGCCATCCCGGTGTCGATCTTCATGACCGCGCTGGTGTTCAAGTATTTCGGCCTATCCATCAACACCATGACCCTGGGCGGCTTGGCCATCGCCATCGGCGGCCTAGTGGACGACGCGGTGGTGGGCATCGAGAACGTCCTTCGGCGATTGAAGGAAGACCGGACCAAACACCCCGACCATCGCCTGCACCCCATCGAGCTGGTGGCCCACGCCACCCTGGAGGTGCGTTCGGCCATCCTTTACGCCACGCTCATCATCGTGCTGGTGTTTTTGCCGCTGTTCGCCCTGCCCGGCATGGAGGGCAGGCTGTTCGTGCCGCTCGGGATCGCCTTCATCGTCTCGACCCTGGCCTCGCTGGTGGTGTCGGTGTCCATCACCCCGGTGCTGGCGTTCTACCTGCTGCCGCGCATGAAGTCCCTCGACCACGGCGATACGCGGCTGCTGGCCTGGCTCAAGGCGCGCTATCGCGGCAGCCTGCAAGCTGTGTTGAACCGGCCCCGGGCGGCCCTGGCGGCGGGGGCCACGGCGGTGCTGATCGCGGCGGTGGCGGTGCCGTTCTTCCCCACCACCTTCCTGCCGCCGTTCAACGAAGGCACGCTGCTCATCGGCCTGCGCCTGAATCCGGGCGTCACCCTGGCCGAATCGTCCGCCCTGGCGCGGCAGGCCGAGGTGTTGGTGCGGCAGGTGCCGGAGGTGGTCCATGTCGGGCGGCGCAGCGGCCGCGCCGAACTGGACGAACATGCCGAAGGGGTGCACGTCAGCGAACTGGATGTAGGCCTCAAACCCGCCGCCCTGCTGACCCGACCGCTGGACGACGTCAAGGCCGACATCCGCGCCCGCCTGGTCAACCTGCCCGCCGCCATCGAGATCGGCCAGCCCATCTCGCACCGCATCGACCACATGCTGTCCGGCGTGCGCTCGCAGATTGCCATCAAGATCTACGGCGATGACCTGGACACCCTGCGCGCCCAGGCCGACCTGCTGCGCGGCAAGCTCGCCGGCATTCCGGGCCTGGCCGACCTGCAAATCGAAAAGCAGGTGCTCGCACCCCAGATCAAGGTGCGCATCGACTACGCGGCGGCGGCGCAATACGGCGTGCCGACGCCGCAAATCCTGGCCATGTTGCAAGGCCTGGTGGAGGGCGAGAAGTCCGCCCAGATCGTCGAGGGTGGCAGGCGCTTCGCCCTGGTCATGCGCCTGCCGGAATCGGCGCGCACGGTGGAGGGGCTGGGCCGCATCCAGTTCAGCACCCCGAGCGGCAGCGTGCCCCTGTCGCGCATCGCTACCATCGAGGACAGCGACGGCCCCAACCAGATCAGCCGCGACGACGGCAAGCGCCGCATCGTCCTCTCGGCCAACGCCCAGGGCCGGGCGCTGTCCGAGGTGGTGGCGGACATCCGCACGGCGGTCGGGAGCACGAAGCTGCCGGAGGGCTATTTCGTCACCCTGGGCGGCCAGTTCCAGGCCCAGGAGGAGGCCTCAAAGCTGGTCGGCCTGCTGTCCATCGTGTCGCTGACGCTGATGTTCGTGGTGCTCTACAGCCGCTACAAGTCGGCACGGCTGTCGCTCTTGATCATGTCCAACATCCCGCTGGCCCTGGTGGGTGCGGTGCTGGGCCTGTGGCTATCCGGGCAGCCGCTGTCGGTGGCGGCGCTGATCGGCTTCATCACCCTGGCCGGCATCTCGGTGCGCAACGGCATCCTCAAGGTGAGCCACTACATCAACCTGATGCGCCGCGAAGGAGAAGACTTCGACCACAAGATGATCGTGCGCGGCTCCCTGGAGCGCTTGGCCCCGGTGCTGATGACCGCCCTGGTCACCGCCTTCGCCCTGGCCCCGCTGCTGTTCGAGGCGGAACGACCCGGCACGGAAATCCTCCACCCGGTGGCCGTGGTCATCTTCTCCGGCCTCATCAGCTCCACCCTGCTCGACACCTATCTCACCCCCGCGCTGTTCTGGCTGTTCGGACGCCGGGATGCCGAGCGCCTGCTCGCCGATCGCGACGCCGAGGCGCTGTGATGTTCAACGTTCGTTCACATTTCCCAAGGAAAGGAAACACCATGAAACCCATCCATCTACTCGCCACCCTGGCCTTTGGCCTGAGCAACGCCGCCTTCGCTACCAGTGGCCACGACCACGCCCACGAACACACCGCCCTGCACGGCGGCGTGGTGGCCGAGGCCAAGGACATCGACTTCGAACTGGTCGCCAAACCGGACAGCCTGCGCTTGTATGCGCGCGACCACGGCAAGCTGGTCGAGGTTGGCAACAGCAGCGCCAAGTTGACCCTGCTGGCCGGCGGCGTGAAACAGGAAGTCGCGCTCAAGCCCTCTGGCGACAAGCTGGAGGCCATGGGCCAGTTCAAGGTAGCCGGTGCCAAGGCGGTAGCCCTGGTGACTTTGCCCGGAAAACCCGCCGTGACCGTGCGCTTCGTGCTGCGCTGAATACCAATCCCTACTGTGCCAACCGAAAGGAAAACGAAATGAAACGACTGATGCTGATTCTGCCCCTGATTGCCTTGGCTGGCTGCGCAAGCAATGTAGCCCTCAAAGATGCCAGCGATGCAACGCGGGCCATGGGCACGCTGACCCTGACCTGGCTGCATTCAAACACCATGGAAGTCACACTGGATGGCAAGCGCTACGTGGGCGAATGGGATAGCGAGCGTTGCTTCAACGTGGAATGCCGTGGGGACTACAGCAATGTGACCAAAGTCCACCGGCGACATATCAGGGAAGGACTAGCCGTCTTGAAAACCAAGGAAGGGGATCGCATGGACTGCGAGTGGGTGAGCCACCTGCCCGATGTTAAGGGCACGTGCCGTACTCAAGATGGCAGAACGTTCAGGCTGGAAGAGGCCAAGCCGACCAAATAGCGGACGTACAGCCGAGTATGGCCCGACGTTGTGCTGACGTTCGAGCCATACAGCCTGAATGAAGTTGGAGTTGCT
>JAUXXW010000170.1 GCA_030684775.1 Pseudomonadota bacterium
CTCACCAATCGGGTGACGCCGCTACGCACCCGATTGCACGGTTTTCGAGCCGCCTGGCTGCGTTGCTCCTGATGAAACTACTAAGCGAAGGACTAAGCCGCCAGAAGACGGCGGCCAAGTCCCTGCTTATCCTTGCGGGCCCCGGCCCGCTGCGTCGTCGCGCCTTGCCAGCCGACTCGAAAACCGCACACTCGGGCGCGTTCAACTGAGGTTTCTAGGATGAACGACGACACCCGCCATTCCGCCTCCGGCCATGACCTGACCCCGCTCGGCGCCGAGGAAAAAGCCCGGCTGGCCGCCGACCTGAGCGATGAGGCGCGCCGGGTCATTCTCCACCAGGGCACCGAACCCCCATTCTGCGGCGGCCTGTTGAACAACAAGCAAACCGGCGTCTACCACTGCCGCCTGTGCGACCTGCCGCTGTTCCGCTCCACCGCCAAATTCGAATCCGGCACGGGCTGGCCCAGCTTCACCCAGGCCTTCGACCCCGCCCACATCCGCGAGATACGTGACGGCAGCCACGGCATGATCCGCACGGAAATCCGCTGCGCCCGCTGCGACGGTCACCTCGGACATGTTTTCGACGACGGGCCTCTACCTACCGGACGACGCTATTGCCTGAACTCGCTGTCACTGCGCTTCGAGCCGGAAAACGTAGGTCGGGTTAGCGCGGCGTAACCCGACCTACGAGGTCAACGACTCCAGCATTGCGCGCAGTTCCGCCACTTCCTGTTCCAGACGGGCGACACGCTCCTCCAGATCGGTAGAGGCCGCGGATACCGTGGGCGCGACGGGTATCTCCAGCGGCTCGCCGCACATGAGGTGGGCCCAGCGTTGTTCCCGCGCGCCTGGCTGGCGCGGCAATTTCCGTGTCAGCGTGCCGGCCTCCCGGTCCGCCAGTTCATCCAGATAACCTTCCACCGCCGAAGCATCGGCGAAGTGGTGCAGGCGCTCGCAGTTGGCGCGCAGTTCGCTGGCGGTCTGTGGGCCGCGCAGGATGAGCGCGGCCAGCAGATCGACGGCGGCAGCGGGCAGGCCGTAGACCTTGCCGAAGTTGTGGGCGTAGCGCAGCACCCGCCCGGAGGCGCCGTAGCTTTCCATGATGAGAGTGCGCCCGCGCAGGTCTTCCAGTGTCGCCTGCACCTCGGCTTCCGAGAGGTTCATCACCGGATCGCGCGAGGTCTTTTGATTGCAGCCGGCGGTCAGGCTGTTCACGGTCAACGGGTAAGCATCCGGGGTGGTTTTCGATTTCTCGATCAGCACCCCGAGGACGCGGGCTTCGGCGGCGGTCAGCGGCGACATGGTCAGGCGTAGGTCAATTCGGCCCAGCGGCGGTCTTCGATCAGCCCCTGCTTGATCGATTGCCACTGCGCATCGGAGCCGGCCAGCCTGGCCATGCCGGCTTCGAACGCGGCGGCGGCTTTCTTCGTGCCCGCCAGATAGACATGGGTGTTGGGCGAGCAGACCAGATCCCAGACTTCCTCGGCGTGCGCGTCGATACCGTCGCGCAGGGCATCGGCTTCATCGCTGAGCACGCCCTTACTCAGGCCCTGGATGGCCTGGAAGGTCTTCTGGTCGTAGTAGGTGGCCAGGTCGTTGTTGAGATCGTTCATGTAGAGCATGTCGGTGCCGGTGCGGGCGCCGTAATAGAGCCGAACCTTGCCGCCCCAGTCCTGGCGCTCGTCATAGAGACGGCGGAGGAAGGCGCGGAACGGCGCGATGCCGGTGCCGGTGCCGAGCATCAGCAGGTTGCTGTTCTTGTCGGTCGGAATGCGGAACGGGCTCTTGTAGGGGCCGGTCAGGGTGATCTTGTCGCCGACCCGGGCATTGCACAGATGGTGCGAGGCGATGCCGGGATATTCTTCGCCGGACACGTCGTCGATATAGAAACAGCGGCGCACCAGCAGTTCCAGTTCGACGCCGCTATCGTCGCCCTTGGCATTGGCGATGGTGTAGTAGCGGTGATGGCTCTTGTTGCCGAAGGGATGCGGTCCCGGCGTCAGCACGCCGATGGTCTGGCCTTCCAGAAAGTAGATGGCCGGCTCGTCGATGCGCAGCATGATCTGACGCACCTCGGCGGTGCTCTCGGGGGTAATGCGCGTGGAAGCCTGGACGACGGCCTCGGTGGTCTCGTTGACGCCTTGCTCGAACTCGATGTCGCTCATGATGAATCCTGTGGAGTGGTTGGTCCTGGTAAAACCGCCGGGCAAACCCCCGCACGGCGTGCCCTGAGATAGTGCGAATGGCCGTAAGCGTACCGCGAATGCTGCAACCGCACAATTTCTTGAGGGGCGGTTCAACCGATAAGCGCCACGGCCTTGATCTGCGCCCAGATCAACTTGCCTGGCCGCAGTTCGAGGCCACTGACGGAACGCCGGGTGAGGCGCGCCACCAGCGGCGCGCCACCGACATCCAGGCGCACCATGGAAAGTGCCGGATGGCTATCGTCGGCCACCTCCACCACGGTGGCGGAGAGTGTGTTGAGAATGCTGGAATCGTCATGCCGATCCAGCGCCAGGCTGACATCGCGCGCCAGGATGCGAACGCGGGCACGGTGGCCGACGGGATGGCCGCTATCACGCACCCACAGGCTGACGGGTCCGCCCGGATGGCTTTCCGACTGTCCCACCCGGACCCGCGCCAGATGCCAATTGCCGTCGATTTCCACAACCTCGCCATCGAGCACCACGCCGGCATCCTCGCCCAGGTGGATGGGCAGGTCCAGGCGCGCCAGGGTCTCGCCGAGGCCGCCGCTGGCGACCACCCTGCCCTGCTCCAGCACCACCAGATGGTCGGCCAGGCGCGCGACCTCGTCGGGCGAGTGGCTGACATAGAGCACGGGAATTTCGAGGTCGTCGTGCAGACGCTCCAGGTAAGGCAGGATTTCCCGCTTGCGCTCCAGATCGAGCGCCGCCAGAGGCTCATCCATCAAGAGAATATCCGGGCTCACCACCAGGGCGCGCGCGATACCGACGCGCTGCCGTTCGCCGCCGGACAGGCTATCCGGCTTGCGCCCGAGCAGATGGCCGATGCCGAGCAGGCCGATGGCGTGTTCCAACCCCACCCGGCGCCGCGCCTCCGGTACCCGCCTGAGGCCGTATTCGAGATTGCGGCGGACATCGAGATGCGGAAACAGGCTGGCTTCCTGAAACACATAGCCGATAGCGCGTCGATGGGTGGGCAGGGTGGTGGTGGCGTCCTGCCAGACCTCGCCGTTCACCACCAGTTCGCCGGCGGCGCGCTGCAACCCGGCGACACAACGCAGCAGCGTGGTCTTGCCGGAACCGGAATGGCCGAACAGGGCGGTCACGCCGTTACCCGGCAGGCTCAGGTCGACATCGAGCGAAAAGCCCGGGTAATCCAGCTTGAAGCGCGCGCGGATGCCGTTCATCGACGCCGCCCACTCGGATTGAGGGTGTACAGCGCCAGCAGCACCAGGAAGGCAAACACCACCATGCTGGCGGATAGCCAGTGTGCCTGGGTATATTGCATCGCCTCGACGTGGTCGTAGATCTGCACCGAAACCACCCGCGTCTCGTCGGGAATGTTGCCGCCGATCATCAACACCACGCCGAACTCGCCGACGGTATGCGCGAATCCCAACACCGTGGCGGTGAGATAACCGGGGCGCGCGAGCGGCAGCACCACGCTGAAAAAGGTATCCAGCGGCGAGGCGCGCAGTGTGGCCGCCACTTCCAATGGACGCTCGCCGATCGCTTCGAAAGCGTTCTGCAGCGGCTGCACCACAAAGGGCAGCGAGTAAAAAACCGAGGCCACCACCAGTCCGGCGAAGGTGAAGGGCAGCACGCCCAGCCCCAGCGACTGGGTGAACTGGCCGACCGGACCATGCGGCCCCATCGCCACCAGGAGATAGAAGCCGATCACCGTCGGCGGCAACACGATGGGCAGCGCCACCACCGCTCCCACCGGGCCTTTCCAGAAGGAAGCCGTGCGCGCCAGCCACCAGGCGATGGGCGTGCCGATGACCAGCAACAACGCGGTGGTGACGCCGGCAAGCTTAAGGGTCAGCCAGATGGCGCCCAGATCGGAAGGGGACATACGGAGTCGGGTGGGTGACGATGCGAAACACGGGCATGTTGTAGGCCGACCGGCACAGCGGTCAATCCATCGCGGTAAATCGTCTCAGGAGTCGAACGGCACCACGTTGTTCTGTTCGACCAGGGTGACATCGACCACCCGCGCGCCGAGTAGCCAGACCCAGCCGGGTTGGCGGTCATCGCCCTGGGTGGAGTATTCGAAGGCATATTCACGGTAGAAGCGGGCACGCTGGCTGGAATCGCGTCGCAGCTTGAGTTTGCGCAGCGCCACGCTGGCATCGAGAAACTGCACCCCGGCGCGTTCACACGCCAGGCGCGCGGCGGCGAGGGCGATTTCACGTTTTTGCAGGCTATCCCAGAAAAACCACACCAGCGCGGCCAGCAGGAGCAGCAACAAGCCTTCCAGACTCATGTGGCCTGATCGGGCGGGACTGGTTTGATCGGCGGCTGCAACAAGGCACAGACCGGCTCCCGGCGCGGCCGTGCCATGCGAGGCTGCCGCTCCGCGTCCGGCTGCTTCACGTCAGGCTGTTTCACGTCAGGCTGTTTCACGTCAGTCGGCACATTTGCCGGCACATCCGCGGCAACAGGCCTTGCCGGCGCAACCGGGCGCGGCGGCGCGATTTCCGGCAGTGGCGCTTCGACCAGATCGCGATTGATGAATTTTCGGATGGCCACCAGCAGCCGCTCTTCCTCGGGCGACACCAGGGAGATGGCGAGACCGGAAGCGCCGGCGCGCCCGGTGCGGCCGATGCGGTGGACATAATCCTCCGCCGCGTAAGGCAGTTCGAAGTTGAACACGCAAGGCAGATCGACGATGTCGAGACCGCGCGCGGCGATGTCGGTGGCCACCAGCAGTTGCACCTTGCCCTGTTTGAAGCCGTCGAGGGCGGCCAGGCGTTCCACCTGAGCCTTGTCGCCGTGGATGATGCCGGTCGGCACGCCGCGCTTCTGCAAGCGGCGGCCCAGTTTGTCGGCGGCGATCTTGGTGCGGGTGAACACCAGCGCCTGGCTGATTTCGCGCGCCTTGATGACGCGTAGCAGCGCATCCATCTTGTCGTCCTCGCGCACCCTGTGCACCACCTGTTCCACCAGTTCGGCGGCGGTGTTGCGGCGGGCGACTTCGACTTTCAGGGGGTTCTGCAGGAAGCTCTTGGCGAGGCCGACGATGCTGTCGTCGAAGGTGGCGGAGAACAGCAAGGTCTGCCGTTTTGTCGGCAGCAGGTTGAGGATGCGCTTCAGATCGGGCATGAAGCCCATGTCCAACATGCGGTCGGCCTCATCCAGCACCAGGAACTGCACTTGCGAGAGCTGCACCATCTTGCTGCCGGCGTGGTCGAGCAGGCGGCCGGGCGTGGCGACCAGGATTTCCACGCCGCCGCGCAGGTCGGCTTCCTGCGCTTTCATGTCGACACCGCCGAACACCACGGTGCTGCGCAGGGGCAGGTACTTGTTGTAGTCGACCACACTTTCGTGCACCTGGATCGCCAGTTCCCGCGTCGGGGTGAGCACCAGGGCGCGCACCGGATGGCGCGCCGGCGAAGCACTGGTGTTGGCGTGCGCGACCATTTTCTGCAACAGCGGCAAGGCGAAGGCGGCGGTCTTGCCGGTGCCGGTCTGCGCCTGCGCCATCAAGTCGCGCCCGGCCAGCACCAGGGGGATGGCCTGTTTCTGGATCGGCGTGGGAATGCTGTAGCCCATGTCGTCGAGCGCACGCAGGATCTCGGGCGCCAACCCCAGTTCCGCAAAGGTGGTTGCGACTTCCAGTGCCGCTGCTGTGTTTTCGCCAACTTCCATCAGATTTCCCGCCAGTCCAGTCCCATTTCCTGGTCGGCGACGCCGACCCAGGCATCTTCGCAGCCCAACGCCCCAGCCAAGGCGGCGCGGGCCAACTTGGGCGCGTTGTTATGTTCAGAGAGGTGCGCAGCCACCACATGCTTGAGCCCGGCGCCGGCGATGCGTGACAGCAAGGCCGCCGCCGCCGCATTGTCGAGGTGGCCATACGGGCCGAGGATGCGCCGCTGCAACGCCTCCGGATAAGTGCCCGCTTGCAGCATGGCCACATCGTGATTGCATTCCAGCGCCAGGGCATCGCAGCCGCTCAGCACCGCCTCGATATGCGGCGTCACATGGCCGGCATCGGTCAGCAGGCCGAAGCGGCGGGCGCCATCGGAGAAAGTGAAATGCACCGGCTCACGCGCATCGTGCGGCACCGGGTAGGGCGTCACCTGCAAGTCCCCCAGCGCGAAAACCTCATGGCCGGCGAGGATGTTTGCCGCCACCGGCGCGGCGCCCACGGCTTCCAGCATGGCGTGGCAGCCGTGGCTGAGCCACACCGGGCAACGCGCCTTGAGCGCCAGTTTGGCCACCCCGCGCCCATGATCACCATGTTCGTGGGTCACCAGAATGGCATCCAGGCCTTCCGCCTCCAGCCCCAGGCGAGCCAGACGCCGCACCGCCTCGCGCGGGCCGAAACCACAATCCACCATGACCGTGGTACGACCGGCTTGCACCACCCAGGCATTGCCTTTACTGCCACTACCCAGGCTGGCGAAGCGAAGCACTACTTCAACTGCTCGTAAAGCAGGCTGGCGATGCGGGTGCCGGTTTCGTTGTTGGCCGGCTTGCCGTCTTCCATGTACACACCGATGCGGGTGCTTTCGCCGGAACCCGACAACTTCACCTGATACTTCAAGGCCTTGGCCTTGGTATCGTCGCTGCTCCAGAACGCCAGCTTGGACAAGAAACCTTTTTCCTTCTTGGTGTTGGCTTCGGGATCGGCATAGCGCACGTAATAGACGCCACCGGCGCGGTCGCGGTCTTCCACGGTGAAGCCGATACGATCCAGCGCCAGGCCGACTCGGCGCCAGGCGCGGTCGAAGGCTTCCGGCAACGCCAGCGTGGCCAGGCCATCCGGTGACTTGCTCAGGGTGGCGCGCGGCGGCGCGGCCTTCTCGGCGATCAGCGACTGGGCACGCGATTCTTCGACGCCGAAACGCACCATCAGACGGCGCAGCATTTCCGCTTCCAGTTCCGGGTCGCTCGGGCGCGGCTGCCAGATGGTGCGGCCCTGGCCCTGATCGCTACCGGACTGGGTGCCCTCGAACACTTCAGTCATGCCGCGATGGCTGACGTAGATCTCGGTGCCCTTGGCATCGGCGCCCGGTTCCAGACGGGTGCGAAACTTGTCGCGCTCGGCGGTGGAATAGAAGCTGTCCAGCGCCTTGCCCAACCACTTGCGGATGCCTTCCTGAGGAATCTTGGCGCGGTTTTCCGCCCAATCGGTTTCCATCACACCGGCGTCAGGCTGTTCCAGAGTGATGAGAAAGCCCATCTCCTGCCAGAAGTCCTTGACCACCGGCCACACCTCGGCGGCCGGCGCCTGCACCACCAGCCAGCGCTGGCTGCCGGCGCGTTCGATGCTGGCCTTGTCGACCTTGGGCAACAGCGCCTGCTCACCCGCGCTTTTCGGCTTGCCGGCGCGTTCCCGGTCGTAAGCGGAGAAAGTGGCGGCCCCGGTCGGATTGATGTCCGGCACGGCAAAACGATTGTCACCGGCGGGCATCACCAGATCCGGCGGTGCCTCCAGCGGCGCCAGGCTGCCCTGCGACTTGTAATCGATCTTCTTGCCTTCGAGCATGGAACAGCCGCCGGCGGCGAGGGCCAGGGCAACGAGAACAACGGTATGACGCAAGGGGTGGTGCATAACGGGGAACCTCACAGGGAACCGGCTTCCTTAAGAGCGACGCGCAGCGTGTCGTGATACGGCGCGGACAAAGTGACGAGGGGCAGGCGGATGCCAAGGCCGATATGGCCCATTTCAGCCAGCGCCCACTTCACGGGAATGGGATTGGCTTCCACGAACAGTTTCTGGTGCAGGCCAAGCAGGCGGTAATTGATTTCGCGGGCACGGGCCAGATCACCCGACATCGCCGCCACACACATTTCGTGCATCAAACGCGGCGCCACGTTGGAGGTCACCGAAATGACGCCCTGGCTACCCAACAACATCAGCACCATGCCGCTGGCATCGTCGCCGCTATAGACGGCAAACGAAGCCGGGGCGCGCTTGATCAGATCGGAGCCGCGCTCGATGTTGCCGGTGGCGTCCTTGATGCCGATAACGCCGGGCAAAGCGGCCAGACGCAGGGCGGTGTCGTTGCTGATGTCGGAAACGGTACGGCCGGGAACGTTGTAGAGAATCAACGGCAGGTCGCTCGACTCGGCAATGGCCTTGAAGTGCTGATACAGGCCTTCCTGGGTCGGCTTGTTGTAGTAAGGCGCCACCGACAGACCCGCCGCCGCGCCGGCTTCCTTGGCGCAACGGGTCAATTCGATGGCTTCGCGCGTCGAATTGGCGCCGGTGCCGGCAATCACCGGAACGCGGCCGGCGGCCTGTTCCACAGCGGTGCGGATCAGCAGGCAATGTTCCTCGGCATCCACCGTGGGCGATTCCCCCGTGGTGCCGACGATGACCAAGCCATCCGTGCCCTGCTCGACATGCCAGTCGATGAGCGCCCGGAAACGGGGCATGTCCAGGCCGCCATCGGGCAGCATGGGTGTAACGAGTGCGACGAGACTGCCGGTGAACATGGCTGTTAGGGAATCCGGAAAAACGGCGATTTTAGCCGAAACTCGGGGTGTTCATGTCCGCGCGGCACAAAGACCTGCAACATCCCGCGCCGACAAGCGCAACCGCCTATCCGGTGATGGCGCATCAGATCACCGCTCCCGCAAACTCTCATCCCCGACCTGCATCAACGGCGACAGGAAGTACTCGATCACCCGCCGCTTGCCCGTCTTGATCTCCACCGTCACCGCCATGCCCGGTGACAGGCTCACCGCCTTGCCGTCCACATTCAACGTGGTGCGCTCCAGCTCACGGCTAATTTATTCTCACGATAAGCCTTTGAATTACCGTGAAACAGCCGGCATCGAAGCCCCACGTAGGATGTGGTGAGCGCAGCGAGCCGCATCAACCTGGCACGCGTGGCATGATGCGGTTCGCTGCGCTCACCACATCCTACGGGAGTTGTTTCATAGGGTGGGGCGGCTCACACAAAGCCATGACGGCTAAAGGTCAGAACAAATTTGCCCTGCGTTCCAGCTTCACCCGCGCCGCATAGACCAGGCCGCGCTTCTCATCCTGGATCGCATCGCCGGAAACCTGCATCACCGTCCCATGCAGCGTGCCGTATTTGGTGAAGTTGAAGGTCTCCACCTTCACCTCCGCCGCCTGGCCGGCGCGGACGAAGCCGATGTCCTTGTTCTCGACGAAGGCCTCGACTTCCAGCGAGTTGTCGCCCGGCACGATCACCAGGGGGAAATATGGGACAGACCACGGTTTCCACGCTGCCGTGCTCGGTAAACCGTGGTCTGTCCCCTGTTTTGTTGCTATCTCGGCGTCGAACTGCTCCAACCGGGTGCTGTAGGCGGCGTATTCGCCTTCCAGCAAGCGTTGCTCGGCGGCAAGCCGCACCGGATTGGCGAGAACTGTAGGTTGGGCAAAGCGCAGCGTGCCCAACATGGCGACGGTCTGTTGGGCACGCTGCGCTTTGCCCAACCTACGCGCTTCCCCGGTCGGTGCCGGCGCCGCCTCCCAAGCCAGCGCCGGCCTTCCTCCCGCCACCGCGCGCAACAACGCCGTCGTCCGCGCCGCCTCCCACCGGGAAATAGGGGACAGACCACGGTTTCCACGCTGCCGTGCTCGGTAGACCGTGGTCTGTCCCCTATTTCCCCAAGCTGGATCAGTTGCGCCTTTCCAGTAACCAAGCTTGTTCACGGCTTTACAGCGCAAAGCCTTTGCACGCAGCGCCGCTGTTCCGGCTCTTCGACATCCTCGAACGCCAGCACGCGTAACTTCCCACGCGCCATTTCCAGCAACTCTCCCGGCAGCAGCAGATGCGCGGGGTTGCGCGGGCGCCCATATTTGGCCTGGCCGAGGCTGAACGTCTCGTAGATCAGGACGCCACCGGGTTCGAGCGCGGCGAGGAGCAGGTCGAACAGGGGGCGGTGCAGGTAGTTGGTGACGACGATGCCGCGAAAGGTGTCGCCGGGAAACGGCCAGGCATCCGCTTCCAGATCGGCCTGGCGCCAGGTGATATTCGGCGCGTCACGCAGTTCTTCCACGAGCGACAAATCGCGATCCACCGCGATGACCTGATGCCCGAGGCCGGCGAGATGGAGCGCATGGCGGCCTCCTCCACAGGCGAGATCGAGCACGCGGCCGCCAGGAGAAATCAGGCCGGCCCAGCGCCGCACCCAGTCCGAGGCGTTCCTGTTGAACCAGATCGTCATTGCCCCCCCACGCCGCGCATGGCGCTCACCCCGGCCTCCACCGCCTGCAACCAGATGCGGTCGAGTTGTGCCGGCAGGTAGGCCAGGGTGAAGTAGAGCACCAGGAAACCGGCGCCGAGGGTGAGGGGAAAGCCGATGGCGAAGATGTTCAGTTGCGGGGCGGCGCGCGACATCATGCCGATGGTGAGGTTGGTGGCGAGCAAGGCGGCGGTGACCGGCAGGGCGATGTGCAGGCCGGTGGTGAACATCGCGCCGCCCCAGTGCACCACGGTGGCAAAGCCCGGCGCGGTAAGCGTGGGGCCGACCGGCACCTCGACGAAGCTTTGCGCCAACGCGGCGATGACCAGGTGATGACCATTGAAGGCGAAAAGAATGAGCGTGGTGGTGAGCACCAGGAATTGCGAGATGACCGGCGTCTGCGCGCCGTTGATCGGATCGAACAGCATGGCGAAGGAGAGGCCCATCTGCATGCTCAGGAACTGGCCGACCAATTCGACGATGGCGACCGCGATGCGCAGCGTGAAACCGAGCACCGCGCCGATGGCGATCTGCTGCAACAGCACAAGAAACCCTTCACCCGACACCAGAGCCACCTGAGGTGCTACGGGCAACACGGGGGCGATGGCCACGGTCAGCACGAAAGCCAACACCACCCGCGCGCGCATGGGGAAGGCGCGATTGCCCAGCAGCGGGTCGAACCGCAACCAGGCGAGGATGCGCACAAAGGGAAAGAAGAACAGAACCAGCAGCGTGTTCAGATCGGTGCTGGACAGGGTCAGCATCAACCAACCAGCGTGGGAATGCTGCCGAACAAGCGGGCGACGTAATCCACCAGCAGTTGCATTGCCCACGGTCCCATCACCACCAGCACGACGAACATCACCAGCAGTTTGGGAATGAAGGAGAGGGTCATTTCGTTGATCTGCGTGGCGGCTTGAAAAATGCTCACCAGCAAGCCCATCAACAGCGCCGACAGCAGCAACGGCCCGCCCACCAGCATGGCGACTTCCAGGGCCTGGCGGACGATGGCGACGACGGTATCGGGGGTCATATCTGGAAGGTCTGCACCAGGGAGGCGATCAGCAGCCCCCAGCCATCGGCCAGCACGAACAGCATGATCTTGAACGGCAACGACACCAGCATCGGTGAAAGCATCATCATGCCCATCGACATCAACACGCTGGCCACCACCATATCGATAATCAGGAAGGGGATGAAGACGATGAAGCCGATCTGGAACGCCGTTTTCAGTTCGCTGATGATGAAGGCCGGCACCAGTACCTTGAGTGGGGTGTCCTCCGGGCCGGCCAGGGGCGGCACCTTGGCCAGGCGGATGAACAGAGCCAGGTCTTCCTGGCGGGTCTGCTTGAGCATGAAGGACTTGAGCGGCTGCACTCCGCGATCCGCCGCTTCCACAAGGGAAATCTGGTTATCGGAATAGGGCTTCCAGCCGACTTCATACATCTTGTCGAACACCGGTCCCATGATGAAAAAGGTGAGGAACAGCGAGAGGCCGATGATCACCTGGTTGGGCGGCGCCGACATGGTGCCCATGGCCTGACGCAGAAGCGACAGAACGATGACGATGCGGGTGAACGAGGTCATCATCAACAACGCCGCCGGCAGGAAGGTCAGCGAAGTCAGCAGCAGCAGGGCTTCGATGCTGAAGGTGTAGTTGGTGGCGCCCCCCGCCCCAGGCGTGCTGGAGAAGGCGGGAAGACCGGGCGCGGCCAGGGCGGCGAACGGGAACAAGGCCAGCAGCACGGCGCCGGCCAGGTGTATCACGGGTGGGGTGCCAGCCTTGTTCATCTGATCCGATTTGCGGGCAGGCGGGACGCCTGCGCTACAGGAAGCGGGTTGGTTGTAGCGCAGGCGTCCTCGCCTGCTTTCGCCGTGGAATGCAATTGGGACGCCTGCGCTGCAAGTGCGGGAAATCATTGTGCCAGCCTCACTCGGCGCGGCGCCGTTGCA
Organism: Pseudomonadota bacterium; assembly: GCA_030684775.1. Taxonomy (GTDB): domain Bacteria; phylum Pseudomonadota; class Gammaproteobacteria; order Burkholderiales; family Thiobacillaceae; genus PFJX01. The sequence continues at coordinate 12,327 of JAUXXW010000170.1, forward strand.
GCATTTCCTTGAGCTTGTCGGAGAAGCCCGACAGGGGATCGTGCAGGGCCGCAGCGCTCACGCCTTCGGGGCGCGGCAGGGTGTGCAGGGCATTGACCTGGCCGCCACCGACGCCCAACAACAGCCAGGTGTCGCCGACCTCCACCACCACCAGTTTTTCCCGCGTGCCCAGCATGACCCCGCCCACTACCTTGACCACACCCTGGGCGCCTGTCTGACCGGGGGAAAAGCGGCGCATGAACCAGAAGAACGCCATCATGACCGCCAACACGACAAGCAGGCCGAGCAGGCCCTGAAACAACACGCTTCCGGTGGAAAGCGCGGGGGGCTCTACCGCCCAGCAGGCCGGGCTGGCGAGCAGCGTGGCCGCCGGAAACAATCGTTTCATCGGTTGATCCGGCGCAGGCGCTCGGCCGGGCTGATGATGTCGGTGAGGCGGATACCGAACTTGTCGTTGACCACCACCACCTCGCCCTGGGCGATCAGGCAGCCATTGACCAGTACATCCATCGGCTCGCCGGCCAGGCCATCGAGTTCCACCACGGAACCCTGCGCCAGTTGCAACAGGTTGCGGATGGCGATCTTGGTGCGGCCCAGTTCCACCGTGAGGTGAACCGGAATATCGAGAATCAGATCGAGGTTGTTGGCGGCGGGCGCCACCTTGTCGCTATCGAAGCTCTGGAATATCGGCGACTTGGGCTTGGCGGCTTCCGCTGCGGCGGGGGCCGTGTCCGCCGCGGCCTTGTCGGCGACATCCTGTTCCGCCAATGCCGCGGCCCAATCGTCCATGCCCGCGTCGGCGGCGGCATCGGCCGGCGCGTCCGTCTCCTGCTCGGCCAGCGCGGCCGCCCAGTCATCGGCGGAGATGTCTTCCTGCTTTTGCGCGTCTTCGCTCATCGTTTGCTCCCGACGCAGGCAAGGCGGTCCTGCCCTTGCAGCACGCGCTCAACCTTGAGGGCCAACTGCCCATTCTTCTGACCATAATGGCATTGGAACAGCGGCACGCCATCGACTTGCGCCACCACTGCTTCCGGAACATCCAGGGAGATCACATCGCCCACCTTGAGATCGATAATCTGGCGCAGGGTCACGGGCGCCTGGCCGAGATTGGCGACCAGTTCCACTTCGGCATCCTGCACCTGTAGAGACATCTGCGAGACCCAGCGCTCATCCAGTTCGGCCCGGTCGGCCTGCATGGTGCTGGAGAGCTGGTCGCGAATCGGCTCAATCATACTGTAGGGCATGCAAACGTGGAAATCGCCGCCACCGGAGCCCAGTTCGATATTGAAGGTACTCACCACCACCACTTCGGTCGGCGTGGCGATGTTGGCGAACTGGGTATTCATTTCCGAACGCACATATTCGAAGTCGACCGGGTAAATGGTTTCCCAGGCCTTTTTCATTTCCTCGAAGACGACATCCAGCATTTTCCGGATGATGCGTTGCTCAGTCGGGGTGAAATCGCGCCCTTCCACACGCATGTGGTAACGCCCGTCGCCGCCGAACAGGTTGTCCACCACCAGGAACACCAGATTCGGGTCGAACACGAACAGCGCGGTGCCGCGCAGCGGGTTGATGTGCACCATGTTCAGGTTGGTGGGAACCACCAGGTTGCGCACGAACTCGCTGTACTTGATGACCGTCACCGGCCCCACGGAAATCTCCGCGCTGCGGCGGATCAGGTTGAACAGTCCGACCCGGAAATTGCGCGCGAAGCGCTCATTGATGATTTCCAGCGTGGGCATGCGCCCGCGCACGATGCGCTCCTGGCGGCCGATGTCATAAGCCCGAACGCCACCGCTACCCTCATCGGCCGCCGCGTCGTCGGGCTCGCCCGTCACCCCACGCAACAGGGCGTCAACTTCCTCCTGGGAAAGGATGTCGTCAGCCACGAGCGCGATCCATCCTTACTGGATGATGAAGGCGGCGAACAGCACTTTCTTCACACCCTTGGACTTCTTCTTCACGCCAAGAACCTCGTTGACCGCTTTCTGGACTTCCTGGGCGAGCTTGTCCTTGCCCTCCAGTTGCGCCAACTCCTCCGCGGTTTTGCTGGAGAGCAGGCGAATCAGGGCATCGCGCACTTCGGGCATACGCGCTTTGATCTTCCCCTGAACATCGGTACTCGCCAGCACCAACTGCACTTCGGTCTGGAGATAGGACTCCTGATCGGCCAGGTTGACGGTGAAGGTATCCAGTTTTTCGTAAACCGGGGGCTTGCCATCGCCCTCGTCCTCCTCCTCGGCGTCATCGGCGGCGACTTCTTCGTCGCCGTGATCCGCCTTGGCCTTCTTCTCGGTAGCCGGTTTGGACAACAGCAGATATGCCCCCGCGCCCCCCCCGATCAACACGATGGCAAGCACCGCGATAATGATGATGAGTAACTTGCTCTTCTTCTTGGGCGCTTCACCTTCGGCCGGGGCGGCTGCTTCCTTGGACATAAGGTCTCTCTCCAATTGCTATTACAAACAAAATATCACACAAAAACAGCGTGTTCGTGAAAAAAGCTTAAGTTCTTTATTACGACACGACCAGCGCGGAGGCAAGTGCCTTCCGACGTGTTTATCGGAAGGCGCGAGGATATCTTGAGAAGCGCGGCTTCAAGAGGGTTAAACGTAGAGGTCGACCAGACCGATGCCCGCGCGAGAATTCATGGCAACGGACGCCACGGGAAACGCAGCTTCCCCCGGTATCGCATCGCCCCCGGCCCGCCTGGAACCGCCCGCTTCGCGTCGCGCGAAGGCTTCCTCGCGAACTTGCGCATCGCCCAGGGCGATGCCGGCCTGCGCCATCAATTCGCGCAACCGCGGCAATGCAGCCTCGATGGCATCACGCACCATGGGATGCGGTGAAAAAAACTGTACGCCGGCCTCGCCGCCGGAAAGGGAAAGACGCACTTCGATGGCACCCAATTGCGGCGGATTCAACGACATATCCGCCCACTGCGATTGGCGTCCAGCCAGCCAGACGATCTTCTCGGAAAACTCGGCCGGGAAGGCCTGACCGCGAACCGGAGCTTCAAGCGCAACCTGCACGCGAGATTCCGGGGCGCGTATGGCGTGCTCGAACTGGCCCAACTGGCGCGTGGCGTTCGTACCCGCCATATCCGGAGCCGCCGGCGCATCGGCCGACAGGCCGGCGGCAACCGTCAAACCCGTCAAGCCGGTGGTAGCACCCACCGTTACCGACGGAACCAGAACAACTTCCGAGCGGACATCCAGCGGAACGCGCCCGGCAACCGGCAATTCTTGCCCCCGCGTCACGTCGGACCCGGCAGGACTTGCCGCCAGAAGCAACCTCTGCCGCGCGGGCAAAGCGGCTGGGAGTGTCTCCACCGCGGATTCCCGGGGTACAACCAAAGCGGCGGGAAGTGCCTGAGGAAGCACTTCCCGCACGGTGTTCGCAACAACGGAAGCTGCTTGTGGCGTCGGATTCTCCGACCCGGGCGGAACCGCCGCATGCCTGCGAGGCACCGAGGCCTGCAACGCCGCTGAAGTGGCCGGAATCGTCTGCCGCGCCAGATCCGGCGCGGTTGCGGTGGTTGCGGTGGTTGCGGTGGCTGCGGTGGCTGCGGTGGCTGCGGTGGTAGCGGTGGTAGCGGTGGCTGCGGTGGTGGTGGTGGCTGCTGTGGCTGCTGTGGCTGCTGTGGCTGCGGCCGTGGTGGCCGTGCGTACCCGTGATGCCGGCATCCCCAACGTAACGGAAGCATCAGGGCGCGCCTGTATTGCCTGTACCTCCTGATCGACGGCCCTGTCGACAGCGGATGGCGGCACAACGGCGGGCGGCTCGCCCGTCATGTCCGTTTCCGCCCCTGCCGCAAGTTCCGCTTTCTTGCCCCCCGGCTTGGCCTGTATTGGCAACCCATCCGCCAGGGCCGCCGGCAGCGCCGGCGCCACCTCATCCAGTGGCCGCCTGATTTGCGCCGACAGCACACTGCCGAACAATCGCTCCGGCAACAGGCTCGCCGACGGGTTGGCCTGTTTGCCACCCGCGGTCTGTTTCTGGGAAGCCGCCAGCACGGTCATGAAATCAGCCATGGAATTCTCCGGTTCATCCGGATGGCTTATAAGCAGGTTTCATGCCGACCTCGGTTTCTCCCGGACAGACCACGCGATCCGACCTCGCTTGTAGCGAAGGCGTAGGACATCCCGATCAATCCGCCTCAACAGCAAAAAGCCCGGCGCGTCCAATGGGAGCGCCGGGCTCAGCCGCAGCCGGAAGCTTCGCGAGGCGAGCGCAAAAGCACTCGACCCGACCAACTCAGAACGGAATGTCGTCGTCCATATCCCCGAAGCCGCCGCCCGAGGAGGCACCTGAAGAACCACCCGAAGGCGCGCCGCCGGAACCGCCCGAAGGCTTGCCGCGCGGGGCGCTGTCCATGGGCGGAGTGTCGTAGTCGGCGACACCGCCACCACCGCCACCACTCCGACCACCCAGCATCTGCATGCGGTCGCCGCGAATCTCGGTGGTGTAGCGGTCGTTGCCGTCCTTGTCCTGCCACTTGCGCGTGCGCAGACTGCCTTCCACGTAGAGCTGGCTACCTTTTTTCAGATACTGGCCGCAGATTTCGGCGGTCTTGCCGAAAAACGCCACCGTGTGCCATTCGGTTGCTTCCTGCATTTCGCCGTTACGATCCTTGAACTTGTCGGTCGTCGCGATGCGCAGGTTGGCGATGGCATCGCCGCTGGGCATGTAGCGCATCTCCGGGTCGCGCCCCAAGTTGCCGATCAAAATCACTTTGTTCACCGAAGCCATTCAATGTCCTCCTTGCAGTAAATGTTTAACGCCTTCCTCGTCCCAACCGTTCTGGCTCACCTTGAGCAGTACAGAGCCTTCCTCCGGCAACACGGTCACCGCTTCCACCCCGACGAAAACCGTGAGATTGCTCGCCAGGCGCTGCGCCGCCTCGGGGCTAAGCGCGCCGACGTGGAACATCTGGGTTTTCACGCGTGGCGGCGGCACCATGCGCGCGGCCAGCAGCAACCAGATTCCCATCAATCCCGCGCAGAACGCGAATACGACGGCGAAGCCCTGGTACTGCGCCAGCCAGCCGCCGATGAGACCGCCGAAGAACATGCCGAGCGCCTGCGAGGTGTTGTAGACGCCCATCGCCGTACCCTTGGCCTCGGGCGGGGCGATCTTGGAAACCAGCGAAGGCAGGCTGGCTTCCAGGATATTGAAAGCCACGAAGTAGGTGAACAGCGCCGCCACCACGCCCCAGAACAGGTGCATGGAGAAGGCCAGGCCGATCTGGGCAACGAACATGAGGGCAATCGCGGCGACGAATACCTTTTTCAGTTCGCCACGTTTTTCGCCATAGATGATGACCGGCACCAACAGCAGCAGCGAAGCCAGCAGCACCGGCAGGTAAATCTGCCAGTGGTGTACCGCGTCCAGGCCGCCTTGCACCAGGGCGAAGGGCACGACGATGAACATGGCCATCTGCGCCGCATGCAAAGAGAAGATGCCCCAGTTGAGGCGCAACAGTTCGACATTGCGCATGACGTCGCCGATCCGCGCCGGGTTGGCTTCGGCGTCCGAGTGGAAGGCGGTCTTGCCGGGGTTGGGGGTGACGAACTTGACCACCAGAATCGCCAGCAGCGCCAGCACGCCGGTCATGGCGAACATGCCGGGGACGCCGATCCAACTGTAGAAGGCCGGCCCGGCCGCCATGGAAACGGCGAAGGCCAGGCCGATGGTGCTGCCGATCATGGCCATCGCCTGGGTACGCTTTTCCTCGCGGGTCAGGTCCGCCAGCAAGGCCGTCAGCGCCGCCGAAATGGCGCCGGCGCCTTGCAGCGCGCGGCCGATCAGCACTCCCATGAGATCGTCGGCACTGGCCGCGAGAAAACTGCCCAGAGCAAAGATCACCAGACCGACGATGATCACCGGTTTGCGCCCGAAGCGATCCGAGGCCATGCCGAAGGGAATCATCAAGATAGCCTGGGTCAGGCCGTACATGCCCAGGGCGAGGCCGATCAGGGTGTGGTTGTCGCCACCGGGCAGGGTTTTTGCATACAGCGCGAACACCGGCAGGATCAAAAACATGCCCAACATGCGCAGCCCGAAAATACCGGCCAGAGAGACGGCGGCGCGGCGTTCGGTGGAAGTCATCGGGTTGGAATCGGATCGGGGCATGGCGTCAAGGTGGCTCGTTGCGAGCGAAACAGGCGAGGCAAAAAACCGCGCCATTCTAGCCTTTTCTCCAAACCTCCCGGAGCCGGCGTTGCGCCGTGAACAGCCAGCCCACTTAGTGATTTCCCCCTAATTGGAACCAGAGGCGTAGGTTGGGCAAAGCGAAGCGTGCCCCCGCAAGGGGACGCCGAAACCGGGCGAGCCCTGCTTCGAGCATGTGACGGCCCGCGCCACGATGGCATCCACCGTAAACGGGTGCCGCGCCAGCACATAGCAGAACGCGTCGCGCAGTAACTCGACATGGTCGGTCAACAAACGCAGTCGACGGTCGGCCAGATTGACGGTGAAGAAGAACGACCCGCCTGGAATGAAGTTGCGTCGATATTGAGTCATAACCGGCCGGAATGGGTTTCGACGCGGCCTAATGCACCTGGCCTTCCGGCGAACCCGCCAACCTCACCAGATCGCCCACCTTCAAGTCCAGCTTCTCCGCCGCGCTGCCCCGGTTCACCGCGATCTCGATCAGACCGGCGCTGTTCACATGCCAGAACGCCTCGCCCTTGCCGGCTTCCATGAACACCCGCCGCCAGGCCAGGCGCACGCCTTTCACCTCGATTTCCGAGCCGGCCTCCGCCAGCTCGCCGCGAATGCCGCTCCAGGCGTTGCCGTAGTGGTCGATGTAGAGAATGCGAGACAGTTCCGCCGTGTCGAATCGCACCTGTAACGAATCGACCGGCTTGAGCTTGGCCTCCGGAAAGTCGCCGGCGGCGATCCAGCCCGCGATGGGCGCGAACAGGTCGCGGCCGTGGAAGGAGTCGGAGCAGTTTTCCGGTCGCCAGTCGATGCGCCAGGCACGCGAGGCTTGCGCCCGCCCGGCCAGCACCGAGAGCAGGCCGTTGTCGGGGCCGACGTAGAAACGGCCATCCGCCTCCACCACCACCGCCTCGCGCGGCCCCCCGACACCGGGATCGACCACGGCGAGCACCACCGCGCCGACTGGCAGGTCGCGGCACAGCGCGGCGAGCAGATGGGCGCCGGCATGGGGATTGAAATCGGGCACGGCATGGAGCAGGTCAATCACCGCCACGCCGGGCGCGTGTGTGGCCAAAACCGCCTTCATCTGCCCGACATAGGGGTCACGCCAGCCATAGTCGGTGAACAACACGAGCATCGTCATTTCCTTTGTTCCGAAAAAACCTTCAGGGCGCTCCCGTCCGCATCTCCACGAAGCGGAAGTCGCGCCCGTCGAACAGGCCGCGATCACTCAACTTCAACTCCGGAATCACCAGCAGCGCCATGAACGAGAGCGTCATGAACGGCGCCCGCAGGCCCCCGCCCAGTCCATGCGCCAGCGCATCCAGTTCGCCATAGCGGGTGGCCACCGTGTCGCCGTCGGCATCGCTCATCAGCCCGGCTACCGGCAAGGGCAGGCTATGCACCACACCAGCGTCGGCCACCGCGATACCGCCGCCGCCGGCCACCAGGCTGTTCACCGCCAGCATCAGGTCTTCGTGGCTGGCCCCCACCGCCACCAGGTTGTGCGAGTCATGGGCGACGCTGGAGGCGAGGGCTCCCCGCTTCAGGCCGAAACCCTTGATGAAGGCCAATGCCGGGGGCGCGGCCTGATAGCGGTTCAGCACCAGCAGCAAGAGCAGATCCCGCTCCGGGTCGGGTAGCAAGACACCATCGACGCAGCGTGGCCGCGCCAGCGATTCGCGGGTGAGCAGTTCGCCGTCGCGGGCCTCGATCACCCGCACCGGTTGGCCGTTCGACAGCAGTTTCAGATCGTCCGGGACGATGGCGCGGGCATGCCAGCGATTGGCCGGGGTGACCGGCACGGAGGCGAGCCGGGTCTGCCCCCGCTCCGCGGCCTTCACCCCGCCGAGGAACGTGGCGATGACGGGGAAATCGACCAGATTCTCCAGCAGCGCCGCATCGAAGGAATCGCCGGCACGCAGTTGCCCCACCGGCAGACGGTAATACGCGATGGGGTTGAGACAGGCGACGCGCAGCACGTCGAACAGGTCGTGCCCCGCCGCGACCGCGCGCGCCACCAGTTGGTCTATGTGGCCCGCAGCCAGGTCGTCGGGGTGCTTGTCGTCGCTGCAGAACATCAGCCGCTCCGGGTAGTGGTCGATCAGCGGATGCAGGGCGTCGAAGTTGCGCGCCGCCGAACCCTCGCGGATCAGGATGTGCATGCCGGCCGCCAGTTTGTCCTCGGCCTCTTCCAGGCTGGAGCACTCGTGGTCGGTGCCGATGCCGGCGGCGGCATAACGGCGCGCCTCCTCGCCGCGCATACCGGGGGCATGGCCGTCCACCGGCAGGCCGCGCGCGCGGGCGGCGGCGATCTTCGCCAGCACCTCGCCATCGCCCGCCAGCACACCGGGGAAATTCATCATCTCCGAGAGATAACCGACACCCGGCATGTCGAGCAAGCGCGTCACGGCGGCGACATCGAGCGTGGCTCCGGCCGTCTCGAACGCTGTCGCCGGCACGCAGGAGGGCGCGCCGAAGAGGATGTGGAAAGGCGTGCGCGCGGCATTGTCGAGCATGAAGCGCACGCCATCCATGCCGAGAACATTGGCGATCTCGTGCGGGTCGCTCACCGCAGCGACCGTGCCGTGGCGCACCGCCAGCCGGGCGAACTCGCTCGGCACCAGCATGGAACTCTCAATGTGTACATGGGCATCGACAAAGCCGGGCAGCAGATAGGGCAGCCGGGGATCGGGAGCGCCGAAGGTTTCCCTGCCGGTGATGACGCCATCGCGCCATTCCAGCGCGCCACGCTGGATGGAGCGCGCCTCGATGGCGACGATGTTGGCTTCAATGCGGCCGCTGGCCTGGGTCAATACCGTGCTCCTGGCGGATGTGGTTCAAAAAGCCGCTTGTGGAAGCCCACAAGCCCAAAACGTATCGGGCGCGCCCGAGGAATTTATCTCCTGTTCGATTCGCGGCAAGAAAAAGGGGTGCGAAAGCACCCCTTTTTCCGTGTGTGTTCGACGCTGTCAGTCGTCTTTCCGGCGTCTCCGCGCCATACCCAGGCCGGCGAAACCCAAGCCCAGCAGGGCCAGGGTCGCGGGCTCGGGAATGCTGGGCAGTTCCAGCACATTACCTTTCAGGATCAAGGTCAGATAGCCGAAATTGCTGGAAGTGTAGCGGGTGGATTCCGCGCCGATATCCGCGTCGGAAAATCCCAGCGTGAAAGTGCTCAGGAAGGCACCCGTGTTGAAGGTATCGAAAAATGCCTGGAAGCTGGAGCCCCCGCCTCCCGCCGCCAGGCTGGAGAAACTCGCCAGATCGGTGGTAAGCGTGGCGGCGTCGCCCGAGCTGACAATGCTGTCGAGGTCCAGGCCGGTGGTGTTCGCGCCGCCCAGATTGAAGAGATTGAACGAAAGGGGACTGACGCTGCTGTATTGCAGCACGGAGCCGAAATCGATGGTCAATGTATTCACACCGGCGCCCCCCTCGAAGGAGGGAGCGGCATGAAGCAGGTATTCATAAATCGTGCTCAACGTCCCATTCCAGGTGGACGAGAAGGTGCTGGTGGTGCTCGGGGCGGTACCACCACTGGTGACGGTCATGCTGGCCATCCGCACCACATCGAACGTGCCACTGGCGCCGACATAGGCATCCAGGCTTGTGGGGTTGGTGACGTTCACGGAGGAGTTGATGTTGCTGGTGGCGCCGTTCACGCTATACCCGGTCGTTCCACAAGCAGGATTGCCGGTTCCCCCGCAGATACCGTTCAAGGTGCCGGTCGACACGAAGGTTTGCGAAACTGTGGGCAGGACAATCCTGGGCGTGCTGCTACCGGTGCCGGTGGCGGTTTGGGTCGTTAACCCGGTCACCCTGTTGCCGGTGATTTTCGGGGCGCGCGTGGAGGCGACCGTGACGGTCGTCTTGGTCAGCACGCCTGTGGTGGCATTGAACTTCTGGAAACTGCTGGTCGAATTGGCGACCGTTCCAAAATAGGCGCCGGTATTGGTGGTAGCCCCGGCGGCCGGGTTGGTATCGGTCACGGTGGCGGTACCGCTGAACGAGAGACTTTGCGCGGGGGTAAGCAGCACCGCGCTCGCGGGAAGGCTGATCGCCATGGCGGCCAACGCCAGGGCACCGGCCAGAAGTGGGGTGTTCGTCACTGTTTTCATTTCCTTGACTCCTGCACTGCCTGACACCAGGCAACCCGCGTTTTCCAGATAGGAATACATGCGCTGACTATACATAAGCATTTATCGTGCCAATAAAAACAATTCAATTAATACAAAGGGCTACAAAATGAGCGTGACCGTCGGGAAAGAGAGTGTAAAAAATTCCGACAGGCTCATTGAGCACCGCCGACAACCAAAATAAAAAGTCTTTTTTATCAAATAGATAGACAGCTTTCCAGAAGGGGTTATTCCACCTGCGGCAATACCCGGGAGTGGGTTAAGCGACATTTTCGGTCGCGCGTTTCGTGGAGAAACACCCGTGCTTATCCGGTTGTCGCAGACACCCACTACGGGTAGTGACGTAGTGACGTAGGTTGGGCAAAGCGAAGCGTGCCCAACATAGCGGCGGTTCGTTGGGCACGCTTCGCTTTGCCCAACCTACGGCGCTACGGCGCCATGCCACGAAATCACGAGCCACGACTTCCAGTGGTTGCCTGTGACAACCGGATAAGCACGAAAACACCCAGCCCGGGTGGGCAGGATCGCTTCTCTACGCTTGCCGTATCGCTTCCAGAATCCGCCTGACCGGCGTGGGCAGGGCGGCGCCGTTGAGGTCGGCGAGCGCAAGCCAGAGGCGGCCAGGTTCTTCCGCCGCGAGGGGGCGTTCCACCGGCAGCAGCCAGGGTTGGATGTGCAGGCGGAAGTGAGTGAAGGTGTGGATGTGTGCAGGGCATCTATCGGCGGTTTCCGCGCGATAGCCCAGGCTGGCCGCCGCGCGCGCCGGGTCGGCGTCGGCGGGGCATTCCGGCAGGCTCCAGAGACCGCCCCAGATGCCGGGGGCGGGGCGCTTTTCCAGGAGGATTTCGCCACCGTGCAGCAGGATCAGCATGGCGGTGGCTTTTTCCGGAATGCTTTTCTTAGGCCGCGCGCCGGGCAGTTCGCCATGCCGGCCCTGGCGGTTGGCGAGGCAGTCGTCGCTGAACGGGCAGGCCTCGCAGCGCGGGCGGGCGCGGGCGCAGAGGGTGGCGCCCAGATCCATCAGACCTTGCGTGTAGGCGCGGATGTCCGATTCCGGCAGGAGCGCCTCGGCCAATGCCCACATCCGGGTTTCCACGGCTTTCTCTCCCGGCCAGCCGTCGATGCCGAATACCCGCGCCAGCACCCGTTTCGCATTGCCGTCGAGAATCGCCCCGCGCTGCCCGAAGGCGAAGGCGGCGATGGCGGCGGCGGTGGAACGGCCGATGCCGGGCAGATCGAGAATGGCGTCGAGTTGTTGCGGGAAGCGGCCGCCATGCTCGGCGGCGATGCGCCTGGCCGCCGCATGCAGGTTGCGCGCCCGGCTGTAGTAGCCCAGCCCGGCCCATCGCGCCATCACGCTGTCGTCGGGCGCCGCGGCCAGGGTGGCGAGGTCGGGAAAACTCGCGAGAAAGCGGCTGTAGTAGGGAATCACGGTTTCCACCTGGGTCTGCTGCAACATGATTTCCGACAGCCAGATGCGATAGGGATCAAGGGTGCCCTGCCAGGGCAGATCATGGCGGCCGTGGCTTTGTTGCCAGGCGATGAGACGGGGAGCGAAGTCGAGGGTCATGGGGGCGGATTGTCCATTAGCTTCACCTCCCGTGGCGAAGCGTTCACGGTCGTGGCGGTTGCGGAAATCCCCCCCCAGGCCCCCCTTTGAAAAAGGGGGGGAGTCGCGGTGCGCGGCGTCGAGGGGTGGCTGTGCCAGAATCCGCCCATGTCACTCACCACCCGCAACCACGACCGCGATGTCGCCGGCATGACTTACGTCTACCCGGTGGTTTCGCGCCGCGCCGGCGGGGTATCGCTGGGGGTCAACCTGAATCCGAACAACGCCTGCAATTGGCGTTGCATCTACTGCCAGGTGCCGGATTTGCAGCGCGGCGGGCCGCCGCCCATCGATCTGGCGCGACTGGAAGACGAACTGCGCCGCATGTTGGAGGCCATCGTCCACGGTGATTTCATGGCCAGCCAGGTGCCGGAAGGGATGCGCCGGCTCAATGATGTGGCCCTCTCCGGCAACGGCGAGCCGACCAGCGCGCCGGAGTTTCCCGCCGTGGTGGAGTTGATCGGCCGCGTGCTGACGGATTTCGGCTTGCTGGGCAGCCTCAAGGTGGTGCTGATAACGAACGGCAGCCTCGCCGGCAAGC
>JAUXXW010000223.1 GCA_030684775.1 Pseudomonadota bacterium
GCGATGCGGTTCGCTACGCTCACCACATCCTACGAAGCCCCCCCAAACAGGAGTAGCCACCCCCCTCTCTCTCCACTACACTGCCGCCCGCTTCTGGTGCTCCCTGATAAGGAGTGAAACGGGAAACAGGTACGAAGTTCATCTTCAAAGCCTGTGCTGCCCCCGCAACGGTAAGCGCTGAACGGTCGTTCACCATGCCACTGTCCTTGGACGGGAAGGCGAACAACCCGGGTTGAGAAACCCTAGGCGTGAGCCCGGAGACCGGCCCGAAGCAGGCACGCGGGCCGCGGAGGGCGGTTCAACCCCCCCCTCTCCCATCGGGAGAGGGGCCGGGGGTGAGGGAGCAACGATTGCTCACCCACCCACCTTTTTCGGCCCGCGTTTTTTGCTTTTCTCGGCGGGGACGCCGGGAACGAAAAAGGAAGTCTCACCATGCAACGCAATGCTTTGACCGTGCTTATCGCCGGTCTGTTTACCCTGCCTGTTCAGGCGGCGGAAATTCCCAGTCTCGATGAAATCGTCGTTACCGCGACGCGTATTCCGACACCTGTCCGCTACAGCCTGAGCGACGTTTCAGTGCTCGACCGTACTGCCATCGAGCGAATGGACCATGCCTCGCTACCTGAATTGTTGAGTTCGCTCCCCGGCATTCAGATCACCACCACGGGCGGCCGCGGTGACGTTTCCACGCTCTCACTGCGTGGTGGCAATTCTGGACATGTGGCCGTGCTGATTGACGGCATGCGAATTTCTTCCGCGACACAAGGCACGACCGCGATCCAGGCAATTCCCCTGGAACAGATCGAGCGCATCGAGGTCGTCCGTGGTCCAGTCAGCAGCCTGTATGGCTCAGATGCGCTGTCGGGAGTCATCCAGCTCTTTACCTTCCAAGGGACCGGGAAACCCGCGCCGACGGTCTACGTTGGCACGGGCAGCTACGGTACGACTATCGCTTCGGCCGGCTACGGCGGGCAGATCGGGGACACCCGCTTCAACCTGAAGGCCGGCGTGGAACAAAGCGATGGCTTCAGTTCAATCAAGGCAGCAAAAGGTGGGCTGTACGACATGTACAACCCAGACAACGACGCCTATGCCAACCGCAACGCCAGTGCCAGCGTGTCGCACCGGGTCTCGCGGAGTCTCGACCTCGCGGCCCGGGTGTTTTATTCAAAGAACACCAAGCATTACGACGCAACCAATTGCGATGCATTTGGAGTGACCTGCACGGCGAATTTCGACAACCGCAATCTGCAACAACTGGAATCTGTTCAGGCCAGCGCCCAGTACCGGATCAACGACATCTGGGACACCAGCCTTCGTATTGGGCAGAGCACCGATTTCGCAAAAAACTGGCTGGTGGATCCATCCACAAGCATCGTCACCATTGACGAGTACCGAACCCGGCAGAACCAGATCACCTGGCAGAACAATTTCAAAGCATTGGGCGGATTGCTGTCGCTGACCGGCGAACAACGCTCCGTCGACGTAGGCTCTACCAAGAGCTTCATCGTGTCAGAACAAACCACCGATTCACTCGCCTTGGGCTACCAGGCCAGGTATGACGAGCATTCTCTCCAGGTCAGTGGCCGCCATGACCGCATCACCCGACTGGGCGAACATGACAGCGGCTTCATCGGCTACGGCTATCAATTCGCCCCCGCCTGGACGGCGCGTATGTCTTACGGCACGGCCTTTCGCGCCCCTTCCTTCAACGATCTGTACTGGCCTTTGGATACAGTCAATTTCTTCCAGGGAAACCCAAGCCTACAACCCGAGACAGCCCGGAATCGGGAAATCGGCCTCGTCTATACCGCACCTGGTATCCATGCAGGCGCCACGGCGTATCATAACAAAGTCAGCAATCTGATCGACTACGTTTCCGGTGTCGCGCCTTCCTGGATAGGAACGATGGGCAACGTGGGCGCGGCAACCCTGAAGGGCGTTTCGCTGGATTACGCAGCCAGAAGAGGGCCGTGGTCATGGAAATTGACGTATGACGCCCTCAACGCGCAAGACGACGCAACCGGCAAAACCTTGCAACGCCGCGCCCCGCACACCGGTTCCGCCGACATCCGCCATGAGTTCGGACGCTTCGATCTGGGTGCCCACATACAGGCCACCAGCTACCGATATAACAACAAGGCGAACACACAACGACTGCCGGGATACGCAGTGGTCGATCTCGACGCGAACTACCGCCTCGACCCATCCTGGAAACTGGAGGCCAAGATTGGCAACCTGTTCGACCAAGACTACACCCAGGTACGCAGCACAATGTCGCCCTTCAATGATTACGCCGTGCCGGGCCGCACGTTCTTCATTGGACTGAGATACTCGCCACGGCAACCGTAGGTCGGGTTAGCGGCTTCATCGCGTAACCCGACAATCCGCCGCCAAATGTCGGGTTACGGCTGCGCCTAACCCGACCTACCGATCAAGGAGACCTCATGGACGACAAAGCCGACCGCCACGCAGCCCGCATGGCGAAAAAGAAGGCGGTGATCGACGCGAACATCGCTCGCGCCGACCAGGAAAAGGGCCTGCTGCTGGTGCTCACCGGCAACGGCAAGGGCAAGTCCTCCTCCGCCTTCGGCATGGTTGCGCGCGCGCTCGGCCACGGCATGAAGGTGGGCGTGGCGCAGTTCATCAAGAGCCGCAGTGACACCGGCGAGGAAGCCTTTCTTGGCAAACAGGCCGGCGTCGAATGGCATGTCCTGGGCGAGGGCTTCACCTGGGACACGCAGAACCTGGAGCGCGACATCGCCACCGCGAAACAGGGCTGGGAGGTGGCGCAACGCATGCTGCGCGATCCCGGTATCGGCCTGGTGGTGCTGGATGAACTCACCTATCTGCTCAGCTACGGCTGGCTGGATACGGTGGAAGTCCTCGCCGACCTCGCCGCGCGGCCAGCGATGCAGCATGTCGTCGTCACCGGCCGCGCCGCTTCGCAAGCGCTGTGCGATGCCGCCGACACGGTGAGCGAGATCGCCGACGTGAAACATGCTTATCGCGCCGGGGTGAAGGCGCAGGCGGGAGTGGATTTGTGAGTTGCGACGGCAACCAGCGCGCAACTCGCCCCTCTTTCCCGAAGGATCTTCCCGCGTTAGCTGGTGATATGAGTGAAGGGGCTAGGAAGAGTGACTTCCCCCTTTATCAAAGGGGGATTGAGGGGGATTTAGCGACGCGCGCGGCTCGCGCAACCCTTGGCGAAATCCCCCCTGGCCCCCCTTTGATAAAGGGGGGGATCTGCGGAAATCCCCCACAGCCCGCCTTTGAAATAGGGGGGAGTGCATGAACCGCTC